>NZ_CP159981.1:1500000-1800000 GCF_041380365.1 Buchananella sp. 14KM1171 | reverse complement strand
GGGCCACGCCGATTCATCGACGCCTACGCGGGCTCATACGAGGCCGCAGTAAAAGAGTTCTCAAGGTTCGTCGACGACTACATCCAACATGACCAAAAACTCGGGTTCCCGAAGGCCACAGAGGCGATTCGCACCAACTACGGCACTCTCTTATCTCAGGCGAGGCTGGGCAACGCCTAGCCCCCACCCCGCTCCCGCCCGGACTTCCTCACTAGGCGAGGCAAAGGATTGACACAATCGAACCCGATCGGAGCCGATCATGCTGAACCGAATCACCGATCCCGCCCTCATTGATCGCGCCCGCGCAATGCGCGACACGATTTTCATGGACAGCATGCACCTGAGGCCCAAATGGGTGGAGGAAACGGATGCCACAGTGATCGCCCAGAAGAACGAGTCTTCACTCCATCCGGACTATTTCCCGGCCATCATCCGCGCCTGCAATATCATAAGCCCAGGCGCCACCTGGTGGGCAATCTCCGAGGATTTCAACTCCGGAGGCGAGCCACGCCCCACAGATCCAAAATGCTGGCGGATCATACCCACCGAAGAAAGCCTAGATATGCTTTCATTCAAGATCTTCCCATTCGACTGCATGATATTCACTGACGAGCTCAATGCCGCGTTCTCGTACGTAAACCCCTCCGAATTCACCCTGATTGCAGGCCCGCGCCGATTCATCGACGCCTACGCAGGCTCATACGAGGCCGCAGCGAAAGAGTTCTCCGAGTTCGTAGAAGACTGCATTCAGCAAGAGCAGGAGCTTGGATTCCCACGGGTCGCAGAGGCCCTCCGCGCCAACTTCGCCATCCCCATGTCACAGATGAGGCTGGGCAACGCCTAGCCCCCACCCCGCCCCCACCCGGACTTCCTCACTAGGCGAGGCAAAGGATTGACACAATCGAACCCGATCGGAGCCGATCATGCTGAACCGAATCACCGATCCCGCCCTCATTGATCGCGCCCGCGCAATGCGCGACACAATTTTCCTGGACAGCATGCACCTAAATCCCGCATGGGTATCACAAGAGGACGCCACTGTCATTGCCCAAGAAAACGCATACTCGCTTCATCCTGCATACTATCCATCTATCATCCGAGCCTGCAACACCATCAGCCCAGCCGCCGCATGGTGGGCGATAACCGAGGACCGCTGCATTTCGGACCCACGGGAAGATATGCGCTCAATGTGCTGGAAGATTCTCCCAACGGAGGAGGCCTTGTCCGAGATCGAGCGCGCGGTTACCCCTTTTGACTGCATGCTTTTTTCAGGCGAACTCAATGCAGCGTTCTCATTTGTGCACCACCAGGAGTTCACGCTAGTAGCTGGACCGCGTAGATTCATCGACGCCTACGCAGGCTCATACGAGGCCGCAGTAAAAGAGTTCTCCGAGTTCGTAGAAGACTGCATTCAGCAAGAGCAGCAGCTTGGATTCCCACGGGTCGCAGAGGCACTCCGCGCCAACTTCGCCATCCCCATGTCACAGATGAGGCTGGGCAACACCTAGGTCTCCCGGAATCAGAACCGGGGCGGGTAACCCTTCGGAAGGTGCACCAATCCCTCGAATGGTCGCGCAACCCTACAAAAGGGCCTGCATCTACTGGCCACTCCGAGGCCCCCAATACACTCCCCTTTGGGAAGAGCTGGATATCCGCACGCCCTTCTGCTTCTCCCTCTCCCCTCCTTCGTCAACACTAGGATGGGGGCATGCAAGCAGGATCTACTCCCGACCAGCCCTTTGAACAGGGCACCGAGATATGGATACGTAACGGGGGCCTGCCGCAGGCCGAAGCGGACTTCGGCGAGCTAACTCGCGGACACCCGATCGTTTCCGAGTTCAATCAGGGCAACCCGCTCCGCGTCTGCAACGTACCCAGCGGTCCCACGATCATCCTTCGCGGCCTCAGCTCTTTGGCAAGCCCCAGGCTCGACATCATCCAGCCCTCCGGTGCGCGCGTAAAGTTCAGGTACCCCTAATGCTGACCAGAGTCCTCGCTCCCTCTACCGTCGACCACGTTCGCGCGCTACGGGACCAGATCTTCGCCGACAGCACGCACTTCAATCCAGAGTGGGTTTCCCGGCAGGACGCGACGGTCATTGCGCAAGAGAACGACGACATGCTCTGCGCTGCCTTCTACGGGGACCTGATCCTGGCTTGTAACATCGCCAACCCGGGGGCCACCTGGTGGGTCATCACCAACGACTACCTGCACCAAGCCCCGCCCAGACGGCCGGCTCCCTATTGCTGGCAACTGATTCCCACCGAGGAGAGCCTGGCGCAACTGCGCGGCGAAGTCGCGCCCTTCGACTGCATGCTAATCACGGACGACCTCGGTACCGCCTTTTCGTTCTCAGACGAGGCGGAGTTCACCCTCATTGGCGGGCCGCAACGCGTAATCAACGCCTACGCCGGTTCCTACGAGGCAGCCCTCCAGGACTTCTCCACCTACACGCAGGAGTGCGTTGACGTATTGACGAACTCCCAGATTTCGAATGGGCGGCCCGCGACCCCGGAGCGGTTCCACCTGCAGTTCCAAACGGCCATGTCGCAGTTCCGACGCGGCAACAGCTAGCACAGCCGTACACCAACCCGCTGTCCACCCCTCGCCTTCGCCTGCCGGGGCTCGAGACCTGCCCATAGACTTGCAGACATGACTTCTCGACTCGCATGGGGATACGGACTGGCAACGATCTCGCAGTCCGGGCAGACGCTCGATGTTTGGTATCCGGCCCCGCAGCTGGGGCCACTGCCGCAGGAATCTGGCAGCGAGCTGCGTCAGCAGCTGACCTCGATGGAGGCCAAGGACGAGGCCCGTGGGGTTTACACCTCCGTGGTGCGCACTCAGGTGGACCTGGACGACGCCCCGCAGTCCACGGCGGACGCCTACCTGCGCCTGCATCTACTGTCGCACCGCCTAGTGCAGCCCAACACGGTGAATCTGGACGGCATCTTCTCCCGGATGGCCAACGTGGTGTGGACCTCTGCGGGCCCGTGCCCGGTGGAGGGATTCGAGGAGACCCGCCTGCGCCTGCGCCGCAAGTTCGGTGCCGTGGAGGTGCGGGGCATCGACAAGTTCCCGCGCATGGTGGACTACGTGGTGCCCGCCGGCGTCCGCATCGGTGACGGCGACCGCGTGCGCCTGGGCGCCTACCTCTCCGAGGGAACCACCGTCATGCACGCTGGCTTCGTCAACTACAACGCCGGCACGCTGGGAGTCTCCATGGTGGAGGGCCGCATTTCCCAGGGCGTGGTGATCGGCGACGGCTCGGACATTGGTGGCGGCGCCTCCACGATGGGCGTGCAGTCCGGCGGTAGTGGGCGCAAGGTGAGCGTGGGCGAGCGCTGCCTGCTGGGCGCCAACTCCGGTCTGGGCATCGCGCTGGGCGACGACTGCGTGGTGGAGGCCGGTCTCTACCTCACCGCGGGCACCAAGGTGTCCTTCCTGCCCACCGGTGGCGTGGTACCCGGCCAGCACGGCCTGTTCCGCGACCCCAAGATCGTCTCCGCCCGGGACCTGTCCGGCGCGTCGAACGTGCTCTACCGCCGCAACTCGGTCACCGGTGCCGTGGAGGCGCTGGCCCGCGGCGGCAAGGCCATCGAGTTCGCTCCGGACTCGCCGCTCGCCTGACGGCAAACACTGCCTCCGCACGCAGGCGTGGGCCCGGGGAAGGAAACCGCTTCCCCGGGCCCACACTCCGTTTCGCGCCGGCTCAGTCCTTGGCGACGCGCTCGCGCAGCGGAACGTAGTCGCGCTCGGCGTAGCCGGTGTAGACCTGCCGCGGGCGGCCGATGCGGGTGGTCGGGTCGTTGATGAGCTCGCGGTACTGGGCGATCCAGCCGGGCAGGCGTCCCAGCGCGAACAGCGGGGTGAACATCTTGGTCGGGAAGCCCATGGCCTTGTAGATCAGGCCGGTGTAGAAGTCCACGTTCGGGTAGAGCTTACGCTCGATGAAGTAGTCGTCGCTGAGCGCGATCTCCTCGAGCTCCATCGCGATGTCCAGCAGGTTGTCGCGGGCGCCCAGACGCGAAAGCACGTCGTGGGCGGTCTCCTTGACGATGGCGGCGCGCGGGTCGTAGTTCTTGTAGACGCGGTGCCCAAAGCCCATCAGGCGCACGCCGTCTTCCTTGTTCTTCACCTTGCGCATGAAGTCGGCCACGGTCATGTCGGACTCGTTGATCTGGCGCAGCATGCGCAGCACGGCCTCGTTGGCGCCGCCGTGGAGCGGGCCGGACAGGGCGCCCACGCCGGCGGCCACGGAGGCGTACATGTTGGCGTTGGAGGAGCCCACCAGGCGAACGGTGGAGGTGGAGCAGTTCTGCTCGTGGTCTGCGTGCAGGATCAGCAGCATGTCCAGCGCCTTCACCAGGGCCGGGTCGATGTCGTAGCTCTGGTAGGGCAGGCCGAAGGTCATGCGGATGAAGTCCTCGACGTAGGAGCGCTGGTTGTCCGGGTAGAGCAGCGGCAGGCCGGCGGCGCGCTTGGCGATGTAGCTGATCATGGTGGGCACCTTGGCCAGCAGGAGCACGGTGGCGAGCTCCACCTGCTGCGGGTCCTTGGGGTCAAGGGTTTGCTGGTAGTAGGTGGCCAGGCCGGCGATTCCGGCCTGCAGGATGGCCATCGGGTGACCGTTGGCGGGGAAGGCGGTGAAGAAGGCCTTGAAGTCCTCGTGCAGCAGGCGGTGGCGCTTGATGCGGCGGATCACGGCCTCCAGGGTGGCGGCGTCGGGCAGCTCGCCGAAGATGAGCAGGTAGGCCACCTCCAGGAAGGAGGACTGCTTGGCCAGCTGCTCAATCGGGTAGCCGCGGTAGCGCAGGATGCCGGCGTCGCCGTCGATGTAGGTGATGGACGACGCTGCCGGGGCGGTGTTCATGAAGCCCGGGTCCAGCGTGATCAGGCCGGTTTCCTTCAGCAGCGGCGCGATCTGCAGGCCGTCGCTGCCTTCGGTGGCGGCGACGCGGGGCAGGTGGAGCACCTTTTCCCCCACGGTGAGCTGTCCGTCGGGGCGGGCGTCTTGGGTGCGCTCTTCGATTTCAGACATGGTTCCTCGTTTGCTTCTCGCCGCCCCGTGGGGCGCAACCTCGGTCCTGGGCACAAGGTCCCAGTAGCTTCCCTCACTGTAGCGGCACGCCCCGCCTATCGCACAGGTTTGCGGCATTTGGGCGCTCTTGCGCCCCGGGTTTGGACGGCGTTTGGACGACGCTGCCGCCTGCCCCTCTTTCGACCGTTGGCCGCGCGGTTTTGCGGCCGATGGGAGCTGCCCGCTCGGCTCCACCGACCGGGCAGCACAGGCTCGGGCGGCCCGAGCCCGGTAGCCGGTTCAGGCCAGGCTGGCCCCGGCTAGGCGTTCGACGGCGGCGTCGATGCGTTCGTCGCTGGCGGTCAGGGCGATGCGCACGTAGGGGGCGGCCTGTTCCCCGTAGAAGTCGCCGGGGGCGGCCAGGATGCCCAGCTCGGCTAGGCGGTCCACCAGCTCGCGCCCGCTCAGGCCGGGCACGCGGCCCCACAGGTAGAGGCCGGCCCGGCTGTCCGGGTCCAGTTCCATCCCGGCGGCCTTGGCGGCGGGCACTAGGGCGTCGCGGCGGCGGCGGTAGACCTCGCGCTGGGCGTCCACGTGGCCGTCGTCCCCCAGGGCGGCCACGAGGGCGGCCTGGACGGGGCCGGGCACCAGCAGGCCCAGGTGCTTGCGGGTCTCGACCACCGCGGCCACGGCGGCCTCGTCGCCGGCCAGCAGGGCGGCGCGGTAGCCGGCCAGGTTGGACTGCTTGGACAGGGAGTAGAGGGCCAGGAGGCCGGTCAGGTCGCCGTCGGTCACCCGGGGGTCCAGCAGGGAGGGAACGTCGTCCACCTCCCAGGCCAGCTCGGCGTAGCACTCGTCGCTGACCACCATGGCGCCGCGCCGGCGCGCCCACGCCACGATGCGGCGCAGCTGCTCCACGCTCAGCACGTGCCCGTGGGGGTTGCCGGGGCTGTTGAGCCAGACCAGGTCGGCGTCGGGCCACTGCTGCGGGTCGTCGCCCACGGGAATGGGGGTGGCGCCCACCAGGCGCGCGCCCACGTCGTAGGTGGGGTAGGCCATGGCGGGCAGCAGCACCGTGTCGCCGGCCGCCGCGCCCAGCAGGAGCGGCAGGAGCGCCACGGCCTCCTTGGAGCCGATGGTGGGGATGACCTGGCTGGGCTTGAGCCCGGGCACGCTCCGCCTGCGCGCAAACCAGTCGCAGATCGCCTGCCTCACCGCAGCGGTGCCCACGGTGAGCGGGTAGCCGGGCGAGTTCGCTGCGGCGGCCAGGGCCTGCGTGGCCACTGCGGGGCTGTCGTCCACGGGGGTGCCCACGGAGAGGTCAACGATCCCACCGGGGTGGGCCTGGGCACGCAGCCTGGCGCCCTCCAGGGTGTTCCACGGGAACTCGGGCAGCGGTAGCGCTCGGGGCAGGCGGGCCATCAGTCGAGCCCGTGCTCTGCGCGGTACTCGAGGTTCTGCGGCGGCAGGGCGGCGATCATGGCGTCGTCGTGCGCGATCTTGCCCATCGAGGCGGCGCCTCCCGGCGAGCCGATCTCGCTGAAGAAGTCGGCGTTGGCCCGGTAGTAGTCGCTCCACTCCTCGGGCAGGTCGTCCTCGTAGAAGATGGCCAGCGTGGGGCAGACGGGCTCGCAGGCGCCGCAGTCCACGCACTCGTCCGGGTGAATGTAGAGCGAGCGTTCGCCCTCGTAGATGCAGTCCACCGGACACTCGTCAACGCAGGCGCGGTCCTTGACGTCCACACACGGCTGGGCGATGACGTAGGTCATGAGGTAGTTCCTCTCCCGGTTGGTTCAACTGTTCTCTATTATCCCCCACCATGGAAAGCTCGCAGCGGAGGAGTGCGCCACGCCCCTTGCCTTGGTTGGAATGGCGCGTCGGCGAGCGCGTCACCCTGCTCTACCGCGAGGCGGGAAATCTGCAAGAGGTGGTGGGTGAATTACTGGAGTGCGGCCCCCACGGGGTGCTGATCCGCTCCCGGCGCGGCGACGTTTCCGTCCACGCCACCCAGATGGTGGTGGGCAGGCGCGTGCCTTCTTTGCCCGACGTTCCGCCCCGCGCCCCCTAGAGGTTCACGCCGCCCAGTGGCGGCCAGACGCCGGGGCGGGGCGCGGCGGTCCCGGTGCTCTGTTGCAGGGGCGGGGCGCGGCGGTCCCGCGGCGGGGAGCCGGGCCTACTTGCAGACGATCTCGTCCACCGCCTGGTAGTGGGTGGTCCAGTCCTGGCTCTCCTTGACCTCGCCGTGGCTGCGCACGCGCGTGACGGTGACGGAGAATCCGGCCCCGCCCTCCTCCTGCGGCTCGCACGGCTTGGTGAAGACCTCGCGCTTGGTGGGCGGACGATAGCTAAAGCGCTCTGAGGTCCAGTGCTCCACGTTCCAGTGCTTGGTGGACCAAACCTTGATCCAGGCGACGTCGTCCGTCACCCCCGCCTCCAGCAGGGCGGCGTAGGGGGTGTCGTTAGTCCACTTCACGTCCAGGTGGCCGGTCCACAGCGTGGCCTCCCGCCCCTCCGGGTAGCGGGAGAGGTACTCGGTGTGGGGGCGGTGCTCCACGTCCACGAAGCCGGCCAGGAAGCCCGCATTGAAAACGTTGGTGGCAAGCTGCGAGAGTCCACCCCCCATGGAGTCGGTGTGGATGCCGTTGATGATCACCCCGGCGTCCACGAAACCGGTGTGCGCGTCCACCTCGCCGAGGGTCTGCTCCAGGGAGAAGGTCTCCCCCGGGCGCACGATCGTGCCGTTGACCAGCTCGGAGCCGCGGGCGATGTTGGCGGTGCGGCGCGTCTCCCAGGTGAGCGGGGTGGAGAAGTCCGCGATCACCTCCTTGATGCCCAGGGCCTCGGCGTCCTTCGTGCTGAACTCGGCCGGCTTGGCCTCCGGGCTGACCGGGGCGTTGCGGTTCTGGTTAGACACGGCGGCCTTCTCGATGGCCTCGGCCAGGGCCTGCGCCGTGACCTGCTTGCCGTCCACGGCGGGCACCACGCGCGGCTTGCCGTCCGCGATCTCCACCTTGGCGTCCTTCGGGGCCACGTTGTGGGCAGCAAGCTGGGAGGCCAACAGCTGCTGGACCGCCTCGCCGTCCACCTTGGCCACCAAATCCCCGTCCACGGGCTCGAAGGAGACCACCTGCCCCAGCTGCTCGGCGGAGAGCTGCAGTGCGGAGCCGTCGATCTGCACCGTCACCGGCGCGCCCAGCACCACCTTTGCCTGCGCGGCGGCGCTGTCCACCGCCGCCTGGCCCACCTGCGGCTCCACTGCGTCCCCCGGCAGGGGCAGGTGCTGGCCGGTCATCCAGTCGTTACTGAGCGTCTCGACGGCCCCCGCGATGTTCGGCTTCAACCCGGCGGCTGCGTCGGTGACCTGCACCTGTCCCGCCACCAACGCAACCGCGCCCTCGGTGGGGGCGGTGGTCAGAGCGTCGGACACCTGCTCCAGGGCGGTCGTGAGGGCGGCCGCGTCAGCACCGGTGGCCACCTCAACGGACGCGCCACCAAAGAGGTGCTGCCACAACACCACCGGGGAGAAGGACAGGCCGGTGTAGGGGGCCAGGGTCGCGGCGGCGTCGAAACGCAACCCCGCCTGCGCGGGCACGATCTGCGCCCCCTTCTCCCCCAGCGTCACAGTGAGCGGGTCCTGCAGCCGCGCGGCCAGGGCCTCCTCGATAGCGGCGGCCGCCTCCCCCGGCTCCATTCCACCCACCGGCACACCGCTCACCGTCATGCCGTTGGGCAGCTCGTCGGAGACCGCGAACGCGGTCCCCACGTAGCCGGCCACCAGCGCGGCGCCCGCCACGGCCCCACCGATCAGCCAGCGTCGGCCGTGCTTGCGCGCGGGCTCACCGCTAGCGTCGCCGCTCTGCTGCGCCGCTACCTCGCCAATCTCCGCCACTGCCGTCATCGTGTCCTCACCCGCGCCGCTTGCGGGCGGCAATCTTGGCGCGCTCGGTGGCGTCCAGCACCACCTTGCGAATGCGCACGTCCTCGGGGGTGACCTCCACGCACTCGTCGTCGGAGGCGAACTCGATGCACTCCTCCAGGGTCAGCGTGCGCGGCGGCACCAGGTTCTCAAAGGAATCGGCCGTGGAGGAGCGCATGTTCGTCAGCTTCTTTTCCTTGGTGATGTTGACGTCCATGTCCTCGTTGCGGGAGTTCTCGCCCACAACCTGGCCCTCGTAGACCTGGGAGGTGGGCTGCACAAAGAACGAGCCGCGCTCCTGCAGGTTGATCATCGCGTACGGCGTCACGGCCCCGGCGCGGTCAGCCACCAGCGAGCCGGTGTTGCGGTGCTCGATGTTGCCGGCCCACGGCTCGTATCCCTCCGCGATGGAAGAGGCGATGCCGGTGCCGCGCGTCTCCGTCAAGAAGCGGGTGCGGAAGCCGATCAGGCCGCGCGCCGGCACCAGGAACTCCATGCGGATCCAGCCGGTGCCGTGGTTAGACATGGTTTCCATGCGGCCCTTGCGGGCGGCCATCAGCTGCGTGACCGCGCCCAGGTGCTCCTCCGGCACGTCGATGGTCATGCGCTCCACCGGCTCCATGACCTTGCCGTCCACGGTCTTGGTCACCACCTGCGGCTTGCCCACCGTGAGCTCGAAGCCCTCGCGGCGCATCTGCTCCACCAGGATCGCCAGCGCCAGCTCGCCACGGCCCTGCACCTCCCAGGCGTCGGGGCGGTCCGTGGGCAGCACGCGCAGCGAGACGTTGCCGATCAGCTCGCGATCCAGGCGGTCCTTAACCTGGCGCGCGGTGACCTTGGCGCCCTTGACGCGCCCGGCCAGCGGGGAGGTGTTGATGCCGATCGTCATGGAGATGGCCGGGTCGTCCACGGTGATCAGCGGCAGCGGACGCGGGTCCTCCACGTCCACCAGGGACTCGCCGATCATGATGTTCTCGATACCGGCCACGGCCACGATGTCACCGGCGTGGGCCTCCAGGGCGGGCACCCGCTCCAGGGCCTCGGTGCGCAGCAGCTCGGAGATGCGCACGGTCTGGCTGGTGCCATCCTGGCGGTACCAGGCCACGTTCTGGCCCTTCTTCAGCGTGCCGTTGTGGATGCGCAACAGCGCCAGGCGGCCCAGGAACGGGGAGGCATCCAGGTTCGTGACATGCGCCTGCAACGGCGCGCCCTCCTCATAGGTGGGGCCAGGAATGCGCTCCAGGATGGTGGCGAACAACGGCTCCAGGTCAGTGTTGGTCGGCAAGGTGCCATCTGCTGGCTGCACCGTGTCTGCCCGCTGTGCCTTCGCGGAGGCGTAGATGACGGGCACGTCCAGCAGGGCGTCCAGGTCCACCTCGACCTCGTCGGCCAGGTCGCTGGCCAGGCCCAGCAGCAGGTCGGTGGCCTCACCCACCACCTCGGTGATGCGGGAGTCGGGACGGTCCACCTTGTTCACCACGATGATGACGGGCAGGCGGGCGGCCAGGGCCTTGCGCAGCACGAATCGGGTCTGCGGCAGCGGCCCCTCTGAGGCGTCCACCAGCAGTACCACGCCGTCCACCATGGACAGGCCGCGCTCCACCTCGCCACCGAAGTCGGCGTGGCCCGGGGTGTCGATCACGTTGATGGTGACGCCCTCGGTCAGGCCCCGCTCCAGCGCCGACGGCCCCGTGTAGTGGATCGCCGTGTTCTTCGCCAGGATCGTGATGCCCTTCTCGCGCTCCAGGTCACCGGAGTCCATCACGCGCTCGCCGGCCTTCTCCGCGTCGTGCGCCTTGAAGGCACCGGCCTGCCAGAGCATGGCGTCGACGAGCGTGGTCTTGCCGTGGTCGACGTGGGCGACGATGGCTACGTTGCGGAGGTTTTCGCGCTGGGGCATTGCTTTCCTTGTTGTATTGAGGCGGTTCTTTTTACTCCGCCATAGGCAGATTAGTGGTTGGGGGCCGTGTGCGCCCGGTGAGCCTGCGGCCTGTGGAGGCCCGGCCCTGGCGCGGGGCGTGCCGCCCGGTCAGGCCCGGTCAGAGGCGGCGAGCGCACGCCCCCGAGAGGATCGGTTCACTGCGATCCCGCTCGCCACGCGGCCGTTCTTCGTGGCGGCAAGAATTGGGGCGGCCGGTTGGTTTGTGCGGCTTCGTGGCCGACGTCGTCCATCCCGCGCCACTCCCGCCTTACCGCCATTCGTTGCGGCTAGAAGATCGTGGCCACGCGCACGGCGATGGCCGCGAGCGCGGCGGCAAGGACGGCCAGGGCCGCCCAGTTCCAGGTGGAGCGCACCTCGGTGCCAAGCGCGTTGGCGTTGGTGGTCTTCACGCGGGGGCCCAGGCCCTCCTCCTGCCACCGCGGGGAGCGACGCTCGATGAGCATGCCGGCGGCGCGGGCGTCGGCCCCAAAACGCAGCTGGGGCAGGTCGCTGTAGAAGTAGGCCTCGGGGATTTCCGGGGCCACGTGGTCGCGGCGGGTGATGCCGCCAGTGGCGGCGCACGCGGTCGCGGTGATCGGGCGGCGGCCCTTCAGCTTGATCTTCAGGGCCCACCTAGTGTCAACGCCGTCGTACGCAGCCCAGGGGATCACGTGCGTGCGGGCCAGGTTGCGCACCAGCAGGCCGCCATCTTCCAGCACCACCACCGGCCACAGCCACCACAGCACGGCCCCGACCAGAGCCGCCACGGGCACCACGCCGTCACGGGCCAGCTCGCTGAAGCCGCCATGACGCACCTGCAGCACCCACACCACCACGGCCGCCACGGCCACAACGGCCGGGCCGGCCACGGCGAAGCGGGAGCGCATCACGACTCGGGGGCTGCTGGACATGCCTGTAATTCTCCCACGCCCGCCGCCGCGTGCCGTGGTGAGCCTGCCCACCCCGGGTGTGGGCTGACCCGACCCCGCCGGGCCCCGCGTAGAACCCGCTGAACTGCCCACCCCGGGTGTGGGCTGACCCGACCCCGCCGGGCCCCGCGTAGAACCCGCTGAACTGCCCACCCCGGGTGTGGGAGGGACGCCCGGTTTCGTCGTAGATCGGGGCCGCCGGGCCGGGGCCCACCCCGGGTGTGGGTGGGCCGCCCCAGCTTCTCCAGGACACAGCAAAGCGCGGGGGATGAAGCGTGTTTGCTTCATCCCCCGCGCCGCTCAGGCTGCGGGATCACCCGGACCTACCGGGCACTTCCCTTTCGCCTAGATCATGGCTCAGCTTGCGCTGGCTAGATCACTTGGCGTCAGCCACGTAGCCGCGAACCTCGGGCGTGTTGGAGGAGATACCGAAGGAGCCGTAGTTGGCCAGGTCCTTCGGGACACCCACGAACAGCACGCGGTTGTAGATCGGCAGGGTGTGGACGTTGTCCCAGATCTTCTGGTCAACCTCGTTGGTGAGCTTGATGCGCTCGGCCTTGTCGAGGGTGGTGGAGATGATGTTGGCCTTCTCGATGATCTCCGGGTCGTCGATCTGAGCGTAGTTGGAGCCACCGTTGCCGTAGATCTGGTTGATGTTGTTCATCGGGAACGGGGTGCCGATCCAGGTGAACGCGATGATCTCGAACGCACCGCTGGACAGGGTGGTGGAGAAGGTGGCCGGGTCGATCGGAACGAGCTCGATCTCGACACCGATCTCCTTCATCTGGGCCTGCAGCAGCTTGCCCTCGTTCTCGGAGGTGAAGACACCGGTCATCATGGCGTACTTGATGGTCAGGCGCTTGCCGTCCTTCTCGCGGATGCCGTCGGCGCCCGGCTTCCAGCCCAGCTCCTCGAGGTCGGCCTTGGCCTTCTCCTGGTTGAAGGCGTACTCACCAGCGTTGTCCTGGTAGCCCTCCTGGCCCGGCATGAAGAAGTGGTTGTTCAGCATCAGGGTCTCGGGCTTCACCGGCAGACCAGCCAGGTCGGACTCGGCGATGGCGGCGCGGTTGATGCCCTTGACGATGGCGCGGCGCAGCTCGACGTCCTGCAGCAGGCCGGCCTTGGAGTTGAAGGTGAAGTGACGCCACTGCGGGGACAGCGCACCACGCAGGTCAGCGTCGGCGCGGCCCTTAAGCAGTTCGTACTGGGAGGAGTCGATGGCCTGGGCCACGTCGAGCTCCTTGTTGGCGAAGGCGTTGCCCTGGCCCTCGCCCGGGACGACCTTGATGACCATGGAGTCCAGCTTGGCCGGCTCGCCCCACCACTTCGGGTTGCGGCCGTACTCAACGGTCTTGGCGCCCTTGTCGATCTTGGTGATCACGAAGGCACCGGTGTGCCAGTTGAGGTTGGGCTCAGAGATCTGGGCCTCGTTGAAGACCTGCGGGTTGGCAACCGCGTCGCGGTGCTGCACCTGGGAGAACGGGGCCTGCCAGTCCGGGTAGGCGGCGGCGAAGGTGGCCACGACCTCGAACTCGTTGGCGCCCTGCTCGATGGACTCGATCTGGTCAAAGCCGTCGGTGGAGGGGACCACGAACTCCGGGTTGGAGCCGTTGGAGGCCTTCCAGGTGGCGACGTAGTCGGCAACCGTGATCGGGGTGCCGTCGTTCCAGATGGCCTTCGGGTTCAGCTTCAGGGTGACGACGGTCTTGCCGTCCTTGTCAGCAGCCTCAGCGGACTCAAGGAAGGTCGGGTTCGGGGTGAACACACCGGCGTCGGTCACGGTGAAGTTCTGCGGCAGAACGGGGTCGATCAGATCGCCCACGTCGCCGGTGTTGCCGTTCAGGTGAGCGCGGTTCCACTGCTCAACGTCAGCAGCGATGGCCATGCGCAGGGTGCCGCCATCCTTGAGCTCGGAAGCTTCCTTGGGGTTGATGTTGGAAGCCGGGTGGCCCTCAGACCCCGCAGCGCCACCCTCGGTGCTGCCGGAGCAGCCGGCCAGCAGCAGGGCACCGGCGGCCGCGAGAGCAAATACGCCCTTGTTGAGTCGCATGTGTTGCTTCTCCTTCGTTTTTTGGGACTACGCAGCGACGCTGCGCGTACGTAAGGCAAAGCCAACCACATCAGTTCTCGTTTGCTAAGACGCGGGTGCATAAAGATTCCAAACCGTGACCTTCGTCCGGGGTCACGAAGGGCGGGAACTTGTGAAGCGTTCCGCATGTTTATGCACATACGGGTCAGTTTCGGGCGGAGTTTCGGGCGCCACACCCGCGCGGCGCACGCGCCACTGCTCACCCGCCACCACCCCACTGAAGGACTGCTATCTACGTCACACCGCAAGGCGTGTCCCAGATGCTGAGAAAGACGGGAGGAGGTCAACGCCGCACCAACAGCAAGCCCTCCACCGACACCTGCACGCCAACGCGCCACCAAGGCCAGTCCACACCCCCACGCCAATGCGCCGCGCTCCCCCAGCCACACCACTGCACCCTCCGCAGCCACGACCGGTCCACGCCCGAGCCTCAATGCCGGCCGGTTGGGGCCCGAACAACGCCAAGCGGCCCAACACCCTGCATCTCACCCCAACAAAGCACGGCCAATCTCGACGTTTGCGGCTTCAACTCGACGAAGGGAGGTGAATCTAGACGTTTGCCTGGCCTGGAACGTCGAGTTGAACACCTCAACGTCGAGTTGAAGAGCCAAACGTCGAGTTTCAACAACCCAAGCACCAGCCCCCGCCGCCACGCTCCCCCAGCCACACCACTGCACCCTCCGCAGCCACGCCCGGTCCACGCCCGAGCCTCAATGTCGGCCGGTTGGGGCCCGAACAACGCCAAGCGGCCCAGCCCCCTGCATCTCACCCCAACGAAGCATGGCCAATCTCGACGTTTGCGGCTTCAACTCGACGAAAGGCAGCGAATCTCGACGTTCGCCTGACCCGAAACGTCGAGTTGAAGAGCCAAACGTCGAGTTGAAGAGCCAAACGTCGAGTTTCAACAACCCAAGCACCAGCCCACGCCCCACCCCCACACCAGCGTCCGCACACCCGCGCGCGCACAAAGGCGGGGCGGGGGATCTTCTCCCCCGCCCCGCCGAGCTTTCCCATCAGGGACCTAGATGACGGAGACAACCTCCGGGTAGTGGCAGGCCGTCTGGTGGTCTGCTTCCGCCTGCTGGCTCAGGTCCGGCATGGAGCCGAGGCACGCCTTGCGCTCCTCCTCGCCCAGCATGAGGAACTTCTGGCAGCGGGTGCGGAAGCGGCAGCCCGAGGGCGGGTTGGCCGGGGAGGGCAGGTCGCCCTTCAGCACGATCCGCTCACGCGAGCGCTCCTTCTCCGGGTCCGGGAGCGGAATGGCGGAGAGCAGTGCCTGCGTGTAGGGGTGGGTGGGGGCGTCGAACACGGAGTTGACGTCGCCGATCTCCACGATCCGGCCCAGGTACATGACCGCGACGCGGTCGCTGACGTGGCGGATCACGGACAGGTCGTGGCTGACGAACAGGTAGGACAAGCCCATCTTGGACTTCAGCTCTTCGAGCAGGTTGATCACACCGGCCTGGATGGAGACGTCCAGGGCGGAGACCGGCTCGTCCAGGATCAGCAGGCGCGGCTCGAGCGCCAGGGCGCGCGCGATACCGATGCGCTGACGCTGACCACCGGAGAAATTACGCGGGTAGCGGTTGACGTGGCTGGCCTCCAGGCCCACCAGCTCCATCAGCTCCTTGACGCGCGACTCGATCTTCTCCTTGGGCACGCCGTTGTAGCGCATGGGCTCGGCGATGATGTCGAAGATAGGCATGCGCGGGTCCAGGGACGCCATCGGGTCCTGGAACACCACCTGCACGTCGCGGCGCACCACGCGGCGCTCGGAGCGGGACACGTTGGCGGTGTCGCGTCCCAACACCACCACGGTGCCCTCTTGGACCTTGGTGAGGTTGAGGATCTCCAGCAGGGTGGTCGTCTTGCCACAGCCGGACTCGCCCACCAAGGCCAGGGTCTCGCCGGTGCGAACGTCGAACGAAAGCCCGTCCACGGCGTGCACGGTACCCACGCGGCGCTTGAACACGGCCCCCTTCATGAGCGGGAAGTGCTTCTTCAGCCCCTCCACCTTCAGCACCGTTTCGCGCTCCTCGCGCGGCACGTGCTCGATCTCCGACTCCGGGATCTCCGGCACGGGGTAGATGTCGGTGTAGGTCAGCGAGTTGTCGCCGATCTCCTTGGCGCGCCTACAGGCCACGGCGTGGCCCTCGCGGCCCAGCGCCGGCGTCAGCTCGGGCTCCTCGGTCAGGCACTCGTCGGTGGACATCGGGCAGCGCGCGGCAAACGGGCAGCCCGGGGGAAGAGCCAGCAGCGAGGGCGGGTTGCCCTCGACCGGGGTGAGGACTTCCTTGTTGCCGTCCAGGCGGGGCAGGGAGCCCAGCAGACCGATGGTGTAGGGCATCTGGGAGCGGTAGAACACGTCGCCCACGTCGCCGGTTTCCACCACGCGGCCCGCGTACATGACGGCCACACGGTCGGCGATGCCGGCCACGACACCCAGGTCGTGGGTGATCATGATGATCGCCGCACCGGTCTCCCGCTGGGCGGTGCGCAGCACGTCCAGGATCTGCGCCTGGATGGTCACGTCCAGTGCGGTGGTGGGCTCGTCGGCGATGATCAGCGACGGGTTGTTGGCGATCGCGATGGCGATGACGGCGCGCTGGCGCATACCGCCGGAGAACTCGTGCGGGAAGGCCTTGGCACGCACGTCGGGGTTGGGGATGCCAACCAGGTCCAGCAGCTCTACGGCTCGCTTCCAGGCGTCCTTGTCGCTGATCTCCTGGTGGACCTTCAGGGCCTCCACGATCTGGTCACCGACGGTGTAGACCGGGGTGAGCGCGGAGAGCGGGTCCTGGAAGATCATGCCCATCTGGGCGCCGCGCACGTGGGAGAGGTAGTTGTCGCTGCGGCCCAGTAGCTCGGTGCCGTGCAGCTTGACGGAGCCGGAGACCTGCGCGGTCTCGTCCAGCAGGCCCATGACGGACATGGAGGTGACGGACTTACCGGAGCCGGACTCACCTACGATGCCCAGCACCTCGCCGGGGTTGACGGTCAGGTTGACGCCACGGACGGCGTGAACAACGCCGTCCTCGGAGGGGAAACGGACGTTGAGGTCCTTGATCTCGAGCACCGGCACCCCCGGGGTGGGGGTAGGCAGCTCCAGCCGAGAGATGGTTGCGGCCTTCTTGCTCATGCGTTGCCTCCGGCAGACTTAGAGGACGGGTCGAGTGCGTCACGCACACCATCACCAACGAAGTTCACGCACACCAGGGCCAGCGTCAAGACGGCGGCCGGCGGCATGAAGAGCCACGGGTGGGTGGTGGCACGCGCCTGTCCGTAGGAGATCAGAGTACCGAGGGACACTTCCGGGGCCTGCACGCCGAAGCCGAAGTAGGACAGCGTGGTCTCGGCCAGCACTGCGGAGGCGACGCCCAGGGTGGCGTCGATGATCAGCAGCGAGGAGATGTTGGGCAGGATGTGCTTGGTGATGATGGAGAACGCGGGCACGGACATGTACTTGGCGGCCGTCACGTAGTCCAGGGTGCGCACGGACAGGGTCAGGGAGCGCACCACGCGGGAGGAGAGCATCCAGCCGAAGGCACCGAGCAGCAGGATCAGCATCCACACGCTGCCGCTGGCCTTTCCGGTGGAGTGGGCCAGCACGGCGATGATCAGGAAGGAGGGGATCACCAGCAGCAGGTCGACCACCCAGAGGGTGACGCGGTCGAACCAGCCGCCGAAGTATGCGGCGGAGGCGCCCACGAACGCGGCGATGGTGGTCTGGATGGCGGCGACGGCGAAACCGATGAGGAGCGACTTGCGCAGGCCCTCGATGGTCATGGCGAACATGTCGAAGCCGCCGGGGTCGGTGCCGAACCAGTGCTGGGCGCTGGGGGGCTTGAGGAAGGCGGTCTGGTCCGGGACGGTGTAGTCCCACTTGGACAGGTAGGGCGCGAACAGGGCGATCATGACGATGATGCCCAGGCCCACGGCGCCCACGAGGGCGGTCTTGTTGCGGCGGAATCGGCGCCACAGGATTACGCGGCGGGACAGACGCGCCGGGGAGTTCGCGTCGGCCTGCTTGCCGCTGCTGGCCTTCTTCTTGGCCGCAGCCTGGGCGACCACACTCTTCTTTTCAGTCATTTCAGCTCACCCTGACTCGCGGGTCGATGATGGCCACGAGCACATCTGAGAGGAAGGCACCGGTCAGCGTGGCGGTGCCGGAGAAGGCCACCACGGCAACCGTGCCGTGCACGTCGTGCTTTTGGATGGACTCAACGCCGTAGATGCCCATGCCGTGCCAGGCGTAGACGCGCTCCGTGATGGAGGCGCCCAGCACCATGGAGGTGATGGCGAAGGCGAAGTAGGTGCCCATCGGGATGAGCGCGGTACGCAGGGCGTGACGGCGAACGGCCACTCCCTTGCGCAGTCCCTTTGCGCGGGCCGTGCGCACGTAGTCGGCCCCCAGGGTGTCCAGCATGAGGTTGCGCTGGTAGCGCGAGTAGCTGGCGATACCGCCCAGCGACATGGAGATGGTGGGCAGGAGCAGGTGCTGGAGTCGGTCGACGATCGCCGCACCCGGGTAGTCACCTATCTCGCCGGTTTCGCCGGAGAACTCGAAGAACTGGGAGTCGAAGGTCTGGTTGAACCGCACCGCCAGGACCTGCAGGAGGATCGCGATAACCATCGCCGGGGTGGAGATGATGATCAGCGAGATGATGGAGATCACGCGGTCTGAGACCTTGTACTGGCGGGTTGCCGTCCACGCGCCTAGCGCCACGCCAACGCCCATGCCGAGGAAGGCGCCGAGCACCACGAGGCGCAGGGAGACGAACACGCGTCGTCCGATTTCCTCGTTAACGGAGCCACCGAAGGGGGACTTGCCCCAGTCCCAGTGCATCACTACGCCCCTGGCCCAGGTGACGAATCGTTCGAAGATCGGCACCTGGTCGCTGAGGTTGTAGTTCCGCAGCGAGGTCTCGATTGAGACTGGGTCCAGCGGCGGGTTGCGCAGCTCGTAGAGGGAGCGGGGCTCCAGCTGGCTGGCCGCCAGGAAATACGCCAAGGTCACGGCAATGAGCAGCAGGATCGCGTAGTTCACGATCCGCCTGGCTAGGTAAAAGAACATTTGCAGGACTTCCTGAGAGTGGGACGGCTCCCGTACGAGACATGCGTGCCCCGCGAGGACTGCCGGCTTGCTGGCCACCACTCCTCTAAGGACACACAAAGCTACGGGTCAGGCCCCGACGCTCGGGCAACCTTACCGCGCCACTTGTTTGGACTCATCCCGGCGGGTCCTTGCGAGGAACTTGCCGGGCTTTTGACCGGGGCGGGACGCATGATTATGCACCCACACGACACCCGATTTTGACAACCTTCTCCTTTCTTATTTTCCGAAGGGGGTGAATGTCAACCCCGTCCCACCCCTCGGCAAGGGACGCACCGTCTGCGCGTAAACAGTTTGGAAAATCAGGGTGGTCGACGCCCCGCCGGCCCCGTCCGCCAACGCGCCGCCCCCAGCGCGGCCGCATTGCCCCTTTCGCCACCGCGCTTGCGGGGATTGCGTGCCCCGGTTCCGCTAACCTGGCCGGGTGCACAACAGGGTGCATGTCAAGGGAAGAAGGGCCCGCGCAATGTCCCGGATCATCTACACGTACACAGACGAAGCCCCCGCTCTGGCCACCGCCTCTCTGCTCCCGATCGTGGAGGCCTTCCTGCGTCCCGCCGGCGTCGAGGTAGCGGTGAGGGACATCTCTCTGGCGGGCCGCATCGTGGCCGCGTTCCCGGACTACCTGAGCGCCGATCTGCGCGAGGACGACGCGCTGGCTGAGCTGGGCCGCCTGGCCAAGGAGCCGGACGCGAACATCATCAAGCTGCCCAACATCTCCGCCTCCGTCCCGCAGCTGAAGGCCGCCATCGCGGAGCTGCAGTCCAAGGGTTACGCCGTGCCGGACTACCCGGACGCGCCGGCCGATGGGGCGCAGGCTGAGATCAAGGCCCGCTACGACGCGGTCAAGGGCAGCGCCGTGAACCCGGTGCTGCGGGAGGGTAACTCTGACCGCCGCGCCCCGCGGGCCGTGAAGGACTACGCCCGCTCCCACCCGCACCGCATGGGGGCGTGGAGCCCGGAGTCGAAGACGAACGTGGCCACCATGACGGCGGAGGACTTCCGCGCCAACGAGGAGAGTGTGGTGCTGGCCCGGGACACCGCGTTGACGATCCGTTTCACCGGCACGGACGGCGCCCAGCGCACGCTGGCAGGCCCGATCGCTGCCGTGGCGGGCGAGGTGGTGGACGCCACCGTGATGCGCGCGGCCGCGCTGGATGAGTTCCTGCGCGCCCAGGTGGAGCGGGCCCGGGCCGAGGGGGTGCTGTTCTCGCTGCACCTGAAGGCCACGATGATGAAGGTGAGCGACCCGATCCTGTTCGGACACGCGGTGCGCGCTTTCTTCCCGGCTACCTTCGCCCGCTTCGGGGAGGACCTGCGGGCGGCCGGCCTGAGCGCCAACGACGGCCTGGGCACCATCCTGCCGGGCCTGGAGAAGCTGGAGAACGGCGCGGAGATCCGCGCCTCCTTTGAGGAGGAGCTGGCCAGCGGCCCGGCGCTGTCGATGGTGAACTCTGACAAGGGGATCACGAACCTGCACGTGCCGAGCGACGTGATCGTGGACGCCTCGATGCCCGCGATGATTCGCGGCGGCGGAAAGGCGTGGGGGCCGGACGGGCAGGAGGCGGACACGTTGGCCGTGATCCCGGACTCCAGCTACGCGGGCGTCTACCAGGCGGTTATCGACGACTG
Source organism: Buchananella sp. 14KM1171 (assembly GCF_041380365.1). Taxonomy (NCBI): domain Bacteria; kingdom Bacillati; phylum Actinomycetota; class Actinomycetes; order Actinomycetales; family Actinomycetaceae; genus Buchananella; species Buchananella felis. The sequence goes on along the minus strand of NZ_CP159981.1, from coordinate 1,779,380 downwards.
CCGCGCCCACGGCGCCTTTGACCCGACCACGATGGGCACGGTCCCGAACGTGGGCCTGATGGCGCAGAAGGCGGAGGAGTACGGCTCCCACCCCACCACCTTCCAGATCGACGCCGACGGCTTGGTTGAGGTGGTGGACGACGCTGGCGCCGTCCTGCTCTCTCACGCGGTCAGCGGCGGGGACATCTGGCGCTCTTGCCGCACCAAGGACGCGGCGATCCGTGACTGGGTGGCTTTGGCGGTGCGGCGGGCGCGCGCGACCGGCGCACCGGCCGTGTTCTGGCTGGACCCCGAGCGTGCGCACGACCGCGAGGTGGAGAAGCTGGCCCGCACCTACCTGGCGGAGCACGACACCGACGGGCTGGAGATTCACTTCCTCTCCCCCGTGGAGGCAACGAAGTTCTCCGTGGAGCGCATCCGGCAGGGCCTGGACACGATCTCGGTGACCGGCAACGTGCTGCGCGACTACTTGACCGACCTGTTCCCGATCCTGGAGCTGGGTACCTCGGCCAAGATGCTCTCCATCGTGCCGCTGATGAACGGCGGTGGCCTGTTCGAGACGGGCGCGGGCGGCTCGGCCCCCAAGCACGTGCAGCAGCTGGTGGCGGAAAACTACCTGCGGTGGGATTCGCTGGGTGAGTTCCTGGCTTTGGCGGAGTCGCTGCGCCAGGAGGCGGCCACGAGCGGCAACCAGCGCGCCGCCGTGCTGGCCGACGCGCTGGACGAGGCCACCGGGCGGGTGCTGAACGAGGAGCGCTCCCCCGCCCGCCGCCTGGGCAGCATCGACAACCGCGGCTCCCACCTGTGGCTGGCGGTCTACTGGGCCCAGGCGCTGGCAAACCAGCGCGAGGACGCCGAGCTGGCCGCCGTGTTCGCCCCGGTGGCCGCAGCCCTGAGCGAGCGCGCCGAGGAGTTCGCCGCGCAGCTCGTGGCGGCGCAGGGTAGACCGGTGGACCTGGGCGGCTACTACCGTCCCGATCCGGTCAAGACGGCCGAGGTCATGCGCCCGGTGACCGGCTTCAACGAGATCCTGGCCTCCCTCTAGGTTCCCGCCGGGCCGGGGCGGGAAGCGGCTTAGCCGCCTACGCCCCGGCCCAGAAGGCCGCCAGCGCCCGCGCCAGCGCGGGCCCGTCCTCCACGCCCGCCATCTCGCGAGCCGAGTGCATGGACAGCAGCGGCTGGCCCACGTCCACCGTGAGCATGCCCAGGCGGGTGGCGGTGATCGGGCCGATGGTGGAGCCGCACGGCACGGCGTTGTTGGAGACGAAGTCCTGGCTCTCCACCCCGGCCGCCTCGCAGGCCCGGCGCCACAGTGCCGTCCCGCGCGCGTCGCTGGCGTAGCGCTGGTTGGCGTTCAGCTTCAGCAGCGGACCGCCGTTGAGCAGGGGGCGCACCCCAGGGTCGTGCATGCCCGCGTAGTTGGGGTGCACCGCGTGTCCGGCGTCGGCGCTCACGCAGGCCGAGCGGGACAGGGCGGCGCGGGCGGCAGCGTCGTCCCACCCGAAGCAGGCGGACAGGCGGGTCAGGACGTCGGCCAGGAAGGGGCCGGCGGCACCCGAGCGCGTCTCGGAGCCCACCTCCTCGTGGTCGAAGGCGGCCAGCACCAGCACGTCGCCCTGCGCCGCGCCGCTCTCTCCCCGCGCGGCGGCCAGGAAGGCGCTCAGGGAGGCGAAGACGGAGGAGAGGTTGTCCAGGCGGCTGGAGGCGAAGAACTCGCCGCTCAGCCCGAAGCGGGCCGGGACCTCGGTGGCGTAGGTGAGCACGTCGAATCCGCCCAGCTCGGCTGGCGCGATCCCGGCCAGCTCGCACAGGTGCTCCTCCAGCTGGCGCGGCCCGGCCACGCCGACCGTGAAGATGGGCAGCATGTGGCCCTGCTTGTCCAGGTGCAGGTTCTGGTCCACGGAGCGATCCAGGTGGGGGGCCAGCTGGGCGGTGCGTGCGATCGGCCCGGTGCGCACCAGGTGGGAGCGGCCGTCCTTGGTGACCAGGCGGCCGGCCAGCCCCACCTCCCGGTCCAGCCAGGAGTTCAGCAGGGGGCCGCCGTAGACCTCCGCGTTGACCATGCCGTAGCCCTCGCGGTCCAGCGCCCCGGCGGGCTTGAGCTTCAGCGCGGGCGAGTCCGTGTGGGAGCCGACCACGCGAAAACCGGTGCGCTCACCGACCTCGGCGGGGAGAATCCAGGCGATCACGGCGCCGTCGCGGACAGTCAGGCCGCGCGCGGGCAGGCCGCTTCCCTTCCACGGCTCCTCCTCCACCAGGCGCACGAATCCGGCGGCCTCTAGCGCGCTCGCAACCTGCTGGGCGGCGTGGTAGCTGGAGGGGCTGGCCTGAACGAAGGCCGACAACTCATCACAGTAATTAGATGCATCTATATGGAAGGACATACCTGCCATTGTGGCACTGCCGCCGCCGCGCCACCCGGTGGCACAATCGCAGCGTGATCGAAAAGCGCCCGTTTCGCCGCGGCAGCGGCCCCTACACCCTCGACTATCGCGGCTGGGACCAGGACCGCGTGGTGGTGCTCCGCCTCCGCCTCGACAGCCATGGCCCGCACGACGCTGCCGCCGTGGCCGCCGCGTTCAACACCTGGCTCAGCGAATCCACCTTCCCAATGGACGACGCCCCTCACGTCAGCAAGCAAGGTGCACCTTCCTCCGGGGAGGCAGGGGAACCACGCGAACGCGCGTGCGGCGGGTGCCGCCTGACGTGGTTCTTCCACGGCGATTCGATCACCGTTTCCCTCTGCTCTGGCGGCGAGGACGGCCTGGATTCCACCTACTGGTGCAGCCAGGAAATAGTGGAGGCGGCGCGCTCGGCGGCGGGCGGAGTGCAGGTGAGCTGGCAGGAGTGGCGCGGCAGGCAGTTCGGGCAACTGGAGGAGATCTACTTCCGCGCCCCTGGGAGCTAGGCCCGCGCACTTACTGACGCCCTTACCCGGGCGACCTATTGGGTTGCCCACACTTTCCCCAAGAGCGATTCATCAAGCACCTCACCTTAGGTTAGGTTGCCCTCGGTTAGGGCGCGTCTGTTCCCAGGCGCGCCTTAGTTCTTGAAGGAAGGATTCTTAAGTGAACAACGCCCTGCGGCGACTCACTCTGGCGGCCGGTTTCTCCCTGCTGGCTGCGGCGGCGCTGAGCCCGGCGGCCCACGCGACCGAGGCCACCGTGACCGTTGACAACGTCACCTACACCTATGACCCCGCCGCCCCCGCTGCCGGTGCTAAGGTGACCGGTTACACCCGAGGCGTCTCCAAGGAACTGGAGATCCCGGCCAGCATCACGGCGGAAGGCGCCCAGTACGCCGTCACCTCCGTCGGGCAGGGGGCGTTCGAGTTTGCCTCCCTCAGCTCGCTGACCCTGCCGGCCAGCGTGACCACGGTTGGGGACAACGCCTTCAAGTACGCCGGTTTGAAGACCGTCTCGCTCCCCGCCGGGCTGACCAGTGTTGGCGCGCGCGCCTTCGCCAACAACAAGCTGACCGCGCTGGAGCTGCCCGTCGGCCTCACCACGCTGAAGACTGAGGCTTTTGCCTCCAACAGCCTGACCAGCCTGACCGTGCCTGCCACCGTCACCGAGCTGGGCCAGGGCGCCTTCCAGTACAACGACCTCGCCGAGGTCTCGCTGCCGCAGACGCTCGCGCAGATCCCGGCCAGGGCCTTCAAGAACAACAAGCTCACCGCCCTGGCTCTCCCGGCCGGCCTGACCGAGCTGGGCGAGAGCGCCTTTGAGTCCAACAAGATTGGGGCGCTCGCCATTCCGCAGGGCGTAACCGCCCTGGCGGCCAACGTCTTTAGCGGCAACTCGCTCACCAGCGTCACGCTGCCCGCCGGCCTGGAGTCGATCGGCGAGAAGAGCTTCTACAGCAACCAGCTCACCGCTGTGGACCTGCCGGCCTCGCTGCGCACGGTCGGGAAGTCCGCCTTCTCCTCCAACTCCCTGCAGACCGTGACCATCAACGGCCCCGGCCTGCAGATCTACGTTTCCACCGGCTTCCTGAAGTCCAACTCCTCCTTCGACAACCCGGCCGACGGCGTAGTGCTCAAGTTCCCCGCCAAGTACGGTGCGGACGTGTTCGAGGGCGGCTACACCACCCCCAAGTGGAACGGCTACACCACCGAGGCATTCGGACAGGCTCCCCCGGCCACCTCGCCGCAGCCCAACCCCAGCGCCAGCGCCTCGGCGTCCGCCTCGGCCGGCGCCTCCGCCTCCGTGAGTGCCAGCGCCGGTGGCGCACCGTCGGTCTCGGCAAGCGCGTCGGCCAGCGCGGCAACGTCGTCCACCCCGAGCGCATCGGCCACGCCGGCGCAGACCGAGACGACCATCGACAACGTCATCTACGCCATCGACCCGCAGGCCCCCACGGCGGGTGCCAAGGTGGTCGGGCACGTGCGCGCCGGCATGCCCAAGTCCATTGCGATCCTGGACAAGGTCAACATCGGCGGCACCGAGTACCCGGTCAAGACCATCGGTGAGAGCGCCCTGCACCGCTCCGGCATCACGGCGGTCACCATCCCCGCCTCGGTCACCGAGATCCAGGAACGCGCCTTCTACATGACCTCACTGGCCGACGTGACGATCCCAGACTCCGTCACCGTCATCGGCAAGCAGGCCTTCGCCTACGCGGACACCAAGACCCTCACGCTCTCCCGGCACGTCGCGGAGATCGGCGAGTCCGCCTTCGCCAACAACAAGCTGACCGCGCTCACCCTGCCCGCCTCCCTGCGGACGCTCGGCGCCCAGGCCTTCGCCTCCAACAAGCTCACTTCCCTGGAGGTTCCCGCCACCCTGGAGACCATGGGCGTGGGCGCGTTCCAGCGCAACCAGCTCACCTCCCTGACGTTCGCCGACTCGATCAAGCACATTCCGGCCGACGCTTTCGCCAACAACCGCCTCACCGAGGTGGAGCTGCCCGCCGGCCTGCTCACCCTGGGCGCCGGCGCGTTCATCAGCAACCAGCTCACCAACGTGACCGTGCCCGCCGGGGTGACCGCCCTGCCGGAAAAGGTGTTCTTCAGCAACGCCATCACCTCGGTGCAGTTGCCCGCCCAGTTGGTTTCCATCGGCGAGAGCGCGCTGGCGAACAACCGCCTCGCGGACGTGGACATTCCCGCCACCGTCACCTCCGTTGCCAAGCGCGCGTTCGCCGGCAACTCCCGCCTGAAGACCATCACGGTCAACGGCCCGGCCATGGAGATCGAGGACGCCAGCGGCTACAAGCGCTTCAACGGCGCCTTCGGCGACCCGAACGACGGCATGGTCATCAAGTTCCCGGTCCAGTTCGGCGCGGACCAGGTGGCGGGCGGCTACACCACCCCCACCTGGAAGGGCTACAAGACCGAAGCCATCGGAGCCGCCCCCTCCGCTTCGGCCAGCGCGTCGGCCTCGGCCAGCGCGTCCGCAAGCGCGTCTGCGTCCGTCAGCGCGTCGGCCTCGGCGAGCGCGTCGGTTAGCGCGTCTGCGTCCGTCAGCGCGTCTGCCTCGGCAAGCGCGTCGGCCAGCGCGGCAACGTCGTCCACCCCGTCGGTTTCCACCTCCGCCAGCGCCTCGGCAAGCGCGTCGGTTAGCGCGTCTGCCTCCGCGAGCGCATCGGTTAGCGCGTCGGCCTCCCCGAAGGCCACGGAGGCGACCCTGGAGAACATCACCTACTCCTTTGACCCGGCCGACCCCGCTGCGGGCGCCAAGATCACCGGCCACGTGCGCTACGCGCTGCCGAAGAACCTGGTGATCCCGGCCCAGATCGAGGTCGAGGGCGTGAGGTACGCGGTCAAGGTGATCGGTGCCAGCGCCTTCCAGTCCGGCCGCCTGGAGGCCGTGACCATCCCGGACACCGTGGTGACGATTGAGGACGCCGCCTTCTACAGCAACTCGATCGACCACATCGTGATCCCGGACTCGGTGACCTCCATCGGCAAGAACTCGTTCATCAACAACTTCGCCTCCACGCTGAAGCTGTCCGCCAACCTGACCACCATCCCGGTGGCCGCGTTCGTGAACAACAAGCTGACCCAGGTGGAGCTGCCTGCCTCCCTGAAGACGGTGGGGCCGGCCGCGTTCGCCTCCAACCTGCTCACCAGCGTCTCCCTGCCGGAGGGCGTGACCTGGGTGGGGCCCGGCGCATTCCAGGCCAACAAGATCGCCCGGCTGGAGCTGCCGAGCACGCTGAGCTCGATCGCCTCCAACGCCTTCAAGACCAACGAGCTGACCCAGGTCACCCTGCCGGCGGCCCTGAAGTCCATGGGCGACGGCGCCTTCTCCGGGAACAAGCTCACGAGCGTGGTGGTCCCGGCCGGCGTTACCGAGCTCAAGCCCTACGTGTTCTCCTCCAACGCGCTGAAGACCGTAGAGCTGCCCGCCGGCCTGACCACGATCGGCGAGTACGCCTTCGACGGTAACCAGCTCACCGAGGTGGCCCTGCCTGCTGCCGTGGCGAGTGTTGGTAAGCGCGCGTTCAGCGACAACAACCTGAGCACCGTCACCGTGGCCGGCCCGGCCTTCACAATCCACGAGCCCAAGGGCTTCCTGAAGAGCTTCGGCTCCTTCGGGGACCCGAGCGACGGCGTGGTCATCAAGTTCCCGCCGCAGTTCGGCGCGGGCGCGGTCGAGGGCGGTTACACCACCCCGACGTGGAAGGGCTACAAGACCGAGGCCATCGGTGCCGCTCCTTCCGCCTCGGCCTCCGCGAGCGCGTCGGCCAGCGCCTCGGCAAGCGCGTCGGCCAGCGCTAGTGTGTCGGCCAGCGCGTCTGCCTCGGTGTCCGCGAGCGCGTCCGTGAGCGCTGCGCCCTCTGCTTCGAGCTCCGCTTCGGCCAGCGCCAGCGCCTCGGCAAGCGCCTCCGCCACGCCGGTCCCGTCGGTGTCCGCTGCCCCGTCGGTGTCCGCTGCACCGTCCGCTTCGGCCACCGCTTCGGCCTCCGCAGGGACGACGCTCAGCCCGGCCCCGTCCGCCACGCCGGCGCCCTCTGCCAAGGCGACCGTGGTGGAGGTCGCGGGCAGCGACCGCTACCAGACCTCCTACCAGGCGGCCGCAGCCGGTGACTTCACCTCCGGCGCGGCGGTGCTGGTCTCGGGCGAGTCCTTCGCCGACGCGCTGGCGGCCGGCCCACTGGCCGCAGCCCTGGACGCCCCGCTGCTGCTTACGCCGCGCGGTGGTCTCACCGCCGCGCTGTCCAAGGCCCTGGACGGCAAGCAAAACGTCTACGTGGTGGGCGGCACGGGCGTTATCTCTGAGCAACTGGTCCGTCAGCTCCGCTCCGGCGGGAAGCAGGTCACCCGGGTCTCTGGCCCGGACCGCTTCCAGACGGCCGTCTCGGTCGCTCAGGCCGCCGCCGCCATCGCTCCGGCCAAGCGCGTGATCGTCGCGGACGGCAGCAACTTCGCTGACGGCCTCGCGGCCGGATCGCTGGCCAAGGCCGCAAACGCCGTGGTGGTGCTCTCTAACGGCCCCAAGCTGCCGCAGAGCACGGCCACCTACCTGCGCGACTCCAAGCTGGAGGTCCACACGGCCGGTGGCGCCGCCACCGCCGCAGTCCGCGCCGCCGGCTGGGGCGCGCAGGCCGTCACGGCCCACGTGGGTGCCGACCGCTACGCCACCGCCACGGCGCTGGCTCAGGCGCTCGCCCCCAACGCCGCTGCGGTGGTGCTGACCACCGGCGTAAGCTTCCCCGACGCCCTGGCGGGCGCGGCCCTGGCGGCCAAGCACGGCGGTGTCCTGGTGCTCACCAGCCCCGACTCGCTGCCGGCTAGCACCAACGCCTGGCTGAAGGAGGCCAAGCCGGCCAAGGTGTTCATCCTGGGTGGCCCCTCCTCCGTGGCCAGCCCGGTGCGGGCGGCGGTGGCTGCCCTGATGAGGTAGCCCAGCTGGCCCAAAAAGCTGTGGGGCGGCGAACCATCCGGTTCGCCGCCCCACACCGTTGCCCCGCGAAAACAGCGGGCGAAAGCGGATCAGTCGTCCTCGAAGTCGTCCTCGGTCAGCGTGGAGGGGTCCCACACCAGCCCGGGACGCCCGTAACCGGCCTCCTCGATCTCGGCCTTCGCCTGGGACAGGTAGGGCTCCTCCAGGCGTTCGGTGAAGAGCACGCCCTGCAGGTGGTCGAACTCGTGCTGCCAGATGCGCGCCAGCCAGCCGCGCGCGTCCAGGCGCACCGGCGCACCGGTCACGTCCTGCCCCTCCAGCACCACGTCGTTGTAGCGACGCACCGGGTAGTAGATTCCCGGGATGGACAGGCAGCCCTCGGCGTCCAGGTCCTCGTCCAGCTCGCCCTGACGCAGATCAGAGAGCACCAGGCGCGGGTTGATGATGACCCCCACGCGCTTTTCCGCGTCCTCGGGCAGCTCCAGGTCCGGGAAGAACTCCTCGTCGTAGTCGGCCACCCCCTCGTAGCGCCACACGAATACCTGCTTGCCCACGCCCACCTGCGGGGCCGCCAGGCCCACGCCGTGGGCGGCGTCCATGGTCTCCACCATGTCCGCCACGAACTTCTCCAGGTCCGCGTCGAACTCCGTCACCTGGTCGGCCACGGTGTGCAGCACCGGCTCACCCAACACCGTGATCGGCAAAATAGCCATTTGTTTCCTTTCCCCGCGCCCCGCACTCGCTAGGGGGCGCCTCAAACGATTCCGTTGGTAAGTCCGGGCGGCCGCTTACTCAGACACGCCCACTGCGGCGTCGTCGGCCACCACCTCGACGTCAAAAACCTTGGTCGCACCATCCGGGCCCTTCAAGGTCACCCGCGTGGTGCCCTCCTTCAGGCCCACCACGCCCGGGGCGTACACCGTGCCGCCTTCCTCCTTGCCGGCACGGAACTCCGCGATCTGCGGGTCCTCCACCTCACCGCTCCACGCGGTCACGTCCTCCACGTCCAAAACCAGCGGCAGGTTCAGGGAGACGGTGACCTTCTTGTTCTCCACTTCGTCGGGCGAGCCGATCGCGGGCGGCACCGCCGGCACCACGCTCGCAGCCGCGCTGGTCGAAGCGGCAGCGGTGGCATCCGCGTCGCCGGACTTCGAGCTGCAGCCGCCCAGCAGCAGGCCGGCGCTGACACCAACGGCCAGCAAAGTCACGGGAACAAGGCGCTTGGTTCGCATTGCAGGTCCTTTCCGTCAAAGCCAGCGTCGACACTAGCGCGAAAAGCTGCGCCCCACCTGAATGCGCCGCTAGCTTCCCGCGCCGGCCAGGAGGGCCGGGATGACGTGCTCGCGCAGCAACGGCGCCAGGTCCGCAGGAAGCGGGTTGGCACCCAAGTCCTGCCAGCGCAACTCGGCGATCTCCGCCGCCGGGCTCGGGGTCTGCCTACTGGGGTGGGTGAAGATGGTGGACGCCACGCGCCGACCGGGCTCGTTGGCGGCCGCCGCGTCGAAACGGCCCAACAGTTCCAGTCCCGCCGGGTCCAGCACCAAGCCGAGTTCCTCTCTCACCTCACGCAGGGCGGCCGCAGCGCCGTCCTCGCCGGGCTCCCACTTGCCGCCCGGCAGCATGAAACGCCCGGTCCCCCGTTTGCGCACGGTCAAGAGTTGCCCGGCGGCGTTACGCAACACCACCCCGCTGACCACGATCGGTTCGTTCTCCACGGTCCCAAGGCTAGCGCCCGCCTCGCTGCGGCCCCGTCGGCTCCCCCTCCGCCTGCGGCCCGTGCCCTTCCTGACCAGGGCTTCTCCCCACCCTCGCCCTCCTCAACCGACGCGGCGCTACCCTTTGCCCCATGCAGATCGTTCCCGTCCAGACTTCCGATTCCGCCCGCTTGGGCCAGTACGTCTCCCTGCTGAGCACCGCGCTGCTGGAGAGCGGCGAGGAGACCGCCGCGCTCAACGTGGAGGACATGGTGGCCCGCATCCAGCGGCCCGTCTCCGGCTGGGAGGAGCGCTTCTGGCTGGCCTTCCCCGCCGGCGCCAACCCAGCCGAGCCCGGCGTCGAGCCGATCGGTTTCGCCATCGCCTCCTGGTCCATCGGCGCCGCCAACGCGGACGCGGCGAACCTCAACTTGTGGGTGAGCGCCGCGCACCGAGGCCGGGGAATCGGCACGGCGCTGCTGGAGCACGTCGTCAGCGAGCTGCCCGCCCACCTGACCCGATTCTTCTCGTACGTCGCGGCTGACATGAGTGGCGGCCCGATCGCGTCCAGCGACCTGCCCAGCCCGCGCTTTGCCCGCGACAGCGGATTTCGGGTCACCGAGCTGTGCCATCTGCGCCGCCACCCCTGGCCCATCGACGCCACCCTGCTGGAGAGCCTGGACCCCTCCACCGTCGATATGGATGGACGACGCCGCCTCGGCGCCTATTCGATTGAGACATACGTGGACGGCGTACCGGCCGACCTGCAGGACAGCTTCGCGCGCCTGCTTGGTCTGGTGGAGGCGGAAGCCCCGCACGGCGACGTGGATTTGGAGCCGGAGGAGATCACGGCGGAGATTTACCGCCAGGGACTGGAGCGTACCCGCACTGCCAAGGCCACCCGGGTGGAGAGCGTGGCCGTCCTCACCCACCCCGACGGCAGCCGCGAGGCCGTGGGCATGTCCTCCTACACCGCACCGGCGCAGGCCGACGCACTGATCGAGGTCAACGCCACCATCGTGGATCGCGCTCACCGGGGCCACCGCCTGGGCTGGGCCATCAAGTGCGCGGTGGAGCGCCGCCTGCTGGAGCTGAACCTGCCCCACAAGCAGGTCAACTCCTGCAACGCGGACTCCAACCAGGCGATGCTGGCGATCAACCACGCCCTCGGTTTCCGCGAGGTGCTGCAGATCGCGGACCTCTTCGGGGAGCGCGCAACGGTCTCGGAGCGGCTGGCGGAACGTCGGGCACGTCACCAGGCGGCCAACCAGGAGAGCCAGTGACGCTGATCCACCACGTCGACTACTGGCTGGCCGACTCCGCCAACGAGCTACCGGCCTGGCGTTGGCTGCTCTCCCAGGTGGGGCTGGCGTGCCTGTCCCGGTGGGAGGGCGGCGAGACGTGGGGCGAGGCCGGCGGTGCCTACCTGACGCTCACCGCCAGCCCCAACACCACTTCCTCCGCCCACGACCGCAGGCGGCCCGGCGTCAACCACATCGCCTTTGTGGTCGGCGACGCGCGGCGCGTGGACCGGCTCATGGCTGAGGCTCCCGGTGCCGGTTGGCGGCCGCTCTACCAAGAGCGCTACCCGCACGCGGGCGGGCCGCAGCACTACGCGGGCTGGCTAGAAAACACGGCCGGCTACAAGGTGGAGCTGGTGTCCGTCGAGGGCGCGGGCGAGCCCGCGCGGGACCGGACGACATGAGCGGCAGTCTCATCGCCCTGCTAATCCTGGCCCTGCTCACCGTCCTGGACTGGCTACACGACCCGCGCAAACTGCGCGTCGGCCTCCTACTGTTCGTGACCCTGCTATACGGGGCGGCGCTAGCGCTGCGGCTGTTCATTTCGTCGGCGCAGGCAGCCATGGGCGTGTACTTAGCCGAGCTGTCCACTTGGCTAGCGTTATTGATCATTTTGGCCACAGTGCTTGGCGTGGCGGCGCTGGGTATAGCGCTCGTACTCAACGGGGTAACGCTGCTGAAGGCGGAAGGCTTCGCTCCCGCGCACACGCTCTCCCTGCTGCTCGGGATGGGAATCCTGGGCTACCTGGGGGCGGGGATCTACACCGTTTTCACCGGCCGGCAATTGGCGTTTGCCTTCCTTCTGCTAATCGCCCTCCCCCTCGGCTGGTTTGGCTACGGGCTCGTCGCCTACGTGGGATACTCCGCCGTCTACGGCGCCTACACGCGTCGCTTTGGCGGCCCGGTTGACGCCGTGGTGGTCCTTGGGGCGGGCGTGCCAGACGGGGAGGTGCGGCCGCTGCTCGCCTCCCGCATCCGGCGCGGAATCGAATGGATGGACCGTGACCACGACCGGGGAGGCCGCGCCGTTCTAGTGATGTCCGGCGGCCAGGGAAGCGACGAACCCATCCCGGAGGGACAGGCCATGGCACAGTGGGCTGTCACGCGGGGCGTCGACCCCGGCTGGATCCTCATCGAAGCGGCCTCCACCACGACGGAAGAAAACCTGCGCTACTCCGCGCTGGAGCTGCGCCGGCGCACGCTCACCGGCCCCGTGGCGATAGTGACCTCCAGCTACCACGCCTTCCGGGCCGCCACCCTCATGCGGTCCCTAGCCATACCCGGCTACGCGATCGGCGCCAGGACCGCGCGCTACTACGTGCCATCCGCCATGCTGCGCGAGTACGTGGCCATCCTGCGCGACCACAAGGCCATAAACATCATCGCCCTGCTGTTCCTCTCCATGCCGGTGCTGATAATGACGGCCGTCCACCTGACGCGCTAGCACCGGACGGGCCGGTGGCGGCGGTTGGCGGGCCACTGGAGGGCGGTTGACGGGCCGGTGGCGGCGGTTGGCGGTAGAGGGTTGGGGTGAGCCGGTGGCGGCGGTGTTTTAGGCGCCCAGTCCCGCCCAGATGCCGGCAGCGACGATAGCGATGATCGTGGCAGTCGCCAGCAGGCTGAGGACCACAGGCTTCCACCCCAGCTTGATGAGGGAGCGGATGTGAACGCCCATTCCCAGGGCAAACATCGCGGCGGCCAGAAGGAAGAGCTGAGCCTGCTTGGCATATTGCAGCGCGGTGGGCGGTAGCCAACCGGTGGTGGCCAGCGCTATGGCGGCCACGAATCCGACGACGAACAGTGGGACCAGCGGCGGCCGCTTGCCGCCCGGCGTGGCTGCCTGGCTGCGCCTTTGTTCCAGCGAGGTCAGGGCGATCATCGGGGCCAGGAGCACCACGCGGGCCAGCTTGATGGGTACCGCGATGGCGAGCATTGCCTCTCCCCCGGCTATCCCCGCTGCGGCCACCACCTGCGCCACCTCGTGGGTGGCCCCGCCGATGAAGGTGCCGCCGCTGCCGGCACCGAGGTCAAGGGCGGTGACCACCGCCACCGACAGCGGGATCATGGTGGTGCCGAACAGGACCACCATCGCCACCGCGGTAGCTACCTTTTCCTGGCTGGCCCGCACCACGCCCTGCATTCCCGCCACCGCAGCTGCCCCGCAGATGGAAAAGCCCGCCGCGATCAGGTGCGTCAGCTCGCGGTCCACGCCCAGCCACCTGCCCAGCAGGGTGGTCACGGCGAAGGTGCCGCCCACAGCGAGCGCCACGATGACCAGGACCCCGGCTCCCAGCTTGAGCAGTCCCGGTAGGGAGAGCTGGAGGCCAAGCAGCACCACGCCGGCGCGCAGCATGGTCCTTGCCGCCACAGCCAGCCCCGGCTGCAGCGCGACCGGCACGGGCAGTAGGTTTCGCAGCGCCACGCCCGCCACGATCGCTACCAGCAGGGGACTGACCGCACCCAGGTGCGGGGCGGCCCACATGCACGCCAGGGCCACCGCGCTGGCCAGGGCTATCCCCGGCAGGGCCCGGGGCTGTAGCAAGGAAACGGGCTGGGGCTGCGTAGCGGGTTCAGGCACGGCGGCAATTATCCCTCCCCAAACAACCGTGTCGGTGGGGCGCCCCGTTAACGGGGCGCCCCACCGACACAGTTTGGCGCTACCGGACTTGTCTACGCGGGGCCCTGGTCTCGCGCGGCTCGTGCCGGAGCAAACGGGGGGCTTTTGCCTACTTGTGCAGCTTCTCTCGGATCACGATGTCAACCATGCGGAGGTTCATGACCGCGAACTTGAACAGCTGCGTGATGCGGCAGCGGCGCATGCGCAGGTTGCCCTTGGTGGGCAGCGGGGCCCGAGCGATTCGCTGCTGCATCTCCGGGTCGAGCTCGTCGACACTCACGCGGTGTGCCATTTTGGTTTCCTTTCCTGTGTCTGACGCTCTTACTCGGGGATGATGGTCCAGCCGATGCGGCCCTTGGCCTTGTGCAGGAACATGTAGTGCAGCAGCACCTTGATCCAGTGGCCAAACAGGCCGATCTCACCACGGGTGTGGTACGGGTGGCGGCCGGTGAGCGGGTACTTCCGCTCGTCGGGCACCACGGGGAACATGATCATCGCGGCGGCGGAGCCCTTGCCCATGGAGGCACCGGTGGAGGCGACGCAGGAGGCGCCCATGTGGGCCATGGAGGCCTGACGTGCCGGGCGGCCACGGCCCTTGATGCGGTCGATGATGGTGTCAGCCACCGCACGGCCGATCGTGCCGGAGGGCTGGCCGGTGCGCGGCGGGGCCGGCGCGATCAGGGTGCCGTTGACACTCTTGCGCGGCTTGGAAATCGCGTGCGGCGGGGCGAAGGCGATACCCACGGCGAACATGTTCTCGTAGGTCGGGTTCTGGTAGGTGTGCGGCCAGTCGTCCGCGCTCCACTCCTCGTAGGAGGTCTTGGAGTAGTCCGCATCCACCTTCATGAAGCCGGAGGGCGCGAACACCACGTCGGTGATGTCGTTGCCGTCCTTGTCGTATGCCTTCATGGGCTGACCACTGAACGGGGGCAGCAGCATCGCGAAGTCGAAGTCGAGGTCGTGCTCCTCGCCGTCCAGCGTCTCGTAGGTGAGCTGCCCCTTTTCCACCTTCTTCACGGCGGCACCGGAGATGGCCTTGACGCCACGCTCACGGAACAGGGACTCCGTCCACAGCTGCGAGGTGGTCATGAAGCCGTTCTGCTTGAACCGCATGCCGCCCACACCGAAGTCACCCAGCTCGGTCTCGTTGGTCAGGTAGACCACCTCGCACAGGTCACGCACCCCGGCCTCGCGCAGCTCGAACTCCACGTTAAAGGTGTACTCAAACGCGGCGCCCTGGCAGGTGCAGGTGCCGTTACCCATGCCGATCACCAGGCGTTGGGGCGTGCCTCCCCTGGCGGCCTCGACGATCTTGGCGAACTCCTTCGCGGTCTCCTCCGCGTGTGCGGCGGTGCAGACGGACAGGGAGTTGCCCTGGTCCGGGCCCAGGCCCGGCGTGGCCTCGAACTTCAGCTTCGGACCGGTGGCGTTGATCAGGTAGTCGTAGGACAGGCGCTCCACCTCACCGGCACGCTCCTTGGAGGTGTACTCGAACTCCACCTGCGGAGCCGGGTTCTCCTTGGTGCCCTCAGGGTGCAGGGCGACAGCCTTGGCCTGAACGTAGGTGATCCCACGCTTCGCATACAGGGGCGCCAGCGGGAAAAGCACCTTCTCCTTAGGCATTCGACCGGTGCCCACCCAGATGTTGGACGGGATCCAGTTCCACTGCGAGTTCGGGGTGATGACAACTACCTCGTGCTTGCGAGACAGCTTGCGGCGTAAATGCATCGCGGCCGTGTGCCCTGAAACGCCAGCTCCAAGAACCACAACACGTGCCATTAGAGGCTCCTCAGATAACTTGATTGCATCAGCATCCTTGCTGATCAGGATTACCTTAACCCTACCACCCATGAAATGGGTCACTTGAAGGGGCGGGACTTTTGAACTAGCCCCGGGGAGCCGTCAAGACCGAGCAGATCCCCTCCGCCTGGGACCATAGTCCCACCTTCCGATAGGGCGCCCCTATTCACCCTAGGAGCGGCAGCAAATCACGCAGGCTCGCCACAACAAGGGCGCCGGGGGCGTCGTCGGGCAAAGTAACCGTCAATCCAGGCCGCACCAAGAGGGCGGCCACCATGCCGGCGGATCGGGCCGCCACCACGTCGATTGGGCGGTCCCCCACACAAAGGACGTCGGCGGGGGCGATCCCATGCCGCTCCACCAGCAGGAGGTTCATGGCGGGATCGGGTTTGCGCGCAAAACCGTCGGGCGCGCACACCATGTCATCCACGGACAGACCGAGCGCCGAGAGCAGGTGGGTGGCGCTGACACGGTCGCGGTGGGTCGCCACGAGGTTCAGGCCGCCCAACTCGGCAACGCGCGCCATTACCTCCCGGGCGCCATCCATCACGGGGGCGGGGTCGTCGTGCCAGCGCTCCTTCAGTCGCTCGTAGGCCTCCAGGAGGCACGCCGGAGCAGTCCCAGTCTCCGCCGCCAGCGCCTCAATCGCATGCGCGATCGATCGGCGCGTGAGCCCGGCGACGTGCCGCAGGCACTCAGCCTCACAATTGCCGTAGGCGGCCTCGCAGAGAACCCGGTCCACGTCCGGGTAGGTGTTGATCAGGGTGCCACCCATATCCCAGATGATGTGATGCATGACACCATTGTGGCCGCTGGGGCTCCCGCATGCGACGAAATGGGCCACCACACACTCAGGCAAGTACCAAAGCAATGGGAAAGGCGGCCACAGAGTGCGAGCGCGCGCAAACGACTGGGGGCTTAGTGCACCTCTCGTAGGGTTGGCCCACCGATCGTGGGCTTAGTGAACCTCTTGCGGGCCTACCCGAGCGGGTAACCCCTCAATCGGTGCACCAACCCCGCAATAGCTGCAACAAAGGCTCAAAAGGTCGGCAAACCCCTCAGCCGTTTGCGCAAGCGAACCAACTGCGACTGGTCTCGCAGATGCTGGACCCCGCCATTCGCGGGGAAGTCAACGGCCTGGTGTGGGAGCCCGGCACGCGCACGTGGGCCCGGCAGGGAACCTAGCGCGGCCCCAAGCCCCCATGACGCCGGTGGCCGCAGCGCGTCGAGGCTCCCGCCCCGCCCGCTGCGGCCACCGATTCTTCACCGCCTTGCTCAGTGAGCGGCGCGGTAGAGCTCCTCTAGGGTGTTGCCCACCTCTTCGTCGATGTTGCGCCAGTAGGCGAAGACGCGAGAGAGCACCGGCTCCTGCACTCCCTCCAGGGAGCCCAGCACGGTCTGGATCAGGCGGGCGCGCTGCTCGTCGTTGTAGACCTTGCGCACCAGGGTGTGGGCCTGACCAAAGTCGTCGTCCTCGGAGTGCAGCGCGTAGGCGGCGCGCACCATGGCGCCGTCGGACTCCCAGCCGTTCTCCACCACCATCTCCTCGGCCTGGTAGGCGCGGCCGTAGGAGTTGGGGGCGTACACCGGGGCGGCACCGGAGTGGTGGTACTGCATGTGCCCCTCCTTGTCGTAGGAGTTCACGGGGCACACCGGGGCGTTGACCGGCAGCTGGTTGTAGTTGGTGCCGATGCGGTGACGCTGGGCGTCGGGGTAGGAGAAGATGCGGGCCAGCAGCATCTTGTCCGGGGAGACACCGGTGCCGGGCACGGTGTTGGACGGGGAGAACGCCGCCTGCTCGATCTGCGCGAAGTGGTTGACCGGGTTCTCGTTCAGGGTCAGCTTGCCCACCTCGATGCGCGGGTAGTCGGCCAGCGGCCACACCTTGGTCAGGTCGAAGGGGTTGAAGCGGTAGGTCTTGGCGTCCTCGTAGGGCATGACCTGCACGTAGAGGGTCCAGGACGGGAAGTTGCCTTCCTTGATGGAGTTGAACAGGTCGCGGCGGTGGAAGTCGGCGTCCTTACCAGCCAGCTCGACGGCCTCCTGCGCGGTCATGTTCTCCACGCCCTGGTCGGTGAGGAAGTGGTACTTGACCCAGAAACGCTCCCCTGCGGCGTTGACCCACATGTAGGTGTGGGAGGAGTAGCCGTTCATGTGGCGCCAGGTGCGCGGCAGGCCGCGGTCTCCCATGAGGTAGGCGACCTGGTGGGCGCTCTCCGGGGAGTGGGTCCAGAAGTCCCACTGCATGTTGGCGTCGCGCAGGCCGGAGTCGGGCAGGCGCTTCTGGGAGTGGATGAAGTCGGGGAACTTCATGGGGTCGCGCAGGAAGAAGATCGGGGTGTTGTTGCCGACGATGTCGAAGTTGCCCTGCTCGGAGTAGAAGCGCACGGCGAAGCCGCGCACGTCGCGCCAGGTGTCCGGGGAACCCAGCTCGCCGGCCACGGTGGAGAAGCGGTGGAGCACGCGGGTGGTCTTGCCGGGCTGGAACAGGTCGGCCTTGGTGTAGGCGGACACGTCACCGGTGACGACGAACTCGCCGAAGGCGCCCGATCCCTTGGCGTGCGGGGAGCGCTCGGGCACGCGCTCGCGGTCGAAGCGGGCGAGCTTCTGCACCAGGTTGACGTCGTGCAGCAGCAGGGGGCCGTTGGGACCGACGCTCATGGAGTACGAGTCGGACTGGCGCGGCTCGCCGCTCTCGGTGGTGGACGGGACGGTGGGGTCAAAGTTAGACACTGGGGTGTTCCTTGCAGGCTCGTGTGGGCAGCACAAAGCAACCCACTGGGGGACGGTGCGGCTGGGGCCGCTGCGATTGGGGGTGGGGCGCCGGCGGTGGGCGCCGTGAAGTTAACTGGGGGTCAGTTCTCCTGCTTGGCCAGGGATTCCTGGCATTGCGGGCAGATTCCCCGGTAGACGACGTCGGCCATGTTGATGGCAAATCCCTTGTCGTCCGCCGGGTAGGCGCATGGCGGAGCGCCGACCACGCAGACCGCGTCTTCGTACCGGCCGCAGGAGGTGCACCACAGGTGGTGGTGATTGTCCTCGCGTTCCAGTTCGTAGCGCGCCCCGCCGCCTTCCACCGCGTTTCGGCGCACTAGCCCGGCCAGGGTGAGGGCGGAGAGGACGTCGTAGACGGCTTGCTTGGAGACCGCTCCTAGCTGGTCCCTTGCGTGCCCTACCACTACGTCTGCGGTGGCGTGGGGGTGGCGTTCCAGGATTTCCAGTACCGCCAACCTGGGAGCCGTGACCCGTAGGCCGGCCTCCTTGAGGGCTGCGCGATACTTTTCTGACGTCATGCCACCATGCTAGACCCTAATCTTGACCGAGTCAATATTAGAAGTGGATCAAGTCAGCGTGGGGGCCGCCACCGCCCGCAGGGGCGAGAGGAGCGCTGGCTCGACTCCGCCCCCGACTCCGCGAAGGCATCTCCACCCGCAGGGGCCAGAGACAAGCCATCCGCAAACCGGCTTAACCCGACACGAACCCCAGCTCAACCGCAGGATAAGCACTATCCTGACATCCACCCCCCGTTTCCACACCCCTAGCACTGCCCCACCCCACTTATCCACAATCGAGGCTTGGAGCCAACATGGGCATCACGATTCAGCTCCAGTGGGACAACCCCCACACCGACGGGCTCAGGCGGCAAGACCGCCGCTCCGGCCCCTTCCTCGCCTACGTCCCCTCCCCGCTGGCAAAGGCGGCGCTCACCCTGCCCACCGAGCTGTCGCTTGCCGCTGCCGAGGTTGAGCGGCGCATCCACCGCCTACGGCAGAGCCCCCTACTCAACTCGACCAGCCGCTTTCTGCTGCGCAGCGAGGCCATCGCGTCCTCCCGGATCGAGGGGCTCACGCCCGCCCCGCAACAGGTTGCCCTCGCCGAGTTGGCGCAGAGCGAGCCAGTCCAGAAAGTCAACGAGTCGGCACGCCTAGCCGCCAACAACGTCAAGGTGGTTAGGGCCGCAGTGGAGGAGATCGCCGCTGCTCCGCTCATCACGCTGGAGCACCTGCTCTCGCTTCAGCGCAACCTGCTGCCCGACTCCCCGGAGTTACACGGCGTACGTCAGAAACAGAACTGGGTGGGCGGATCCGCCTATCACCCGCTCGACGCAGACTTCGTACCCCCGCCCCCGGAATACGTGGGGCCCCTGTTGGAGGACTTGCTGCTCTACGCCAACGGCGCCAACCACTCTCCCGTGGTCCAGGCCGCCCTGGTCCACGCACAGTTCGAGACGATTCACCCGTTCGCCGACGGCAACGGCCGGGTGGGGCGCGCCCTGATTCACGCGGTACTCGCCCGGCGCGGCCTGGTGGCGGGAATGGTTTTGCCCGTCAGCCCGGTGCTGGCCACGCTGAGCCGGCGCTACGTCGCCGCCCTGACGGCGTTTCGCGCCATCCCGGCCGGCGCCTCGCCCGCCCCCGCACACGACGACGCCGCCCACTCCGGTCGGCTCCAGTGGATCGCCTTCTTCCTGGAGGCCTGCACCGCCGCCTGCGAGCAGGCGGAGATGATCGAGGCGGAGTTGGCCGACGTCGCCGCCGACTGGAAAGAAAAGCTGGCCGCCCTGCCAGGCAGCGGTGGCCGCGAGCGCGCGCTGCGAAAGGACAGCGCCGCGCTGCGCATCCTGGAGGGCCTAGCGGCCACGCCCGCCCTGACTGCTAGTTCCGTCTCAAGCGCCTACGGGCTGTCCTTGAACGCCGCGCGGGGTGGGCTGGAGACGCTGGAGGCGGCTGGGATCCTCACCACTGTCTCGATCGGGCCGGGCAGGCGGGCCTACCTCTCCCCGGCCGTCCTGGACACGCACGCGTGGGCCGAGCGCCGCCTGGCCAGCACACAGTTCGACACCCGCACCTCCCCGCCCGTCGGCGGGGCTCCCGCGCCGCCACGCACCTAGAGGTAGCGGGCGTGCAGGGGGTAACGCGCACCTAGAGGTAGCGGGCGCGCAGCTCCTCCTGGCTGAGAGCGGACAGGTCCGCCAGAGTCACGTCGAAGACGGTGCGGGCGCCCACCTCGCCGCGCGCAGCCATGCGCGCGGCGGCCCGGCCCATCGCGACCACCACCGAGCCCGTGAAGCCCGGGTTCGAGCCCAGCTCCAGCTCGAAGCCCACGTTCGCCGCCACCCCCGGGGCAGTCTCGCCCCGGCGCAGCACCGTGCCACCGTGCGGGATACCACCGTGCTCGGCGGCCAGCTCCTCTGCGGAGACGAACGTGACGGTGGTGTCATAGTCCGCGAAGTAGTTGGGCATCTGCACGATCTCTTGCTCGATGCGCTCCAGGTCCGCGCCCGGCGCTGCGACCACGTAGCAGTCACGCCGGTGGGTGGTGCGGGGCGTGAGGGTAACGTCGTCCCCACGCTTGAACGCTTCCACGGTTTCCTCCACCGGCAGGGTGTACTGCTTTGCGTCCAGCACGCCCTCGATGCGGCGGATCGCGTCGGAGTGCCCCTGTGAGACGCCCGGCCCCCAGAAGGTGGTGGAGGCGCCGTCGGGCAGCACCGCCTCGCCCAGCACGCGCAGCATGGAGAACAAGCCGGGGTCCCAGCCGGTGGAGATCAGGGCGAGGTTACCGGCCGCGCGGGCGGCAACGTCGACGGCCTCAAAGTACTGCGGGATCTTGGCGTGGGTGTCAAAGGAGTCCACGGTGGTGAAGAAGGCTGCCGCAGCCGGGCCCTGCTCCTCCAGGTCGGTGGCCGAGCCGCCGCAGTTGAGGCAGACGTCCACCTTGCCCACCCAGTCGGCCATCTGGTCCACGTGCGCCACGGGCGCCCCAAGAGTCTGCACGCTCGCTGGGTCTCGCCGAGAGAAGACCACCACCAGTTCCATGTCGTCGTTCTTGGCGATGGCGGCCTCCGCACCGCGGCCGAGGTTGCCGTATCCGTTAATTGCGACCCTGATCATGAGACCTCCTGGGGGACGACGTTCCGCCCGCAATTATCCGCCCGCAGGCCAGTCTGTGAGCGGCCGCGTCTCATTTTCTGGGAACCGGGGGTGCTACTCGAAGCGAACATGCTCCATCACGCGCCTGGCGGTCTCCAGGTCCACGCGCATGCGCGAGCGGAACGAGACGATCGCCTCCGGGATGCGCCCCTGGGCCACCAGCTCCCGCTCGTGAGCCGAGACCCCGGAACCGTCCACACCCTCAACCGCGTCACGCAGCTTTACCTTCAGACGGTCGATCTCCATTCGCTGACGAGCCGACTCAGCCTCCAGGCGCTTTACCTCCTGACGCAAAGAGTCGATCTCCCGCGCCTGTGCAAACCACTTGCCCATGCCCACCCCGTTTCAGCTCGGCTGCGCTGACACTAGCCCTTCTGCTCCGCCTCCGGGGCGGCGGAGGCGAACACGAACTCCAGCTGGATCTCCGGGTCGATCCCGCGCACGATGCTCTCGTAGAAGTTGCGGCACTGGTACTCCAGCAACTCCATGCTGTCCGTGATGTGCTTTTCCTTCTCCGTGTCGTTCAGCACCCGGGTGATGAGCGCGGGCAGGTCCACGTCCGGGGTGATGAAGGAAATGATGCCGTTGTCCTCCACGATCGTCTTGAATTCGGCGTCGCTGTGCCCCAAGAATTCAAACGCCGGGATGGAGAGTTTGAACCGCTTGTCCCCGGTCTTCTCTACCTTCACATCCCCGCCATCAATGCCGAGCATGGCCGAGTAGTCGTACTGCAGGAAGTGGTTCTTGGCGCTGCCCGGGATGGACATGCCCAGGAAGGAGGCGTCCACTTTCTCCGTGGCGATTCCCTGCACGCCCAGGCGCAACAGGACCACATCATCCTCCAGGGTCAGGGACTGCACCACGCGCTCGTCGGCGCTCTGGCGGTTGAAGTACGGGAAAAGCTGAGTAGCACCAAAGACCGCGAGCCCCAATACGACCAGGCTCGCAACGATGCTGATGATCTTTGCCTTTACCGACCACTTGCGCCAGTGCATGGGGGGCCTTCTTTCTAACGAATCTTTTCTCCGGTGGAAACCGCAGATATTGTGCCACGCGAACTTAAGCACTCGGCTCTACGACCATTTTATAACCACCCCTCACGGATACGGGTACCCGGGAGGGCGTTGAGGTGGTTAAACGCGAAGAGGTCGGTGCAGCGGCGGTGGTGGGCGGCGGCGCGCTGCCCCCGAGCGCACAAAAGTGCGGTCGGGGTACAAAAGTATGGTCGGGGGCGTGGCACCGAGCGGTCGGATGTACCCCGTTGCAGCATTTGCGAGCTCGGGGGCGAGCCGGTCCACGTAGTACCGGCACCCCATCCGCACAACGACCGGTGGGGCCCCGGTCTCCCGGGGCCCCACCGCCCTACACATTGCCCTGGCGACCGTCAGAACCTTGTGGGGTTGGCCGTCTGGCCTGCCCGCTGAGTAATCACGAGCCAGCCGGTTCGCGCTTGCCCAGGCGCACCTTCTTGACCTCCTTAGCGGTCTCGAAGTCGGACTCCTTGAAGCCGAACAGGTAGGTAGCGGTGAAGGAAACCAGCAGGGTGGCGATGGAGGCGATCCAGAAGCCGGTGAAGCTACCGTCCAGTCCGGCTGGGTTCACGAAGGACGGGAAACCAACGAACGCGCCAGTGAAGCCCCACATGTTGACGTTGAACAGGCCGGTGAGCAGGCCACCCACGGCACCACCCAGAGAGGCGGTGATGAACACGCGACCGTACTTGAGGTTCAGACCGTACATAGCGGGCTCGGTGATACCGCAGAAGGCAGAGATTGTGGCCGGGCCGGCCAGTGCCTTGATCTTGGAGTTCTTGGTCTTGAGCCAGATGGCCAGGGCGCCACCACCTTGAGCGATCATCGTGGCGGAGATGATGGCGTTCAGCGGGGAGAAGCCGTCGATGGCGATCTGGGCCGCCACCAGCGGGATTACCGCCCAGTGCAAGCCGAAGATGACTAGGCACTGGTAGAGGCCACCGATGATCAGGCCAGCGACCGGGTAGTTGAAGGACAAGATGGAGTTGATGCCGTTGGCTAGGCCGCCGGAGATGAACATGATGATCGGGCCGAACACCACCAGCACCAGGGTGACCGTCCACGCCAACCACGCAGACGTCCCCCGGGATGTCCACGCCCACCTGGCGGAAGGTGGCGATCATGTCCGCGGCGATCTCGTCGGAGGAGCAGATGATTCCTTGCGGCAGTTCCTCGCTGGCCAGCAACATCTCGGCGGCGGCGCGGCCCGGCTCGCGGCTGAAGGGGGCGCGCACAAAGCGCGGCGTCAGGCCCGCTCGCTCCATCGCCTGCTTGTAACCCAGGCCACGCCGGTGGGTAGCCACACCGTAGGTGCCCTCGTGGTCAAGGCAGCCCACGTAGGCGATCGAGGTCAGGCCGGGGCCGTGGGCAGGCGGGGGCGAGGTCAGTCAGAGGCCAGCTGCGGGTCAGACCGCAAATCAGACTACAAATCAGACTGCAAGCCAGACTCAAAATCTGGTGCACACTCAAACCGCAGACTCAAAGTTTTGCAGTATCACTTGCAGTCTCTTGCAGTGTGAGGCGGCGACAAACATACGAGCGGCGAAGGAATCGCCGATGCGGCCCACCAGAGCCTCAGCGAAATCTGACGAAGCGCAACGATTCCCGGGCAGGTCGCGCCCCAGGCGGCTTCCGCATTGCCCGACCGCACCAGACTGAGAAAAACACTACAAATGACACTCAAACTTTCACAGTCTTAGTTGTAGTCTTGTCACATGGAGTGGGACGAGCAAGATCTACACCGGGTCCTTACCGAGCTGCGCCTGCGACGCGGCGACACAACTTCTGTTGAAGTCAAGCGCGCGGCAGGCGGCGTCCCACGTATGCCAGAAACACTGTGTGCATTCGCGAATATGCCAAATGGAGGCACTGCCGTCCTCGGTGTCGACGAAGCCGACGGACGTTTTGAAGCGGTAGGTGTACACGACGTAGCGAACCTGGAGGCTGGCCTAGTTGCTCAGGCTCGTTCCGCAGTGACACCTTCTCCTCATCTCGAGTTCCAGACCTTTGAGGTGGATGGGAAGACCGTAGAGGTAGTTCACGTTTCGCCCCTTCGCCTCACGGACAAGCCTGCATTTACTGGGGGACGCGCTTATCTGAGGCAAGCCGACGGCGATTACGCCATGCAGCCCCATGAGCTCCGCATGATCGAGGTTGCCAAGCTGCACGTGGACGAGCAGGTTGACTACGACATCGCGCCTGTCCAGGGCCACAGCCAAGAAGACCTCGATGCGAACCTGGTTACCAGCTATGTAGAGGCTGTTCGCACCCATGCCCGTCGGCTGCGTGACATGACTGATGAACAAATCCTTCGCGCGACCAACGTCTTGACAGCCTCCGGCGAGCCGACCGTTGCCGGACTGTACGCGTTGGGCCACTATCCGCAAGGGCGTTTCCCGGCCCTCACCGTCACTGCCGCTGTGCAGTTGCCGGGCGGCGAGGGTAGCGCACGCAACCGCAATTTGGAGGACTTCACTGGCCCTCTTCCAGTCTTGCTGAGCGACTCGCTCGGATGGGTGGAGGAGAATCTGGCTTCCATCAACCGTTACCGCCCCGATGGCCACATGGAGGAAGTCCCCGAGCTGCCCTTGAACGCTGTGCGCGAGCTGATCGCCAACGCCCTAGTACATCGGGATCTTGGACCAAACACCTTGGGAATGGGCAAGCAGGTCCAGATCAGGATCACGCCAAAGAACCTGTTCATTCAAAGCCCCGGCGGACTGAAGGGTGTTTCACTTTCGCAGCTGGAGAGTGTGGAGCACGCCCAGGCAGCCGTAAACCAACGGCTCTACCAAATCGCCAAACGCCTCACGACACTTGACGGTGGCTCGGTCATCGAAGGGGAGGGCGGGGGCATACGTGAGGTGTTCCGCTCAGCCCAGGAGCGCGGGCTTCACCGGCCACAGCTAATCGACACTGGCGTGCAGTTCAAGGCGTTACTTTGGCGCCCACTGGAAGGGGAAACGGATGAGGGGGCCCCGAGCGAGCCACACCGGGTCACTTTGTTGCCCGGCGAGAAGAACGTTGATCCTCTAGAGGTATCTGCACAGGCAGGTGCCTCGAGTACGACCGCACCGCTTTACCTGGCTAGCTCCGCGCCGACTGTGAATGAACCGGTAGTGCTCTCAGCGCTGGTCAGGAATCCCGGCCCGCATACGATCCACGAGCTCGCGGCGGCCACGGGCTTGACCCTCGGCCAGCTGCGCTACGCATTGGCTAAACCTCTGCGCGAGGGAATCGTTGTCATGGAAGGAGGCCAAGGCCTGAAGTCCACCAGGTACAGCGTCAAATCCCCGACCAATATGGGCCGCTGAGTGCGCTTTCTCCCCGAAGGGCTCGATGACACCACCACCGACGGTGTGGCGAACTGGGTCAAGCGACCTGCAGCGGCGTGATGAAATCGATCTGGTCCCCGGCAAGGTCCCTGGCCAGATCGAGCTCGTACTGGCTCTGAAGGTTGGTCCAGAACTCCGCCGTGGTGCCGAAGTACTTTGCCAGGCGCAAGGCGGTGTCCGCCGTGATCCCCCTCTTGCCGTGCACGATCTCGTTGATGCGACGCGGAGGCACACCGATGGAAACAGCAAGCCTGTTCTGGGTGATCCCAAGACCGGTAATGAAGTCCTCCATGAGCACCTCGCCCGGGTGGATCGGAGGAATCAGGTCAGTGGTAGTCAACGATCTCCACCTCCTCTGGACCAGCGGCGGTCCACACGAAGCAGATGCGCCACTGGTCGTTGATTCTGATGCTGTGCTGCCCGGATCGATCGCCCTTTAGGGCTTCGAGCCGGTTTCCGGGCGGAACCCGTAGGTCGTCAAGAGAGGCAGCAGCCCCTACTTGCCGCAACTTACGCAGTGCGACTCGCTGGATCCTGGGATCTAGCGATGGGACACGCTCCCGTCGCCACAATCGCTCGGTGTCCTTGTTGCCGAACGATCTGATCACAGCAGAATACTATACCGGATCTCGTTAATAACGCTAGGCGTTAAGCCGGAACTCGACCGAGTTCCGAAATCGTTGAGCATCTTGGGGTCAGGATCCAGCAGGCAGGATCAGATGTGAAAGCGCACCTCGGTCAGCTGAGGATCCGCAGGCATGTCCGGGTAGTGGGCGCGGAGACCCCCCTGGTATTCGGTATCCAAGTCCGACAGACGAATGGGGTGCACGTCGTCGATCACACCCGGCATTGTCACGAAGCCGAGATGCTCCGCGTCCTCGAAGACAAAGGTAGTCGGACCCAACGGCACCGGGTCCCGCCAACGAATGGTCCTCGTCTTGCGGCCAGCTCGAATGTCGTCGAGATAACGACGGCTGAACCGTACAAAACGAGCCGGATCTTCGTCCGGCTGTACATAGGAATACGGCAGCAACTCACGCACCGAGACAGAACGAATTCCATCCTCGCCTGGCACCAGCACACAGATGTCAGGGTGCTGATCCAGCATCACCTGCCGACAACGCCCGCACGGAGAGATGACGCCACGGCCACCATCCCCCACAGCGACCATCGTCGCCAACCGCCCCGCGTGGGCGCCAGCGGCCATGCCAAGAACTACGAGTTCAGCGCACGGGCCCCCAGTGAAGTGATGGTTGTTCACCCCGACGTAGATGTTGCCGTTGAGATCCATCGCCGCCGCGGCGACCGTGTGATTCGGGTCATCACCCAGCGTCGACGCAAGTTCCATAGCTTTGGCGATCACCGCATCGTCGTTCGCCCAGCCCGTGAGAGTTGTCACGGGTTCAATCTTGCACGACAGGTGTATGCCTCGCCAGATCATTTCCGCACCGTGGCGAAGGCAGGATGATCACACGTTAAACCGGAACTCCACCACGTCTCCGTCAACCATCACGTAGTCCTTGCCTTCGATGCGGACCTTGCCGCGGGCCTTGGCTTCGGCCATGGAGCCGGCGTCCATGAGGTCGTCGAACGCCACGACTTCGGCCTTGATGAAGCCGCGCTCGAAGTCGGTGTGGATGACGCCGGCGGCCTGGGGGGCGGTCCAGCCCTTGCGGATGGTCCAGGCGCGGGCTTCCTTGGGGCCGGCGGTGAGGTAGGTCTGCAGGCCTAGGGTGTCGAAGCCGACGCGCGCCAGCTTGTCCAGGCCCGGCTCGTCCTGCCCGGCCTCGGCCAGCATCTCGGCGGCCTCCTCGGGCTCCAGCTCGACCAGCTCGGACTCGAACTTGGCGTCCAGGAAGATGGCCTCGGCGGGGGCCACCAGTTCACGCAGTTCGGCCTGCATTGCCTCGTCGGCCAGGCCGGCGTCGTCGGTGTTGAAGACGTAGATGAACGGCTTGGTGGTCATGAGCTGGAAGGTGGCCAGGTGGGCGCGGTCCAGGCCGGCCTTGTCGGCTACGGCGCTGAGTACTTCGCCCTTTTCCAGCAGTTCCAGGGCGGCCTTGGCGGTCTCGAGGACGGCGGGCTCTGTCTTCTTGCCGCGCACCTCCTTTTCGAGGCGGGGGATGGCCTTTTCGAGGGTCTGGATGTCGGCGAGCACGAGCTCGGTGGTGATGGTCTCGATGTCGTCCTTCGGGGAGACCTTGCCGTCCACGTGCACCACGTCGGGGTCGGCGAATGCGCGCGTGACCTGGCAGATGGCGTCGGCCTCGCGGATGTTGGCCAGGAACTGGTTGCCTAGGCCCTCGCCCTCGGAGGCGCCGCGCACGATTCCCGCGATGTCCACGAAGGAGACGGTGGCGGGGACTTCTCGCTCGGAGCCGAAGACTTCGGCGAGCTTGCCCAGGCGCGGGTCCGGCAGCGGCACCACGCCGACGTTGGGCTCGATGGTGGCGAACGGGTAGTTCGCGGCGAGCACGGTGGCGCGGGTGAGGGCGTTAAAGAGGGTGGACTTGCCGACGTTGGGCAGACCAGCAATACCAATAGTTAGGGCCATGCCGGCGAGTTTACCGGCCCGCCCGCGCGGCTTGGGTTGCCGTCCACCCGGCTTTGCGCCACATTGCCCACTCCCTTGCCCGTTCTTTTGGCTCTGTTGGACGACGCTGCCGCCCGCTGCCACTCTCCCACCGCCGCCCTGCGCGCCGCTTTCATGGCCGACGCCGCCACCCACCACTGCCCCGCCTGCCTCCGCTTCAAATGTTGGTCCCTGCTGATTAGGTATCCCCATGGAGTTCTGGGAAGTTGCTTTGATGTTGGTGCTCGCGGCCTTGGCGGGGGCGGGCGGCTGGTTCCTGGGCCGTGGTCAGGGCCGGGCGAGCGCTGCGCAGGAGAGTCACGATGCGGTGGCCCGGGCGCAGCAGGAGGCCACAGTGGCTAGCGCGGAGGCGGCGCGAGCCACCGGGGCGTTGGCGGACGCGAACGCCCGCGCCGAGGAGCTGATCGCTGCGGAGAAGCGCAACGCCGAGCTGCTGGTACGGGCCGAGCGCGAGCGATCCGAGGGGCTGATTAGGGCGGCGCAGGAGCGGGCGGCCGGGGCCGTGGAGTCCGAGCGGGCGCGCGCTAAGACCCTGGAGCAGCAACTCCACGCCCAGCGCGAGCAGGCCAGCAAGAACACCGAGGTCCTGCGCCAGCTCACCCCGGTGCGGGAGGTGCTGGACGGCCTGGCCCGCAAGGTGGAGAGCGGGGAGAAGGAGCGCTCCACCCAGTTCGCGGCGCTCAACACCCAGCTGGAGGCGGCAGCCCGCACGGACGCGGAGTTGCTCACCGCCACCCGTTCCCTGGACGGGGTGCTGCGCGCCGCGCGCTCGCGCGGCCTGTGGGGTGAGACCACGCTGCGCCGGGTGATCGAGGCCTCCGGGATGCTGCGGCACGTGGACTTTGATGAGCAGCGCGCCATCCCTGGCTCCGCCCAGCGCCCGGACGTGACAGTGCACCTGCCCGGCGGCGCCCACCTGGCCATCGACGCCAAGGTGCCGCTGGACGCCTACCTAGAAAGCCAGGACGCCGGCACCGGCGCGCCCGTCGACCTCGCTGCGCACGCCCAAGCCGTGCGCTCGCACGTCAGTGCCCTGGCCAAGCGCAACTACCCCGGGGCGCTCGGTGACGGCCCGCAGGCCACCATCCTGTTCCTGCCCGCCGAGCCCCTGCTGTCCGGCGCGCTGGAGGCCGACTCCACGCTCCTTTCCATGGCTCTGGAGAGCGGCATCATCCTGGCCACCCCGGCCAGCCTGCTGGCCGTGCTGAAGGCGGTGGCTGCCGTGTGGAGCCAGGAGGCCGCACGAGAGGACGCCGAGCGCCTGCTGGAGGTGGGGCGCACGCTCTACGACCGCCTGGGCACGGTGGCCTCACACATGACCGAACTGGGCAAGCACCTGGACAAGACCGTGGCCAGCTACAACAAGGTGGTGGGCTCCTACGAGGGCCGCCTGCTCGTCACGGCCCGGGAGGTCGCCACGCTCTCCTCCAAGGAACTGGCGGTGCCGGAGCTGCTGCCGGACTCCGTTCAGGTGCGCGGCTTCACCAAGCCGGAGCTCACCGGCCAGTAGCGCCCTTCCCCAAAACTAAGGTGTGGGCCGCGAGCGCACCCGCTCGCGGCCCACACCCAGCCCGGCCCTGCGAGACCCCAGGCAACCTCGGCGCCACTCCTCCGCCCGGGGCGGGCCCCGGGCCCGGCCCCGCAAGCCCCAGGGCTACTTCAGGTCGATCATTCCGAACAGGTCCTTCGGGTCCTCCGGGTCCGCGATCAGGTCCAGCTCCTCGTAGAAGTCCGTTCCCTCCACGGCCTGCTCCAGGTAGCGCAGCGCGCAGAAGTCCTCCACCGCGAAGCCCACAGAGTCAAAGATCGTCACCTGGTCGGCGCTGGTGCGGCCCTCGCGCCGTCCCGTGATGACCTCCCACAGTTCGGTGACCGGGAAGTCGGCCGGCTTGGCCTGGATCTCCCCCTCGATGCGGGTCTGCTCCGTGTACTCCACGAACACCGGCCCCAGGTCCAAGATCCGTTCGTCCAGCTCGGTCTTGCCGGGGCAGTCACCGCCCACGCCGGTCACGTGGGTGCCGGGAGCAACGTCGTCCACGCTCAGTACGGTGGCATTGCGTTTATCCGCAGTGCAGGTGATGATCGCGTTACAGCCCGCCACCGCAGCGGCCGCGCTCTCAGCAATCCGCACCTCGATGCCCAGCTTGGCTAGGTTCGCCCGCATCTTGGAGCTGGCGGCCGGGTCCACGTCGAACACCGTCACGCTCTCCACCTGGCGCACCGCGCGCATGCCGAGCACCTGGAACTCAGACTGCGAACCTGCCCCCACCATGCCCAGCCGCAGTGGACCAGCCGGGGCCAGGTACTTCGCGGCCAAGCCCGTAGTTGCGGCGGTGCGCAACGCGGTCAGCAGAGTCATCTCCGCCTCGAAACGGGGGTAGCCGTTGTGGACATCGGCCAGCACACCAAATGCGGTGACGGTCTGGAAACCACGCGCCGGGTTGGAGGGGTGGCCGTTGACGAACTTAAAGCCGTAGCTCACCCCGTCGGTGGTGGGCATCAGCTCGATCACGCCCTCTGCGGTGTGGGAGGCCACGCGGGGCCGCAACTCGAACTGCTCCCAGCGGGCGAAGTCCTTCTCCAGGGCATCCACCAAGCCTGCAATCGCCGCCTCGGGACCGACGGCTGCCAGCCAGCGACGCATGTTCTCCACGTTGACGAAACGCATCTCACCCTCCCACCCAAACCGGGACTTATGGCCTGTGAGGCACAGCATACGGACGAGCATTGTGCATACTCAACGCCAATTTCGCGCTAGTTTCGCCCATCACTGCTACTAATTGCGCTCCTTGAGGATACGTTTTGCCCATGCGCTCCTTGGACTCACTTGACCGCAAGCTCATCGCCGCGCTCCGGGCCAACGCGCGCGCCCCGCTGGCCGAACTCGCCCGCGAGCTGCAAGTCACCCGCTCCACCGTCACCCGGCGCCTGGAGGCACTACAGCGGGACGGCATCATTCAAGGCTTCTCCGTGCTCCTGCGCACCGATGTGGACGACACCCTCATCCGCGCCATCTCCCACCTAGCTATAGAAGGCCCCCACGTGGACCGCGCAATCCAGCAGCTACGCGGCATGCCGCAGGTGGTGGGTCTGTACTCCACCAACGGCGAATGGGACCTAGTGGCACAGTTGGCCGCAGAAAGTCTCACAACAGTTGACGTGGTCCTGTCTCAGATCCGCAAGATCCCGGGCGTGACCCGCTCGGAAACTAGCCTGCTACTGCGCTCCGTGCTGGCCTGAAAACGGCGCGGCCACGGTGCTGGGCGGCGGCGCGTGGACGACGTCGGCCACCCACGCCCAAATCGTCGCGGCCGGCGGGCGGGGCGGCCAAAGCGCACCCCACTCGTCCCGGATGGCTGCGGCCGCGCACTAGTAGTGTTTCTGCCATCTGCCCCCGCACAGAGGAGAAGAAAATGGCCAAGGCTGCGAAGCGAGTTGGAATCCTCACCGCAGGCGGGGACAGCCCCGGCCTGAACGCCGCCATTCGCGGCTTCGGCAAGGCGGCGATCGGGCACCACGGGATGGAGCTGATCGGCTTCCGCGACGGCATTCGCGGACTGGCAGAGAACCGGACGGTGAAGCTGGACTCGGCCTCGCTCAGCGGGATCCTCACCGTGGGCGGCACGATGCTGGGCACGTCCCGGGACAAGGTCCACCGCATGGTGGTGGACGGCGAGGTGCGGGACATGATCCCGACGATCCAGGAGAACTACGAGTCCAACAACCTGGACGCTCTGGTGTGCATCGGCGGCGGCGGCACCGCGAAGAACGCCTACAGGCTGGCCAAAGCGGGGCTGAACGTCATCCACCTGCCCAAGACGATCGACAACGACATCGCGCACACGGACACCTCTTTCGGTTTCTCCACCGCGCTCGGCATCGCCACCGACGCGATCGACCGCCTGCACTCCACGGCGCACTCCCACCACCGCATCATCGTCGTGGAGATCATGGGACACCGGGCCGGCTGGCTGGCCCTGGGCGCGGGCATCGCGGGCGGCGCAGACATCATCCTGCTGCCGGAGATCCCCTACTCGATCGACTCCGTGGTGGAGTCCATCAAGCGCCGGGCCGAGCGGGGCCACATGTTCTCCGTCATCGCGATCGCGGAGGGCGCCCTGGACCAGGCCGACCACGCCGAGCTCGCCGCAGCCGAGGCGCTGCGCCGCTCCGCGACCACCCCGGAGGCCCGCGAGGCCGCCAAGAAGCACCGCGCCTCCGTGATCGCCTCCCACCGGGGCAACGCATTCAAGCTCGCCGGGATCCTGGAGGAGGCCACCGGGCTGGAGTCGCGCGTGACCGTGCTGGGCTACGTGCAGCGCGGCGGCACCCCGGATGCCAACGACCGCATGCTCGGCACCCTGCTGGGCGGAGCGGGTGCCGACCTGGTGGCTGAGGGCGTCACTGGAGTGACCGTGGCCTCCCAGGGGCAGGCCGCCGTGCCGGTCGCTCTGGCGGACGTGGCCGGCAACCTCAAGACCGTGCCCCTGGACCACCCCTGGATCCTGGCCGCGCGACACGTGGGCACGGGCCTGGGAGACTGACCACCACGGGGCTGGAGCTGGGCGGGGGCGGGAAGCGGCAAGTGGACTTCCCGCCCCCGCCTGCTTTGCGCCGCTTTCCCGGCTCTTCGCGGGTGAAGATGGGGGTTGTGGTGGGTGCTGGCGCGTTGCCCCCGAGCGCACAAGCGTGCGGTCGGGGTACATGCGACCGACCGGTGCCATGGCACCAAGCGGTCGCATGTACCCCGATGCAACATTTGCGAGGTTGGGGTGAGTCGGGGCCGCAGTCGCGCGCACGCCTCTCGCCCCGGGAAGCGGGAAGCGCCGTCGAGGAGCGCAGCACGGACACCACCCGCTCCCTGGTCGAGTCCGTACCGGGGAGCGGGGAGTGCGGACGGGGAGCGCAGGCGGGGAGCGCAGACAGGAAGCGCCGGTCCCCGCCCCAAATGCCCCAGCCAGGGCAGCTCTTCTTTCCGCGCGTGCGCGGGGCTCCTCCGACCGGCCCCTCGGTGTCACCCCCGGCACAGTGACTTTCCGCGCGTGCGCGGGGGGCTCCACTGGGGCGGTCGGCGGTGAGCGAGCCAACCGCGAACGCCACACCGGATCACTTCGGCCTTACCCATCGCGGAGTAACGGGCGGCTACCGGCCAGGAGCCTTGCGCAAACGATTGCGCCTTTATTGCAGTCATTGAGCCGTTGTTGCAGCTCTCCTGGCCTTGGGCGACCTATTGCGCCTTTAATCGGCCCCGTAGCGCTACAAGAGCTGCAATAAAGCTTAAACCGCTACAACAAGGGCTCAACAGGAACCACAAGGGCTCTGAACCGTCCTGGGTTTGGTTCCGGTGGTCAGCCTGAAAGGATTGACCTATGCCGAAGCGTTTCTCCCCAGAGTTCAAGTCGCGTGCTGTTCGTATTGTCAGCGACCGTCTGGCATCGGAGCAGACAGTCTCCCTCACCAGTGTTCTACGCGAGGTAGCCGTCAATCTCGGGGTGGGGTATGAGACGATGCGCCGCTGGTATCGCGATCCCAGCCTGAGACAGGATCTTGAACATGCCCCACTAGAAGCCGAGGTGGCCCGCCTGCGGCGAGAAAACGCTCAGCTCCGCCAGGTCAACGAGATCCTGAAGGCAGCCTCGGCTTTTTTCGCCAAAGAACTCGACCCCCGGTACCCGAAATGATCGCTTTCATCGACGCGGGCCGGGCCAGGTTCGGCGTTGAACGCATCTGCAAAGTTCTATCCGAACACCGCCAAGGCGGCTTCATCACTGCCCGAGGGTATCGCAAGGCCAAGAACCGTACGCCCTGGCAGCGCTGCTTGCGAGATGCCGCTTTGATCCCCGTCATCGAGCGCATCCACCGAGAGAACTACTCGGTGTACGGGGTGCGCAAGATGTGGCATGCCCTCAAACGCGAAGGCTACGACGTAGGGCGCGATCAAGTAGCCAGGCTGATGAGACTTGCCGGGCTCAGGGGCGTTGTACGTGGACGCAAGGCAGTAACAACCAGGAGCGCTCCTGGGACCGATACACGCCCAGATCTGGTTGAACGCCACTTCGCACGCAGTGCCCCTAACCAGTTGTGGGTGGCCGACATTACGTACGTTCGCACCCGCAGCGGGTTCGTTTACACCGCCTTCGTAACAGATGCCTTCAGCCGCAAGATCGCTGGCTGGGCAGTGAGTAACACACTCAACGCCCAGGCTCTACCCCTGCAAGCCCTGGAACAAGCTATCGCTACTGCCAAGGGCAGTGTCGAGGGATTGGTCCACCACAGCGATCACGGCAGCCAGTACGTCTGTGTCGCCTACCATGAACGCCTGGTCGAAGCAGGAATTGATGCCTCTACCGGCACTGTGGGAGATTCCTACGACAACGCACTGGCCGAAACCGTCAACGGCTTGTACAAGAGCGAGTTGATCTACTCCCAGCACTGGGCCGGACTGACCGAAGTCGAATGGGCGACCCTATGCTGGGTGAACTGGTGGAACAACACCCGCCTGCACAGCGAACTGGGCTATGCCACACCCCAAGAAACCGAAGACCGCTACTACCAACACCACACCCACCAAATGAGCACCGCCTAGGAACCAAACCCAGGACGGTTCACTCAACCGTTTGCGCGACGACCATCCTGGGTGCTACGTCACTCTAAGGGGAGCTACTCCACCCACACCGACAGCAACAGCCTCATCCTCGAAGAGCCCCGTTTCTTCTGTCCAGACTTACCGATGCACGGCCCTCCGCCGGTAGCAAGAACACACGGCGCGATAGCCTCGACTTATCAGAAAGGCAATTAGATGACACAGAAAGGTGCAAGCGATCACATTGATTGGTCACACCCTTGTGACTTTCGTTAAAGCAGCGCCCATAAACCGGTGAATTCCTCCACCAAATCTCCAAATCCTTTTCTCTTCGGCGTAAGCTGCCGCGCGTCCGAGGGGCACCCAGTCTCTCGCCTACCTTCCCGGAGTTCCATATGGTTTCCAAGCGTGCAATTGCGGCTGCAGCGGCGTCGACCGTCGCCACCGTTTCGCTTGCGGTTGCTACCTCCGCCCCCGCCTGGGCACAGGTAGCGCTTTCCTCTAAGTACCCGCCGCGCTGCTCGGTCGGTTCGATTTTCACCGAAGTGGGTAAGCCCGTTTCCGTGCCAATCTTGGCAGTGGACAACGAGGGCACATCGATCCCGGAGAAGGTCACGTTTGTAGGGGACCTGCCCGCCACGGTCACGTGGGACCCGGCCACCTCCATGCTTTCCACCGACGCCACCGCCGAGGTTAATCTGACCACGGTGCGAGTGCAGGTGACCCTGGACGACTACACGACGTTCTGCGAGGGCACCGTCTACGTCGACCCGGCCGCTCCGGAGGGCTCCGGCGAGGAGACGATCACCCCCATGTTCCCCCCGATGATGACGGAATCTCCCTCCCAGCCCAGGGAGCCCGGAGCGCCCACCGAGCCCGCGCACCCCAGCGAGCCCAGAGAGCCCGGAGAGCCCACCGAACCGGCACTCCCGATCGAGCCGGACGTGCCCGGCCCGACCGAGACCGACCCGCCGTTGCCACTGCCGGATCCGACCGAGCCCATCGGACCGGCGGCACCTTACCCGATCGAGACCGCCATTCCCGCTCCGTACCCGATCGAGACCGCCATCCCGGATCCGAACCCGATCGAGACCGCCATCCCGGATCCGAACCCGATCGAAACCAGCATCCCGGCTCCGAACCCGCAGCCGTCGAGTGGCGCTAGCCAGTCTGCTTCCGCCGCCCCCTCCACCAGCACCGGCGCCACCACCGCGCCCAGCACCTCCGCCTCCGCCTCGACCTCCGCCTCCGCTTCGGCCTCCACCTCGCCCTCCGCTTCGGCACAGCCCTCCAGCGGCGCAGACGACTCCACCGCCTCTGCGGCCCCCTCCACCAGCACCGGCGCCACGACTGCGCCCGGAGGGGCTCCCACGCCTCCGCCCACGATGGGGTCCTCTGCCAGCCCCGATCCGACCCCGAGCGAGGCGGCCTCGGCCTCAACGTCGGCTGCCCCGAGCGCGCCCGCTTCGGCCAGCGCCTCGGCTCCGGCCCCTGCTTCCCCGTCCTCGTCCGTTCCTGCGACCGTGGTGGTGGCCAAGCCGACTTCGGTGCCCTCTAGCCAGCCCACGGCCAAGCCCGCTGTCAAGCAGCTGGCAAAGACCGGTGCCGCTGCCGATAGCGTTGCCCTGTTTGCAGCGCTGACGCTCGCGGCGGGTGGGGCCCTTCTGGCGGTAAGGCGCCGCGAGAACGCTCGCTGAGCACCACCGGGGCCGGCCGCGGCTAGGCGGCTAGCCCGCCCCCAAAAGCAGTGTCGGGTGGTTTTCCGTGACTCTCACGGAAAACCACCCGACAGTTGTTTGGCGCTCCTGCGGCTCTAGGCCACGTGCCCGGGCCCGGCTTCGCGTCGGCCCTTGTCCGGCTCCTTGCCGGCGCCCTTCAAGTCCGCGCGCAGGTTCTTGGGCAGGGTGAAGGTGATCCGCTCGGTGGCGGTGCGCACCTCTTCCAGGTTGTCGTAGCCGCGCCGCTGGAGCTCCTCGATCAGCTCTCGCACCAGGATCTCCGGCACTGAGGCGCCAGAGGTCACGCCCACGGTCTTCACGTCCTGGAACCAGGCGTCTTCGACCTCGTCGGCCTTGTCGATGCGCTCGGCCCGGCCGGCTCCGGCCTCGCGGGCCACCTCCACCAGGCGCACGGAGTTGGAGGAGTTGGCGCTGCCCACCACGATCATTAGGTCGCAGCGCGGGGCGATCTCCTTGACGGCCACCTGCCGGTTTTGGGTGGCGTAGCAGATGTCGTCGGAGGGCGGGTCCACCAGGTTCGGGAAGCGCTCGCGCAGCCGGTTGACGGTCTGCAGGGTCTCGTCCACGGACAGGGTGGTCTGGCTGATCCACACCACCTTGTCGGGGTCGCGCACCTCCACGGAGTCCACCTCGTCGGGGGTGCCGACCACCTGGATGTGCTCGGGCGCCTCGCCCTGGGTGCCCTCCACCTCCTCGTGGCCCTCGTGTCCCACCAGGATGATGTCGTAGTCGTCCTTGGCGAAACGCACGGCCTCGCGGTGCACCTTGGTCACCAGCGGACAGGTGGCGTCGATGGTTTCCAGCTGGCGGCGCTCGGCCTCGGCGTGCACTGCGGGGGAGACGCCGTGGGCGCTGAACACCACCCGGGCGCCCTCCGGCACCTGGTCGGTTTCGTTGACGAAGATGGCGCCACGCTTGGAGAGCACCTCCACCACGTACTTGTTGTGGACGATCTCCTTGCGCACGTAGATCGGCGGGCCGTAGTGCTCCAGTGCCTTCTCTACGGCGTCCACGGCGCGGTCCACGCCGGCGCAGTATCCGCGCGGCGCGGCCAACAGAATCGTCCCGGCCATTTTTCCCCTGTCTTTGCTGCCACCGCGTTGGTGGTTCAAGGTAACGTTACCCGGCAGAAAACAACTCTCGCATCGTGAGGCCCCGTCTTGAGCATCACCCCGCGCCCGCTGCCGGAACGCGCCGCGCAGACTACTGCGGACAACCCGTGGCCGCTGCGTCTGTTGAACGCCAAGATCGAGGAATATGTGGCCAAGATGGCCCCTGTTTGGGTGGAGGGGCAGATCGTTCAGCTCAACCGCCGCCCTGGGGCGGGGATGGCTTTCCTCACGCTGAGGGATTTGGATCAGGATTCCTCGATCACGGTGTCGATTTACGCGCGGGACCTTTCGCCTTCTCTGGCGGACGGCGCGCGGGTGGTGGTGAACGCTAAGGCGACGTTCTGGCCCAAGCGGGGCTCGCTGCAGTTGCACGCAAGCGAGATCCGCGCGGTGGGGCTGGGGGACCTGTTGGCCCGCATCGAGCAGCTGCGGCAGGTGTTGGCGGCGGAGGGTTTGTTCGATCCGCGCCGCAAGCGTCCTTTGCCGTTCTTGCCGCGCAAGGTGGGCCTCATCTGCGGGCGGGAGTCGAAGGCAGAGCACGACGTGGTGGTGAACGCCACCGCGCGTTGGCCCGGCCTGGCGTTGGAGATTCGCGAGGTCGCGGTGCAGGGCGAGCGCTGCGTCCCGGAGGTGAGCGCGGCCCTGGCGGAGCTGGACGCGGACCAGAGCGTGGACGTGATCATCATTGCGCGTGGTGGTGGCAGCGTGGAGGACCTGCTGCCGTTCTCGAACGAGCACCTGGTTCGCGCGGTGGCGGCGGCCCGCACCCCGGTGGTTTCGGCGATCGGCCACGAGACGGACTGCCCCCTGTTGGATTTGGTGGCCGACGTTCGTGCCTCCACCCCCACTGACGCGGCCCGCCGCGTGGTGCCGTCGCTGTCTGAGCTGACCGTCGAACTGGATGCGCTGACTTCTTCCCTGCGTGCCGCTTTTTCTGCCCGCCTGACGCGGGAGCGGGAGGGGCTGCTGGAACTAACTTCCCGCCCGGTCTTGGCCTCTCCCGCGCAGCTGGTGGAGCGGCAGCGCGAGGGGCTGGATTCTGCCTTGGCCCGTCTGCGTGGGGCCGCTAACCGCGCCGTACTGGAGGCCCGTGCTGACTTGAGCGCGTTGTCGGCCTCCCTGCACGCCCTCTCCCCCGCCGCGACGATGGAGCGCGGCTATGCACTCTTGGCTCTCTCTAACGGCACGCTGGTGCGGTCCCAGGCGGACGTGCCTGCGGGCACCCTGGTCGAGGGTTTCTTGGCCGACGGCCGCTTCGTGGCGAAGATCGTTGGCTCCACTCCCACTAGTCCGGCCCCGAAAGGACTTGAATAATGGCTCCTTCTCCCGAGATCGCCGCCGAGGTGGCCCAGCTTTCCTACGAGCAGGCGCGCGCCGAATTGGTGGAATTGGTGCGTAAATTGGAGGGCGGCCAGGTGCCCCTTGCTGAGACAATTGGGCTCTGGGAACGTGGTGAGGCCCTCGCGGCGCACTGCCGTTCCTGGCTGGACGACGCTCAGACCAGGCTAGAGGCCGCTACCGCCGGCCAGCAGGCGTAGGCCTAGAGAAAGAGGTGGCTATCGTGACGCAGGCTCCGTACGCGCTCGTGGTTGGCGAGGCGCTTATCGACATCGTCGAGGCCCAGGGCACCAGCAAGGAGATCCCGGGCGGCTCTCCCGCCAACGTGGCTTTGACTCTCTCCCGGCTGGGGCACGAGTCTCTGCTGCACACGTGGCTCGGTGATGACGCGCGCGGCAAGGCGATCGACCAGCACCTGGGTGCTTCCGGGGTGCGGTTGACGCCGTCTTCGTTCGGCGCGGAGCGCACTTCGACGGCCCTGGCCAAGATCGGTTCCACGGGCGCGGCCACTTACGTGTTTGACGTCGAGTGGGCGCCGGTTCCCCTGCCCGCCGGCGCCGAGCCGCCGGTGCTGGTTCACACCGGTTCCATCGCGGCGGTCCTTGCCCCCGGGGCGGACGTAGTGGAGCGGATCCTTGCCGACCACCGCGCCACCTCCACGATTACATACGACCCCAATGCCAGGCCGCAGTTGATGGGCGACGCTGCCTCGGCCCGCCTTACCGTTGAGCGTCTGGTTGCGCTCGCTGACCTGGTCAAGGTGAGCGACGAGGACCTGGCGTGGCTGCTTGGTGTTCCGATGGACACCGCCGAGCAGGTGGAGAGCGCGGCCCGGCAGTGGCTGGAGTTGGGGCCCGCGATCGTGGTGGTCACGCGCGGCAAGCACGGCGCGCTGGCGGTGGCCGCTTCGGGGGCTTGCGTGCAGGTGCCGGCCAACCCGGCGGTGAAGGTGCTCGACACGGTTGGGGCCGGTGACTCCTTCATGGGTGGCTTGAACTCTGCCCTTTGGCGCGAGGGCCTGCTGGGGGCGGAGAACCGCGCCGCGCTGCGCCAGGTGGACCAGACGCAGCTTGCCTCGATCGTGGAGCTGGCCGCCGCCGTTGCGGACATTACCGTTTCGCGCGCGGGCGCGAACCCGCCCACGGCCGCCGAGCTGGACGCTGCCTTGGCAGCGCAGGCGGGCTAGGGGCATGTCGGAGGCTGCTGACCGTACCAAGTCCCGCCCTGCCGAGGTTTGGGACGCTCTGCTAGCGGGAAACCGGCGCTTCACTGCTGGCCAGGGCGGGCAACGCGACTTCGGTGACGCCGGGGAACTGGCAGCCGAGCAGCACCCGGTGGCGGCGGTGCTGGCGTGCTCTGACTCTCGCGTGCCCGTGGAGGTAGCGCTGGACCAGGACCCCGGGCAGGTGTTCACCGTGCGCACGGCCGGGCACGCCCTATCTGAGGTGGTGCTCGGTTCCTTGGAGTACGCGGTCACGGCCCTGCAGGTTCCCCTGCTGGTGGTGCTGGGCCACCAACGCTGTGGGGCGCTGGAGGCCGCCCTGGCCCTGGCCAAGGGGCAGGAGGCGCCGGGCAACATCGCTCACGTGGCGCGTTGCGTGCTGGATTCCCTGTCCTTCGAGCCCCCCGCCTGGGCGGCCGTACCCGATGGGGAGCTCAGCGCGGGCCACGCTCACGTACGCGGGACCCTGTTCAGGATCCTGGAGGAGTCCCCGGCGTTGCGCGCGCAGGTGGAGAGCGGCGCGCTGGCGATCGTGGGGGCGCACTATTCGCTGCAGTCGGGTCGGGTGCACGAGGTCCCGGCCTCCCGCCACGGCTTCTGACCCCGCTGGTCATCTAATGACCTCCCTACCGGCCGCCTCCGGGCGGCCGGTGCCGCGTGGACCGGCCGGCCCACGCGGGGGCTACTTGCCGCGTCGCCGTTCGCGCAGCGAGTAGTCGCGCAGGGCGCGCAGGAAGTCCACGTGCCTGAAGTCGGGCCAGTAGACCTCGCAGAAGTAGTACTCGGAGTAGACGGTCTGCCAGAGCAGGAAGCCGGACAGGCGCTGCTCGCCGGAGGTGCGGATCACCAGGTCGGGGTCCGGCTGGCCGCGGGTGTAGAGGTTTTCGGCGATGTCTTCGACGGTCAGGCTGGCTGCAGCGTCGGCCAGGCTGACTCCGGCGGCGGCGCGCTGCTCTAGGTGGGCGCGCACGGCGTCGGCGATCTCCTGCCTGCCGCCGTAGGAGACCGCGATGTTCACGGTCATGGCCTCCCCGGGGTCGCGGCCGGCCAGCTGCGCAGTGGCCTCCTCCACGCTGTGCAGGCGCTCCACCACCCACTCCGGCAGCAGGTCCATGTTGCCGACGATAGAGACGGGCCAGCGCCGCTGGGCACCGATGGACTCCACCGCATCGCAGATGATCTCCAACAGCGGGGCCAGCTCCTCGGCGGAGCGGTGCAGGTTGTCGGTGGAGAGCATCCAGAGGGTGACCACCTGGACGTCGGCCTCGTCGGCCCAGTCCAGGAACTCCAACACGTTGGCCGCGCCCTGGCGGTGCCCGTGGGAGGCGGCGGCGCCGACCTGCTTGGCCCAGCGGCGGTTTCCGTCCAGGATCACGCCGATGTGGGCGGGCTTGGGAGCGTCGGCCAGCTGCCTGCGCAGGCGAGCGACGTAAATGCGGTAAAGGAGATCCTTGACGCCCATCGGCTGCTACTTCCCTTGTCCGGCGGCCCTTGAAACAAACTCTTACCACATGGGGCTGCGGGCTGCCTGGAGGCGCGGGCGGGGCGGGGAAGCCCAAAACCTACGCCACCGTAACTTGGTCGTAAACTTAAACCTACGCAACCGTAAGTTAGGAGGGGATAGATGGCCCCGAAGCAGAAGACGCGCCCACGCAGCAGTTCCTCTGACCGCCTGCTCAGCAAGGAGAGCTTCGTCGAAACGATCAAGCCACGCCTACGCGGCTGGATCCACGCCGGCACTACTCCGCTCGCACTGGCCGCCTCGATCGTCCTGGTGGCGCTCGCCCCCACGGCCGGCCTGAAGTGGGCCAGCGCGGTGTTCCTGGCCTCGTCTCTGCTGCTGTTTGGTATCTCCACGGTCTACCACCGCTTCAACTGGGGCCGGGTAGGCACCGCGATCCTGCGGCGCCTGGACCACTCCAACATCTTCCTGCTCATCGCCGGCACCTACACGCCCCTGTCCGTGGCCCTGCTGGAGCCGCGCGACGCCAAGGCCCTGCTGGCCGTCGTGTGGGGCGGCGCGCTGGTGGGAATCCTGGGGCGCGTCTTCTTCTCGTACGCCCCCCGCTGGATCTACACCCCCCTTTACGTGGTGCTCGGCTGGGTTGCCCTCTGGTATTTGCCGCAGTTTTGGACGACGGGCGGGCCGGCCATCGTGTGGCTGGTTCTCTCCGGCGGCATCGCCTACACGCTCGGGGCGCTGGTCTACGCGTTGAAGTGGCCGGACCTGTGGCCCCGCTGGTTCGGTTTTCACGAGGTTTTTCACACCTTCACGGTGGCCGGCTGGGTGACTCACTGCGTGGCAGCTTTCCTGGCGGTGCTGGGCTCCCGCTAAGCCGCCCCTCCGCCTCCCCGTCCGGGACAGCTACGGGCCCGCCGATTTCATCCGCGCATCCACATACCGCGAGCGAAGCGGCGCCGTGTTGATACTATGCCGTTTCAGGCAATGCCCTGATCTGCCCCGCAGCGCTGCTGCGGGGCAGCCCGCATAAAAGGAGACGTAATCGTGAGCAAGTCCGTGTGGCTCACCCAGGAGGCCTTTGACCGCCTCTCTGCAGAGCTTGAGCACGCCAAGACCGTGCTGCGAGTCGAGATCGCTAACCGCATCGAGGCCGCCCGTCAGGAGGGTGACCTCAAGGAGAACGGCGGCTACCACGCCGCCCGGGACGAGCAGGCGATGAACGAGACGCGAATCGCCCAGCTGGAGGACATCCTGCGCAACGCCGAGGTCGGCGAAACCCCGCCGGACGACGGCGTGGTCGAGCCCGGCATGGTGATCGAGGCCAGCATCGGCGGGATGGAGAGGACCTTCCTGCTGGGGGCGCGCGAGGCCGCCCCGGGGGTGGAGATCGACGTGTTCTCCCCCGAGTCGCCGCTCGGCAAGGCCATCAACGGGCGCTCGCGTGGCGAGACCGTCAGCTACACCGCGCCGAACGGCAAGAAGATCTCCGTGGAGATCAAGGAGGTTCGCCCCTACCAGGGCTGAATTAACGCCCC
The DNA here is from genome assembly GCF_041380365.1 of Buchananella sp. 14KM1171. NCBI lineage: Bacteria > Bacillati > Actinomycetota > Actinomycetes > Actinomycetales > Actinomycetaceae > Buchananella > Buchananella felis. The sequence goes on along the minus strand of NZ_CP159981.1, from coordinate 1,736,235 downwards.
CGGGCCGAGCTGCTCGGGGGCGAAAGCGGTGGTGGGACCAGATCTTTCGATCTGGCCCCACCACCCTTGTTTCCGGGACAGCCCGGGCGCACAGCGCCCTAACCGCTACTCCGCCACCGAGCCGCTCTCGGGCCCGCCGCTGCCTGCGGCGGCCACCTGGGCTTCTTCATGGTCTGGCGCCTGCTCCTCTCGGCTCGCCTTGGCAGCCCCACCGTTCTTCGGCTTGCCCACGGGCTCGCGCCGCACGGGAGCAGCCCCGCCGCGCTTCTTCACGCTGAAGGGGGCGGCCAGGTACTCGTCCAGCGCCCCGGGCGGCCCACCGGGCCGATCCGGGTCGGTGCGCAGTGCCGGGAACTTGTCGAAGCCGCCCAGGTACATGAGTGAGGTATTCAGGAAGGCCACCACGGGCACCACGAACAGCGCCCCGACGATCCCCCACAGGTAGGTGCCGGCGGCCACCGCCAGCAGCACCGCCACCGGGTGCAGGGAGACCGCGTTGCCCATGAGGAAGGGCTGGAGCAGGTTGCCCTCGATGTTCTGCACCGCCAGGACGATCAGCATCATCACCAGCGCGGTGGTGGGGCCCTGGTCCACCAACGCCACCAGCACGGCTATCGCGCCCGTGAAGAACGCGCCCACCATGGGCACGAAGGAGCCGACGAACACCAGGATGCCGATGGGCAGCCACATGGGGATGCCCAGGAACAGGGCGCCGAGCGCGATTCCCACCGCGTCCACGAAGGCCACTAGCACCTGGGTTCTGGCGTACGCCCCCAGGGTGACCCAGCCGCGGATGCCGGCCTCGTTGGCGGTGTGGCGGGCGCCCGGCGGGAGCAGCAGCAGTACCCAGAACCAGATGCTGCGTCCCTCCTTGAGGAAGAAGAACATGAGAAACAGGGCGATCAGCGCGCCGGCGGCGAAGTTGGTGATGCTGGAGACTCCCACCAGGGCGCCGGAGGCGATGGAGGAGGTGTTGTTCTTGAAGAACGCCTGCACCTGCTGCCAGATCTCGAAGAGGTAGGTGGTCAGGCGCCCGGAGTCGATGCCCCACGGGTCCTCCCGCAGCCACGCCAGCAGCGTGTAGAAGCCGGCCTCGGCCCGGTCTGCCACCTGCCCGAAGTCGTTGACGATCTGGGCGCTGGCCACCGTCATCAGGCCGCCGATCATTCCCAGCAGCGCCAGCACGGAGGCTAGCGCGGCCAGGCCACGGCTGAACTTGGCGCGCTTGCGCAGCATGCGCGCGAAGGGCTCCATGAGGGCGGTCAGCAGCATCGCCACCGTCAGCGGGATGACGATGACGGAGATCTTGGAGATCGCCCACCCAACCACCAGGAGTCCGGCCAGGAAGGTCAGGCCCCGGATCGACCAGGCCGACGCCACGCGCAGCCCCCAGGCCACCGATTCGTCGGGATTGCCGTTGGGCCGCTCCATGCCCTCCACGGGCACGGGCTCTTGCGAGAGCTGGGTAGCGGTTCGTGTGGGACGCAGCAACTGCGAGGGCCACATTCTTGAAAAAATGGAACCTTCCATGGGCACCTTCCTTAGCCTGCCCAAAGCCTAAACGCTCACCGCCAGCGGCGCGCACGGCTTGGGGCAGCGTGGGCAAAACTGGCAGCGCTTTGCGGGCCGCCGCATAATGGCCGCCATGAACTTCGTGTCTCTGCAGCCAGAATCCGCCAGCCTGCACACCGTGCTCGGCACGCCGCTGACCGGCCCGTGCCCGGCAGGAAACGAAGAGATCTTTCTGGCCCTGGGGTGTTTCTGGGGGGCTGAGAAGCTCTTTTGGACCACCCCGGGAGTGACCGGCACGTCCGTGGGCTACATGGGTGGCTCCGCGCCCCACCCCACCTACCGCCAGGTCTGCACCGGCACCACCGGGCACGCGGAGACCGTGCGAGTGGTCTTCGACCCGGCCAAGCTGCCCCTTGCCGAGCTGCTGCGCGTCTTTTGGGAGAACCATGACCCGACGCAGGGCGACCGGCAGGGCAACGACGTTGGCCCCCAGTACCGGTCGGCTATCTTCGTGACCTCCCCGGAGCAGTTGGAGGCCGCCCAGGCCAGCCGCGCCCAGTTCGCCGCCGCGCTCGCCCAGGCGGGCTACGGCGAGGTGACCACCCAGATCCAGGAGGCCGGCCAGTTCTGGCTGGCGGAGGACTATCACCAGCAGTACCTGGACAAGAACCCCGGCGGTTACTGCCCGGTGCACGCCACCGGCGTGAAGTGCAACCCGGCCTGATCCCGGCCTAGCGCCGCCTGGCGCTCGTTCGCGGCGGCGGGTGGAACGTCGGCCACCCTCAGTGGGGAGGTGGTGTACGACGCTCCGCCCGCCGCCCTTCGCGCTAGCTCTCTGCGAAGAGCGGCGGAATCGTGGCCGGGGCGAGCGCGGTGGCCGGGGCTTGCGCCTGGATCAGCGTGGCGGCGCCGTTTTGCCACGCCCACACCGTGGTGCCGGGCGCGGGGACGCGGATGTCCCTGGCCTTGCCCATGTGGTTGACGATGACCTGGCCGGACGGCAGGTCCACCAGGAGCACCGCGAAGAAGGTCTTGCGGTAGCGGCGCATCGCGATGTCGCGGATGGTGCCGACCTGCGGGGGAAGCGTCGCGTTGCGGACACCGGCACCAACCGCGCCGACGCTCCGGCGAAGCGCGCGCCGGGCGAAGCGCCAGACCAGGACGGTGTCAGCCACCAGCACCAGCCAGATGAGGGCCAGCGCGAGCCTGCCCTGCCCGGTCTGCGCCCAGGCAGAGAGGTCTTGCAGCGGGCCCCACTGCGCGAGGGTGGAGGCCCAGGCCCCGGGCGCCGGGGCGACGGGGCCGACTACGGCGAGGGCCGCCACCGCCGTGAAGGCGAGCGCCAGGAGGGTGGTCAGCACCGCGAAGCCGACCACCAGCGCTGCGGATCGGGAGTGGGCGCCGACGCGGCCCTGGAGTTGCTGCGGGTTCTGGCTAACCAGGTGGAGCTTGGCGTTGTCGTCCGCAGCCCGGGCGGCGGCGAAGAAGTCTGCTGGGAGGCGCTGCATCATGGCTCCAGCCTAGGAAGGGTTCGCCTGGCCGCAGAACGAGGGTGGGGCGAGCACTTCACAGTGCCCGCCCCACCATCTGGGTAACCGGTCGTCAGCGCGCGGAGAAGCTCTCGCAGTGCGCGGTGGAACCGGACAGGGTGATCGCCTTGGCGCCGCAGAGCAGGGACTCGTTGTGCGTGCACTCGGTGCGCTGGCAGGCGCCCACGTGCGCAGAGGCAACGGGCAGGCCGCCCCGGGTGTTCAGGGCGATGAAGGTGGTGCAGTTGCTGTCCTTGGCGCCGACCGTGATGGCGGCAGCCTTGCAGCCGTGGTTGTCGTTGAAGGCGCAGTCAACAGCCGCGCAGTCAGAGATGGTGGTGAACTCAGCCATTTCAGTACCTTTCCGTGTCGAACTTGTTGATCACAAGCTAGCGCGCGGTTTTGCGGGGGCGGCCCGGCCGACGCCGGAGGCGGCGCCCGGCCCCGGCCTGGGCGTTTAGGCCCACCTTCGTCATATTCGCGCGGTTCGCGATTTAGAAAAGCTGGGCGTCACGTCCCCCGGCGCGCGGTTGCAACGGAGGGCATTTCGGGACGGTGGGACCGGCGGCACGGACCCTTCGGGGACGGGGGCGCGGCGGGCAGGTAAGCCATGGCTAAGACCCGATTTCCGGGGCGGTTCGGGGCACGCCCCAATAACGCAAATAATGCAACACGGGCGCCGCGCGAAAATTCGCGGGGGCGCCCGCAGGTGCCTGGGGCCCTGGGCGCGCGGGCGACCACCTCGCAGCCCTCCCCTCAATCGGCGCACGCCCAGGGAGGCGGCGCCGACGGGAACGTCGCCCCCACCGCTCAACCGAACCCGCGCGGGCGACCACCTCGCAGCCTCGTCCCGGCCGGCCGGAGCCGCCTCCCTCAGGGGCTGGCCCGGCCCTCGCCGGCCGCTACCTCGCAGCCCCCATCTGGCCTTCGTCGGCCCTCATGCCCACGGGCGGCGGGGCGCCGCAGGAAAAGCGTGGCCGGTGCGGGAGCGATTGCATCCCGCACCGGCCACGTCCGGAGAGTTTCCCTCCTACTTGTCCGGGTCGATGTCCCGCAGCTTGGTGTTCGCGTCCTCGGCGGAGCAGACCATGGCGATGAGACCCGCCATCATCTTCGCCTCGTCGTCCGAACCGATCGTCTCACCCTCGTCTGCGGCGATCTTCTTCATGACCTCCACCTGCTGCGCGGTGTCCATCTTCACGAAGTCACCACAGGTGGTGTCCAGGCCCTTGTTCTCGGCCTTGCTACACCCGGCCAAACCGAGGGCCAACACGCCAGCGATTGCGGCTGCCATTACCTTGCGCATTTCCGTCTCCTTCCACGTGCGGACGCTACACATGAAGCATATCCAATATGTCTCCGATCACACACGAATTGAGCCAGCCTATATTCAGAGAATCGTTCTCTCTTGACCAATCTCAACCCATCAACGGGTTTTGCGCTCAAAAAGGCTGTAACAGTGAACGACGGTCGTCAACGCGGTGGGAGCGGGTGCCCGAGCGCAAAGGCCCCGTTGCCGCCGCCACTCAGCGCCGTCCGGGAATGGTGGCGCTGGCCGCCTCCGCAGGACCCGGGTGGCGCCGGCACCCGCCCGGCGCCGAATCTCGACGTTTGCCGGTTCATCTCGACGTTTGCCGGTTCAACTCGACGTTTGCCGGTTCATCTCGACGTTCGCCGGTTCAACTCGACGTTCGCGGGGCTCAAACGTCGAGATTCAAGCCTGATCGTCGAGTCGAAGACCCGAACGTCTAGTTTCACGGGGGCACACGCAGCGCCCGGCCCCGGAGAAGTCCACGGGCCGAACCGCAGCGCAGCGCCGCACCCCCTGGCGCAGCGCCGCACCCCCGGCGCGGGCCGAACCGCAGCGCAGCGCCGCACCCCCTGGCGCAGCGCCGCACCCCCGGCGCGGGCCGATCCGCAGCGCGGCGCCGCACCCCCGGCGCGGCGACGCGCCCCAATCATCCAGATTCCAGCAATGCGCGGGGAGATCGGCCTCTCCTGCCCGCAGCCAACCCGGTATCGGGCACGGCGCACAAACGAGGGTGGGGAAGCACTGAACTGCTCCCCCACCCCAATAGAGTCGGAAACTCGACCGCCGCGCCCTGCACGCACCCCAGCGGGGCTACGCAGGGCGAGGTATCAAATGGAGAACGCGCCCCGTCCGGCCCGCGCGGACCGCGTTACGCCGCTCCAGGTTTCGCGTGAACCGCGCACCTCCACCCGGCGCTTGCGCGGGGCGGCTGCGTTTAGAGGTCCTTGATCTTGGTGTTCGCGTCGGCTTCCTTGCACATGTCGGCAAGGAGGGACACGTAGAGCTTCATGTCCTCCTCGGTGCCATCAAGCACCTCGCCGGCCTGCTCGGCTCCCTTCTTGAGCACCTCGATCTGCTGCGCGGTATCCATCTTCAGGTAGTCCCCGCACGTGGTGTCTTGTCCCTTGTTCGCGGCGCTTTCCCCGCAGGCAGCCAGGCCCAACGCCAAAGCTCCTGCCATCACCGCCGCCATAACCTTGCGCATTTCCGGCTCCTTCCTCCAGCGGTCGCAAGACACTCAGCATATCCCCACGTGATGCAGCACACACATAAATTGGCGGAGCCTATTTCCACTCACTCGCTCACGCCCGCGCGCGAAAAAGCGGTTGGCCCCGCCCCCAAAAAAGGGAGCGGGGCCAACCGCGCAGCTTAGCTACAAAGATCAGGCGATGATCTTGGTAACGCGGCCGGAGCCAACGGTGCGGCCACCCTCACGGATGGCGAAGCCGAGGCCCTCCTCCATGGCGATGGGCTGGATCAGCTCAACGCTCATCTCGGTGGTGTCGCCGGGCATGACCATCTCGGTGCCCTCGGGCAGGGTGATCACGCCGGTCACGTCCGTGGTACGGAAGTAGAACTGCGGACGGTAGTTGGAGTAGAACGGGTTGTGACGGCCGCCCTCGTCCTTGGACAGGATGTAGACCTGGCCCTCGAACTTGGTGTGCGGGGTGATGGAACCCGGCTTGCAGACGACCTGACCGCGCTCGACGTCCTCGCGCTTGGTGCCGCGCAGCAGCAGACCACAGTTCTCACCAGCCAGAGCCTCGTCCATCTGCTTGTGGAACATCTCGATACCGGTAACGGTGGTCTTCTGCGGGGCGCGGATACCGAGGATCTCGACCTCGGAGTTGATCGGCAGGCGACCACGCTCGGCGCGGCCGGTCACCACGGTGCCACGGCCGGTGATGGTGAACACGTCCTCGATCGGCATCAGGAACGGCTTGTCGAGGTCACGCACCGGCTCCGGCACGGACTCGTCAACGGCGTCCATGAGCTCCTCGATCTTGGCAACCCACTCGGCGTCGCCCTCGAGGGCCTTCAGAGCGGACACGCGAACGACCGGAGCGTCGTCGCCCGGGAAGCCCTGGGAGGACAGCAGGTCGCGAACCTCGACCTCGACCAGCTCCAGGATCTCCTCGTCGTCCACCATGTCGGACTTGTTCAGGGCCACCAGCAGGTAGGGAACGCCCACCTGGCGGGCGAGCAGCACGTGCTCGCGGGTCTGGGCCATCGGGCCGTCGGTGGCGGCAACCACCAGGATGGCGCCATCCATCTGGGCCGCACCGGTGATCATGTTCTTGATGTAGTCAGCGTGACCGGGGGCGTCCACGTGAGCGTAGTGACGCTTCTCGGTCTGGTACTCGATGTGCGCGATGTTGATCGTGATACCGCGCTGACGCTCCTCGGGAGCCTTGTCGATGGAGTCGAACGGAGACGCCTCGTTCAGGTCCGGGTACTTGTCGTGCAGCACCTTAGAGATGGCAGCCGTCAGGGTGGTCTTACCGTGGTCAACGTGACCGATGGTACCGATGTTGACGTGCGGCTTGGTGCGCTCGAACTTGGCCTTAGCCACTTGTGTCCTCCTGGGACTCGGGTAGTTGTCTCACACTTGCACCGGTTCGGTTGAACCGGCTGGGGCGTGGGTTCCTACGGGTCGGATTTTGTTAATGATACTTCGGGTCGACCTGAGGGACTCACTCGCCCCGGGTCTTGGCGATGATCTCCTCGGCAACATTCCGGGGGACCTCCGCGTAGCTGTCGAACTGCATGGAGTAGACGGCGCGACCCTGGGTCTTCGACCGCAGGTCACCAACATACCCAAACATTTCCGAAAGCGGAACCTGCGCACGCACAACCTTCACACCAGACGCGTCGTCCATGGACTGGATCATGCCGCGACGGGAGTTCAGGTCACCGATTACGTCACCCATGTACTCCTCGGGCGTACGCACCTCGACGGCCATGACGGGCTCGAGGAGGACGGGCGAAGCCTTCTTCGCACCCTCCTTGAACGCCATGGAACCGGCGATCTTGAAGGCCATCTCAGACGAGTCAACGTCGTGGTATGCACCATCAAGAAGAATTGCCTTGACGCCAACCATCGGGTAGCCGGCGAGAACACCGGACTGCATGGCGTCCTGGATACCGAGGTCGACGGACGGAATGTACTCGCGCGGAACGCGACCACCCGTGACCTGGTCCTCGAACTCGTAGAACTTGCCCTCTTCGTCAGACTCGTAGGGCTCGAACGAGAGCTGGACCTTAGCGAACTGACCGGAACCACCGGTCTGCTTCTTGTGGGTGTAGTCCACGCGGTCGACCTTGGTGCGAATGGTCTCGCGGTAGGCGACCTGCGGCTTACCCACGTTGGCCTCGACCTTGAACTCGCGACGCATGCGGTCCACGAGGATGTCGAGGTGGAGCTCACCCATACCGCCGATGACGGTCTGGCCGGTCTCCTCGTCCAGGCGGACGGTGAAGGTCGGGTCCTCCTCGGCCAGCTTCTGGATGGCCGTGCCCAGCTTCTCCTGGTCGCCCTTGGTCTTGGGCTCGATGGCCACGTGGATAACCGGGTCGGGGAAGGTCATGGACTCGAGCACGATCGGCGCGTTGATGGCGCAGAGCGTGTCACCGGTGGTGGTGTCCTTCAGGCCCACGACGGCGTAGATGTGACCAGCGTGCGCAACCTCGACCGGGTTCTCCTTGTTGGAGTGCATCTGGAAGATCTTGCCGATGCGCTCCTTCTTGCCCTTGGTGGAGTTGACCACCTGGGAGCCGGAGGCGACCGTGCCGGAGTAGACGCGGATGAAGGTCAGCTTGCCGTAGAACGGGTGGACCGCGATCTTGAAGGCCAGGGCAGAGAACGGCTCGTCCTCGGAGGCCTTACGGGTGGCGACCACGTCCTCCTTGCCAACCTCGTGACCCTGCACGTCCGGAATGTCCAGCGGGGAGGGCAGGAAGTTGAGCACGCCGTCCAGCACCAGCTGGACGCCCTTGTTCTTGAAGGCGGAGCCACAGTAGACCGGGAAGATCTCGCCGGCGATGCACTGCTTGCGGATACCGGCAATGATCTCCTCGTTGGTGAGCTCGCCGTTCTCCAGGTAGGCCTCCATGAGGGACTCGTCGCCCTCGGCGGCGGCCTCGATCAGGGCCTCGCGGTACTCCTCGGCCTTGTCCTGCATGTCGGCCGGGATTTCCTTGCGCTCGATGAGCGAGCCGCGGGTGTCGTTACCCTGGGCGTCCTTCTCGGGGAAGTAGACGGCCTCCATGTTGAGCAGGTCGATGACGCCCTCGAAGTCGTTCTCGGCGCCGATCGGCAGCTCCATGACGACCGGGTTGGCGCCCAGACGCTCGCGGATGGTGCGCACCGAGAAGTAGAAGTCGGCGCCCAGCTTGTCCATCTTGTTGATGAAGCAGATGCGGGGGACGTTGTACTTGTCGGCCTGACGCCAAACGGTCTCGGACTGGGGCTCCACACCCTCCTTGCCGTCGAAGACGGCAACGGCACCGTCGAGCACACGCAGGGAACGCTCCACCTCAACGGTGAAGTCCACGTGGCCGGGGGTGTCGATCACGTTGATCTGGTGGCCCTTCCAGAAGGCGGTGACGGCGGCAGACGTAATCGTGATGCCGCGCTCCTTCTCCTGCTCCATCCAGTCGGTCGTGGAGGCGCCGTCGTGGGTCTCACCGAGCTTGTAGTTGATGCCGGTGTAGAACAGGATGCGCTCGGTAACGGTGGTCTTACCGGCATCGATGTGGGCCATGATGCCGATGTTGCGGACCTGCGTGAGGTCGGTAAGCACTTCAAGTGCCACGTGGGTGTCCTTCGCTCGGGGGTGGGTGGATTACCAGCGGTAGTGAGCGAAGGCCCGGTTGGACTCCGCCATCTTGTGCATGTCCTCGCGACGCTTCACGGCGGCACCGAGGCCGTTGGAGGCGTCCAGGATCTCGTTCATGAGGCGCTCAGTCATGGTCTTCTCGCGACGCTGGCGGGAGAAGTCCACCAGCCAGCGCAGAGCCAGCGTGGTGGCGCGGGAGGCGCGCACCTCGACGGGCACCTGGTAGGTGGCACCACCGACGCGGCGGGAGCGGACCTCCAGCGCGGGGCGGATGTTGTCCATGGCGCGCTTGAGCACGGAGACCGGGTCCTGGTCGGTCTTGCCACGAACGCCCTCGAGGGCGCCGTAGACGATGCGCTCGGCGGTGGACTTCTTGCCGTCCAGCAGCACGCGGTTGACCAGCTGGGTCACCATCGTGGAGCCGTAGACGGGGTCGTTGACGAGGGGGCGCTTCGGCGCGGGGCCCTTACGAGGCATTACTTCTTCTCCTTCTTAGCGCCGTAGCGGGAGCGGGCCTGCTGGCGGCCACGCACGCCCTGGGTGTCCAGGGCGCCGCGAACGATCTTGTAGCGAACACCCGGCAGGTCCTTCACACGACCACCGCGCACCAGCACGATGGAGTGCTCCTGCAGGTTGTGACCCACGCCCGGGATGTAAGCGGTGACCTCGATGCCGCTGGAGAGGCGCACACGGGCGACCTTGCGCAGGGCGGAGTTCGGCTTCTTCGGGGTGGTGGTGTACACACGGGTGCAAACGCCACGACGCTGCGGGCTGCCCTTAAGGGCCGGGGTCTTGCTCTTCCCGGGCTTTACGCTGCGTCCCTTGCGGACGAGCTGCTGAATAGTTGGCACTACGTCTCCGTCTCAATTGAGCGAATAATCAGCCTGCCGGCTCCCCCTGGGCATACGTCACCGCATGGGGGCCAGCCCGCCTACTGGAGACGTCTGGAGCTCGCGCGGTGTGCGGATCGAGCCCGATGGAACGCATGGTTCCGAGGGTTGCCTTTAGGCACCGGGTGCAACATTAGTGGCCGCCGCCCGCCTTTTCCAGTGGCTGACGGAAAACCGCGTGTGCCTCTGCTCACGCGCCTACCTGGGGGACGACGTTGCCGCCCGGCCGCCCCGCCGCGCGGCCGCCGCGCGCATCGGCAGGCGGCCACGTCGTGCCCGGGGCGCGCTATTGCGTGGGCCGGTGGGGCGTCGTCCAACCCGATAAAACTGGCGGAGATAGGCCGCGGGGCCGGGCGCTCAAATCGCACCCGGCCCCGTCAGCTCTCCCCTGCTCAGCGGAAGGAGAAGTCACCACCGTAGAACGTGTCGTCCTCCAGGGAGGAGGCGTCGTAGTTCACGAAGTTCTGGCGGTTGTAGAAGGACGCCATGGCCTCCTCGGTGGGGGCGACGTCGATCTCGTGGTAGCGGTTCAGACCGGTACCGGCCGGGATCAGCTTACCGAGGATGACGTTCTCCTTCAGGCCCAGCAGCGGGTCGGAGCGGCCCATCAGCGCGGCCTCCGTCAGGACCTTGGTGGTCTCCTGGAAGGACGCGGCGGACAGCCACGAGTCGGTCGCCAGCGAGGCCTTGGTGATACCCATCAGCTCGGGACGGCCGGAGGCGGGCTTGCCGCCCTCGGCCACGACGCGGCGGTTCTCCTCGCGGTAGCGGGCCGCCTCGATGAGCTCACCGGGCAGCAGCTTGGTGTCGCCGGAGTCCAGCACGGTGACGCGGCGCAGCATCTGGCGCACGATCACCTCGATGTGCTTGGAGTGGATGTCCACGCCCTGGGAGCGGTAGACCTCCTGCACCTCGTCCACCAGCTGCTTCTGGGTGGCGTTGGGGCCCTTGATGCGCAGCATCTTCTTCGGGTCGATGCGGCCCTCGGTGAGCTGGTCGCCCACCTGGACGTGGTCGCCGTCGTTCACCAGCAGCTTCTGGCGGCGGGAGACCTCGATGACCAGGTCCTCCTCGCCGTCGTCGCGGGTGACGACGATGCGGCGCGCCGCCGGGTCGTCGTCGTCGATCTTGACGCGGCCGGAGGCCTCGGTGATCTCAGCCTCACCCTTCGGGGTGCGAGCCTCGAAGAGCTCCTGGACACGCGGCAGACCCTGCGTGATGTCAGAGTCGGAGGCGGCACCACCGGTGTGGAAGGTACGCATCGTCAGCTGGGTACCGGGCTCGCCGATGGACTGCGCGGCGATGATGCCGACGGCCTCACCGATGTCCACGCGCTTACCGGTGGCCAGCGAGCGGCCGTAGCAGGCGGCGCAGGTGCCGACAGCGGACTCACAGGTGAGCACGGAGCGCACATGAATCTGCGAGATGCCGGCCTCGATCAGCTTGTCGATCAGCACGTCGCCGACGTCCTCGCCGGCCGTGGCGACCACGGCACCGGAGGCGTCCAGCGCATCCTTGGCCAGGGTGCGGGCGTAGGCGGTGGTCTCCACAGTCTTGGAGCGCACCAGGCCCTCGCTGGCCTCCTCGGCGATCACCATGAGCAGGCCGCGGCGGGTGCCACAGTCCTCCTCGCGCACGATCACGTCCTGGGAGACGTCCACCAGACGACGGGTGAGGTAACCGGAGTCGGCGGTACGCAGAGCGGTGTCGGCCAGACCCTTACGGGCACCGTGGGTAGCGATGAAGTACTCCAGCACGGACAAGCCCTCGCGGTAGTTGGACTTGATCGGGCGCTCGATGAGCTTCTGCTTCGGGTCAGACACCAGGCCACGCATACCGGCGATCTGGCGGATCTGGTCCCAGTTACCACGGGCACCGGAGGTGACCATGCGGAAGACCGTGTTGCGGGCCGGGAAGTTGTCGCGCATAGCCTGCGCAACTTCCTTGGTCGCGGCGGTCCAGATCTCCACCAGGGCGTTGTAGCGCTCGTCGTCGGTGATCAGACCGGCGTTGAACTCGCCCATCACCTTGGCGGCGCGCTCCTCGTATCCGGCCAGGATCTCCGGCTTGTTGGCCGGGCCCACCACGTCCGGGAAGGAGATGGAGATGCCGGACCAGGTGGCCCAGTAGAAGCCGGCGGCCTTCAGGTTGTCCAGGGCCTCGGCCACCTCGACACGCGGGTAGCGCTCGGCCAGGTCGTTGACCAGGGCGCCCAGGGCCTTCTTGTCCACCACGCCGGTGACGAACGGGTAGTCCGCCGGCAGCAGCTCGTTGAAGAGGCAGCGGCCCAGGGTGGTGTCCAGCACGACGTCGTCGCCCGGCTCCCAGCCCTCGGGGGCCTGCCAGCCCACCGGCGGGGTGACGCCGCGCAGGCGGATGCGCGCCACCTGGTTCAGGTCCAGGCGGCCGGCGTCGAAAGCCATGATCGCCTCGGCGACCGAGGTGAAGGACGGCACCTCCTCGGGCAGGTCCAGCTCCGGGTCCACGTCGGAGGTGAGGTGGAACAGGCCGATGATCATGTCCTGGGCGGGCATGGTCACGGGGCGACCGTCGGAGGGCTTGAGGATGTTGTTGGAGGACAGCATCAGGATGCGGGCCTCCGCCTGCGCCTCGGCGGACAGCGGCAGGTGAACCGCCATCTGGTCACCGTCGAAGTCGGCGTTGAAGGCGGCACACACGAGCGGGTGCAGCTGGATGGCCTTGCCCTCCACCAGCTGCGGCTCGAAGGCCTGGATGCCCAGGCGGTGCAGCGTGGGGGCGCGGTTGAGCAGCACGGGGTGCTCGCGGATGACCTCGTCCAGCACGTCCCACACCTGGGAGCGCATGCGCTCGACCATGCGCTTGGCGGTCTTGACGTTCTGGGCGTACTTCAGGTCCACCAGGCGCTTCATCACGAAGGGCTTGAACAGCTCCAGCGCCATCGCCTTGGGCAGACCGCACTGGTGCAGCTTCAGGGTGGGGCCACCCACGATCACGGAACGACCGGAGTAGTCCACGCGCTTACCCAGCAGGTTCTGGCGGAAGCGGCCCTGCTTACCCTTGAGCATGTCACTGATGGACTTCAGGGCGCGGTTGCCCGGGCCGGTGACCGGGCGGCCACGGCGACCGTTGTCGAACAGCGCGTCCACGGCCTCCTGCAGCATGCGCTTTTCGTTGTTCACGATGATCTCGGGGGCACCGAGGTCCAGCAGGCGCTTGAGGCGGTTGTTGCGGTTGATGACGCGACGGTAGAGGTCGTTCAGGTCGGAGGTCGCGAAGCGGCCACCGTCCAGCTGCACCATCGGGCGCAGGTCCGGCGGGATGACCGGGATGGAGTCCAGCACCATCACCTCGGGGCGGTTGCCCGTGGAGAGGAAGGCGTTGACCACCTTCAGGCGCTTCAGGGCGCGGGTCTTGCGCTGACCGGTGCCGGTGGCGATGATCTCGCGCAGCTCCTCGGCCTCGGCGGCCAGGTCAAAGGACTCCAGGCGGCGCTGGATGGCCTGCGCGCCCATGGCGCCCTTGAAGTAGATGCCGTAGCGCTTGACCATCTCGCGGTAGAGGCGCTCGTCGCCCTCCAGGTCGCCCACCTTCAGGCCGGTGAAGCGGTCCCACACGGCGTTCATGAAGTCCAGGTCGTCCTGGGCGCGGCGGCGGATGTTGGCCATCTCGCGCTCGCCGGCCTTGCGGAGCTTCTCGCGGGCGTCGGCCTTGGCGCCGGCCTCCTCCAGCTCCTTCAGGTCGGCCTCGAGCTTCTCCATGCGGAAGGCGATGTCGGCGTCGCGCTTGTCCTCCAGGCGCTTGCGCTCGACCTCGATCTCGTTGGTCAGCATCGCCATGTCCTCGTGGCGGCCCTCGGTGTCGACCTCGGTGACCATGTGGGCGGCGAAGTAGATGACCTTCTCCAGGTCCTTGGGCGCCAGGTTCAGCAGGTAGCCCAGGCGGGAGGGCACGCCCTTGAAGTACCAGATGTGCGTGACCGGGGCGGCCAGCTTGATGATGCCCATGCGCTCGCGACGCACCTTGGCGCGGGTAACCTCCACGCCGCAGCGCTCGCAAACGATGCCCTTGTAGCGCACGCGCTTGTACTTGCCGCACGCGCACTCCCAGTCACGGGTGGGGCCAAAGATCTTCTCGCAGAACAGGCCGTCCTTCTCCGGCTTGAGCGTGCGGTAGTTGATGGTCTCGGGCTTCTTGACCTCGCCGTAGGACCATTCGTCGATGTTCTCAGCCGTGGCCAGGCTGATGTGGAGCTTGTCGAAGGCGTTAGCGTCGAGCAAGGTGTCCTCTTTCCGGGTAATTCACCAATTCCGTATGGCCGGTGTCGGCCGGTGGGGTGGCCCGCCGCAGCCCGCCCGCGGGGAGCGGGCGGCGGCGGGTACCCGTTTTAGAGCTCTTCGAAGTCGCGCGCGTCGGGGCGGCGGCCCAGGTCGATGCCCAGTTCCTCGGAGGTGCGGAACACGTCCTCCTCGGTCTCGCGCAGCTCGATCGCGTTGCCCTGCTCGTCCAGGGCCTCCACGTTCAGGCACAGGGAGCGCATTTCCTTGACCAGAACCTTGAAGGACTCCGGGATGCCCGGGTCTGGGATGTCCTCGCCCTTGACGATCGCCTCGTAGACCTTGACACGGCCGGTGACGTCGTCGGACTTGACCGTGAGCAGCTCCTGCAGGGCGTAGGCGGCGCCGTAGGCCTCCAGGGCCCACACCTCCATTTCACCGAAGCGCTGGCCACCGAACTGGGCCTTACCACCCAGCGGCTGCTGCGTGATCATGGAGTACGGGCCGGTGGAGCGGGCGTGAATCTTGTCGTCCACCAGGTGGTGCAGCTTCAAGATGTACATGTAGCCCACGGAGATCGGGAACGGGAAGGGCTCACCGGAGCGGCCGTCGAACAGGCGGGCCTTTCCGTTGACGCCAACCAGGCGGTCGCCGTCGCGGGTGGGCAGCGTGCAGTCCAGCAGGCCGGTCAGCTCGTCGGCCTCCAGGCCGTCGAACACCGGGGTGGCCACGCGGGTGCCGGCCGGGGCGGCAACGCCGTCGGCGGGCAGCTTGGCCGCCCACTCCTTGGCCTGCGCCAGCGCGCCGGTGGCGTCCCAGCCCTGGGAGGCGATCCAACCGAGGTGGACCTCCAGCACCTGGCCGATGTTCATGCGGCCGGGCACACCCATCGGGTTGAGGATGATGTCAACCGGGGTGCCGTCCTCTAGGAACGGCATGTCCTCGACGGGCAGGATCTTGGAGATAACACCCTTGTTGCCGTGGCGACCGGAGAGCTTGTCACCGTCGGTGATCTTGCGACGCTGGGCGATGTAGACCGTGATGCGCTGGTTCACGCCTGCGGGCAGCTCGTCGTCGTCGCCGGACGCCTCCTTGACGCCGATGACGATGCCGGACTCGCCGTGGGGCACGCGCAGGGAGGTGTCGCGCACCTCGCGGGCCTTCTCACCGAAGATGGCGCGCAGCAGGCGCTCCTCGCTGGTCAGCTCGGTCTCACCCTTCGGGGTGACCTTGCCGACCAGGATGTCGCCGGCACCCACCTCGGCACCGATGCGGATGATGCCGCGCTCGTCCAGGTGAGCCAGGGTCTCCTCGCTCACGTTGGGGATGTCGCGGGTGATCTCCTCCGGGCCCAGCTTGGTGTCGCGGGCGTCGATCTCGTGCTCCTCGATGTGGATCGAGGTGAGGACGTCCTCGCTGACCAGGCGCTGGGAGAGGATGATGCCATCCTCGTAGTTGAAGCCCTCCCAGGACATGAAGGCGACCAGCAGGTTCTGGCCCAGGGCCAGCTCGCCGCCGGCGGTGGCGGGGCCATCGGCGATGACCTGGCCCTCCTCCACGCGGTCGCCCTCGTCCACGGTCACGCGCTGGTTGTAGCAGTTGCCCTGGTTGGAGCGACGGAACTTGGCCAGGCGGTAGGTGTGGTTGGAGCCGGAGTCCTCCATGACGCAGATGTAGTCGGCCGAGACCTCGGTGACCACGCCGGCGCCGCCCTTGCGGACCACGATCACGTCGCCAGCGTCCACGGCGGCGCGGGCCTCCATGCCGGTGCCGACCAGCGGGGAGACGGGGCGCAGCAGCGGCACGGCCTGGCGCTGCATGTTGGCGCCCATGAGCGCGCGGTTGGCGTCGTCGTGCTCCAGGAACGGAATCATGGAGGTAGCCACGGACACCATCTGGCGGGCCGAGACGTCCATGTAGTCGATGTCCTCGACGTCCACCAGCGCCGGCTCGCCACCGGAGACACGGCACAGCGCCTGCTTCTCCACGAAGCGGCCGTTCCTGTCCAGCGGAGCGGATGCCTGGGCGATGGCGTGACGGTCCTCG
Source organism: Buchananella sp. 14KM1171 (assembly GCF_041380365.1). Lineage (NCBI taxonomy): Bacteria > Bacillati > Actinomycetota > Actinomycetes > Actinomycetales > Actinomycetaceae > Buchananella > Buchananella felis. The sequence continues at coordinate 1,719,852 of NZ_CP159981.1, read as the reverse complement.
TCGTCCGCAGTCAGGTAGCGGGTCTCGTCGGTGACCTGGCCGTTCTTGACCACGCGGTAGGGGGTCTCAACGAAGCCGAAGGGGTTGATGCGGGCGTAGGTGGCCAGCGAGCCGATCAGACCGATGTTCGGGCCTTCAGGGGTCTCGATGGGGCACATGCGGCCGTAGTGCGACGGGTGGACGTCACGGACCTCCATGCCGGCGCGGTCACGGGACAGACCACCGGGGCCCAGCGCGGACAGACGACGCTTGTGGGTCAGGCCGGCCAGCGGGTTGTTCTGGTCCATGAACTGGGAGAGCTGCGAGGTGCCGAAGAACTCCTTGATCGCGGCCGTCACGGGACGGGTGTTGATCAGGGTGGTCGGCTGGATCGCCTGGGCGTCGGTGGTGGTCATGCGCTCGCGCACCACGCGCTCCATGCGGGACAGACCGGTGCGGACCTGGCCCTGGATCAGCTCACCGACGGCGCGGATGCGACGGTTACCGAAGTGGTCGATGTCGTCCTGCTCCACCGGGATCTCGACGTCCTCGCCACCGCGGCGACCGGGCAGGGTCTCCTCGCCCTTCTGCAGGGCCAGCAGGTAGCGCACGGCGGCCACGATGTCCTCGCGGCGCAGCAGGGCCTCGTCCAGCGGGGCGTCCAGTCCCAGCTTCTTGTTGATCTTGTAGCGACCAACCTTGGCCAGGTCGTAGCGCTTGGGAGCGAAGTAGTAGTTCTCCAGCAGGGCGCGACCGGCCTCGACGCTCGGCGGCTCACCCGGGCGGATCTTGCGGTAGATGTCCAGGAGCGCTTCCTCCTGGGTCATCGACCCGTCCTTGTCCAGGCCGGCCAGCAGCAGCGGGTAGTCGGCGAACTGCTCGCGCAGCTCGGACTCGCTCAGTCCAAGGGCGCGCAGGAACACGGTGATGGACTGCTTGCGCTTGCGGTCGATGCGCACGCCCACGGCGTCGCGCTTGTCGATCTCGAACTCCAGCCAGGCACCGCGAGAGGGGATGACCTTGCAGGAGAAGGTGTCCTTGTCGCTGGTGCGGTCGGAGGAGCGCTCGAAGTAGACGCCGGGGGAACGCACCAGCTGGGAAACGACCACGCGCTCGGTGCCGTTAATGATGAAGGTGCCGCGCTCGGTCATGAGCGGGAAGTCACCCATGAACACGGTCTGGCTCTTGATTTCACCGGTGCCGTGGTTGATGAACTCGGCGGTGACGTAGAGCGGGGCGGCGTAGGTGTGACCCTTTTCCTTGCACTCCTCGGCCGTGTACTTGGGAGGCTCGAGGCGGTGGTCACTGAAGGACAGCTCCATCGTCTCGGCAAAGTCTTGAATCGGAGAAATCTCCGTAAAGATCTCCTCCAGGCCAGAGACGGACGGCAGGGCGTCGGCGTCTGGAGCGGCCGCGAGGCGCTCCTTCCACCGCTCGTTGCCGAGCAGCCAGTCGAAAGACTCGGTCTGCAGACCCAGCAGGTCCGGGGCCTGGAGCGGCTCGTGAATCTTGCCAAAAGAAACACGCTTAGAAGCGTGCATAGCGGGGGTGCGCGAGGCAGCCAAAAGAGGTCCTTCCCTCCGGTGGAGAACAGACAACGCCGCGCCCAGAACTTCGCCCGATGTCAAAGCGAAGGCAGGTTAAGCGCAAAAATACATATTAGCCGACTTGACAGAGTTCGGGGTTGTGTGTTTCGTCACGAGCGTGGTAATGGGCTTTTGATGGCCGACGTTCCGCCCGCCACCCGGCCCACGCCCCCCCGCCCGGCGTACCACCAGACACTCCGCCAGGTGCGCAGCCAAGTGCGCGGCCGGGCGAGCGTGGCGGGCGCGCGAACATAAAGGAGGGCGGGGGCCGCATTCGCGACCCCCGCCCTGCCAGCGTTTAGATCAAGCTCACTTGAGCTCGACGGTGGCGCCAGCCTCCTCCAGCTGAGCCTTGGCCTTCTCAGCGGTGTCCTTGTCAACACCCTCGAGGACCGGCTTCGGGGCGCCGTCAACCAGCTCCTTGGCCTCCTTCAGGCCGAGGGAGGTGAGGGCGCGCACCTCCTTGATGACCTGGATCTTCTTGTCGCCGTGAGCGGCGAGGATGACGTCGAAGGAGTCCTTCTCCTCGGCGGCCGGGGCGTCGCCGGCGGCCGGGGCAGCAGCCACGGCAACGGCGGCCGGGGCGGCAGCGGTGACCTCGAAGGTCTCCTCGAACTGCTTCACGAACTCAGACAGCTCGATGAGGGTGAGCTCCTTGAAAGCGTCGATGAGCTCGGCGGGGGTGAGCTTCGCCATGATGGCGTTCCTTTCGGTTGGGTCCTGCTACGCGAGCAGGCAGGGTTTTTATGGGTTTGCCTGGGATCAGGCTTCGCCAGCCTGCTTTTCGCGCAGGGCCTCGACGGTGCGCACAGCCTTGGAGGCAGGTGCGGTGAACATGTAGGCAGCCTGGTAAAGGGCAGCCTTGAGGACGCCAGCGGACTTCGCCAGCAGAACCTCGCGGGACTCCAGGTCGGCAAGCTTGAGCACGCCATCCTTGGAGAGCAGAGCACCCTCCAGGACACCGGCCTTGATAACGAGCTTGTCGTTGGTCTTGGAGAACTCGCGCAGCGCCTTCGCAGCCTCCACCGGCTCACCGGTGACGAATGCGATGGCGGAGGGGCCAACGAGCTCATCAGCGATGATCTCGAGACCGGCCTCCTTGGCCGCGATAGCAGCCAGCGTGTTCTTCACGACCGCGAAGCTGGCCACACCCGCCAGGGAGCGACGCAGCTTGGACATCTCAGCAACCGTGAGCCCCCGGTATTCGGTCAGCAAAACGGCGTTCGCGTCGCGGAAACGCTCCGCGAGCTCAGCAATCGTTGCTGCCTTGTCAGGCCTCGCCATGGGCCCTCCTTCCGTGTCTGCCGCCGAGCCATGCCTCGCCAAAAACAAAATCCCCGGGCGCAGGCGCACGGGGACAGGGCTCCAACGGAGCAGTTCACGTTCACCTGCGCTGGCTTCTCGTTTAAGAACTTGGCCCCTCGAACGAGGGTGACCAGCGGTCTTGGGCTTTGCACAGCTTAGCGGCCCAGCCCGCGCCCGCTCAACAGGGCGTCCAGTGAGTCCGCTCACCCCACCTCGCTGCGGCCGTCATGGCAGGGCGGCGGGCGGCAACGTCGTCCAGCTAAAGGCTAGAAGCGGCGCGGAGTCAGGTTCGGGGCGCCGGGGTGGGAGACGCCACCCAGACCAAGCTCGCCGCCCCGGATCGGACCGCTCGGCAGCGTGGTCTCGCCGGCCCGCCACGCGGCCACGGCCTGCGCGCGGTTGTGCACGCGCAGCTTGGGGTAGGCCGAGTTGAGGTAGTTGCGCACGGTGCGCAGCGACAGGAAGAGCCGCTCCGCAATCTGGGCGTTCGTCAGGCCAGAGGAGGCCAGCTGCAGCACCTCCGCCTCGCGCCGGGTGAGCAGCAGACGAATCTTGTTGTTCACGCGCTGCGGCAACTCGGGCTGCACCACCGCCTGCGCGTTCGGCTGACGCAGACGGGACAGGCGGCGACGCTGGGCCGCGGCGATCGCGTCGCTAACCTGGCGCAGATTCAGCTTGCCCAACACCAGGCAGCCGGTGGCGCCCGAGGCCATCGCCCGCTCGATGAGGGCCTGCTCGTGGTGCTCGGTGATCATGATGACCGAGGCCGTGCGCGCCAACTCCTGCAGGCAGCGGAAGAGCTCCACCAGGTCGGGGCTGAAGTCGAGCAGCACCATGTCGGGCATGACCTCGCCCGCGACGCGCATGGCCTGGGAGCAGTCGCGCGCCTCGTAGATGGAGAGATCGTCAGCGCAACGGGAGAGGAGTTCTCGCAGCCCAGCACGTACAACGATCGACGGGTCCACAATGAGCACCCGCATGGCTACCTCCTCCATTCCTCGCTTGAGGCTAGCGCCAGTTCGACGGGGAACAGCATGCGAGGCTCCCCGTTTACGACTATCTAGGTTATTAAACCATCACTGTGACCTAAGGCCCGGCCGCATGGGGGAGCTGGGAGTGCCGAGTGAGCCACATTTAGGTGAGGCAAACGCGGTCTTGACAGGAGGCCCGCGCGCCGCTGCGGCGGGGAGCGCGCCGCCGACTGCGCGGTGCTCTCAGCTTCCCCTGGCGCGCGGCCCGGCGGCGGGGAGCGCGCCGCCGACTGCGCGGTGCAGCGAGACCTGCCTGCGGACGTGCGCAAACGCCTTCGCCTTTGTTGTTCCCGTTGGGCCTTTGTTGCACCGGTTGTAGCTTTCTTGCACCTCCTGTGGCGCTATGACGCCGATTAACGCCTCAACAGGTCGCCCAAAGGCTCAGACGCTGCAAGAAAGGCTCGGGAGCTGCAACAAAGGCTCAACCGCTTGCGCAATGCCCCACCCCCGTTGGTAGCCGGCCGGCCCCGCCTCAACCGCTTGCGCAATGCCCCACCCCCGTTGATAGCCGGCCGGCCCCGCCTCAACCGCTTGCGCAATGCCCCGCCCCCGTCGACAGGCAGCCGCGCCCCTTCGATGGCTTGCTCGACCGCTCATCCAGGCCCCCACCGTGGACGACGTTCCACCGGCCGCCCCGCCCAGCCCGCCGTTCGTGTGCACGGCCCGAGCCAGGGAGCGGACCGGCCGGGGTTGCGCAAACGATTGAGGGGTTACGCGACCTATTGAGCCCTTGGTGCACCTCTGGAGCTTTTGGTGCACCTATTGAGGGGTTACCCGACCGGGTAAGCCTACGACTGGTTCACTAAACCCACGAGAGGTCCACCAACCCTACGAGAGGTGCACTAAGCCCTCAATCGTTTGCGCACTACCAGGGCGAAGCCGGTGGAAAGGTCCGCGCGCACCCAGGGCGCGTCCAGCAGAGAAGCCCGCGCATACACCGAGGCCGGTGGAGATGTCCGCGCGCGCCGAGGGCGCGGCCAGCAAAGAAGCCCGCGCACACCCAGGGCGGACCCGGCGGTGGTTGCCGCGGACCCTCGCATGGTCGGGGGCACCCGCGCCACAAATGTTGCAACGGGGTACATCCGACCGCTTGGTGCCGCGCCCCCGGCCGGTCGCATGTACCCCGACCCTACGCTTGTACGCTCGGGGGCAGCACGCCCCAGCCACCCGCAGCCGCCGCCCGGCACAACCACCGACCGCACGGCGCCACCCGCCTCCAGCCGCACCCGCCATCGCCCCCGCCGCCCACCTCCAGCAGGTCAGCCCGGGGGCGCCGCCAAGCGCCCGACGAGGTGGCGCGCATCGCCCCTCTCCCCCACAGGCGCGGCGGGGAGCTTTTGCCCCGGCGCGCCTTTCTGGTTGCCTTGGGGCGGGGAGGTGAGACCGCGTGCACTGGCAGCTGTGGACCTACGGCGCGCTTGGCGCGACGTGCTGCGCGCTCGGCGCGGGGTGGCTGTGGCGGCTCCTGCCCTCGCTGGCCCGCAACTACCTTGGTGCCGGGCGCGGTCCCGACCCCCGCTTTGCCCCCGTGCCGGACACCCTTCGCCTTTGTCTGCCCATCGGAGTCTTCTGGGCGGCCCTGGTGCTCCTGACACTGCCCGCCCCGGCTGGTTTGCTGCTGGCGACGCCGCTACTGTTCGCGCCGGCGCTGGCATTGCTCGACGCTGAGAGTCACAGGCTGCCAGACACCCTCACCTCCGCCCTCTGGGCCAGCCAGTCGGCCCTGCTGCTGGCGGCTACCTCCGGGCTACTCGGGCCATACGGCCTGTCCCCAGCCAGCACCGCCATCGCGGCCCTGGCCTGGCTGGCCCTGGCGGTAGCCGGGCTCGCGGCCGCCGCCTTCCCCCTCGGGATCGGACTGGGCGACGCCAAGCTCGCCGCCCCCATCGGCGCCACCCTCGCCGCGCTCTCCCCCGCGCTGCTGTGGGCCTGGCTCACCTTGGCCGTTGTCCTGGCCGGCGCCTGGGCGGGGATCGGACTGGCGACGGGCCGATACGGCTGGCGGCAGTCGATCGCCTTCGGCCCGCCCCTGCTGCTCTCGCTAGGACTGCTCGCAGCCGCTCTGGCCGCCTAGCCGTCACCCGGTTGGCCGACGTTCCACCCGCCGCCTCTTTGCCGCCCCCGCCCGGATACGAGCGGGCCCGGATACGGCAGTGCGCCGGGGTACCTGCAGGTACCCCGGCGCACTAGCTCTGCTTACGCGCTACCTCAGGAGGCGTCCGAGGCGAGCAGGTTGCGGGTCTTCGTGATGTCCAGCGGGATACCCGGACCCATCGTGGTGGTCATGGTGCCCTTGACCATGTAGCGGCCCTTGGAGGTGGCCGGCTTCAGGCGCAGGATCTCCTCCATCGCAGCCGCGTAGTTCTCCACCAGCTGCTCCTCGGAGAAGGAAGCCTTACCGATGATGAAGTGCAGGTTGGAGTGCTTGTCCACACGGAACTCGATGCGGCCACCCTTGATGTCGGTGACGGCCTTGGCCACGTCCATCGTCACGGTGCCGGTCTTCGGGTTCGGCATGAGGCCACGCGGACCCAGCACGCGACCCAGGCGACCCACCTTGCCCATCAGGTCCGGGGTGGCCACGGCGGCGTCGAAGTCCGTCCAGCCACCGGCGACCTTGGCGATCAGCTCGTCGCCGCCCACCTCGTCGGCGCCGGCGGCGAGGGCCTGCTCGGCACGCTCACCAACGGCGAAGACGATCACGCGGGCGGTCTTACCCGTACCGTGCGGCAGGTTGACGGTGCCACGCACCATCTGGTCAGCCTTACGGGGGTCAACGCCGAGGCGGAAGACAACCTCGACGGTGGGGTCGAACTTAGCGCTCTGGCCCTTGGCCAGGCGCACGGCCTCCAGGGGGGTGTAGAGCACGCCGGCGTGGATCTTCTCCGCTGCGGCGCGGTAGCTCTTGCTGCGCTTTACCATAGCTTTACTCCTTGCTATTCGTGGTGAACGGGCCGCGCAGGCCCTGCCACTGTTCGCCTAAGCGAACTACTTTCAGTCGGTAACGGTCACGCCCATGGAGCGCGCGGTGCCGGCGATGATCTTCGCGGCAGCGTCCACGTCGTTAGCGTTGAGGTCGGGCAGCTTGGTCTCCGCGATCTCGCGGACCTGAGCGGCGGACAGGGTGGCAACCTTCGAGGCGTGCGGGGTCGCAGAACCCTTCTGCACACCGGCGGCCTTCTTGATGAGCTCCGCGGCCGGCGGGGTCTTGGTCACGAAGGTGAACGAGCGGTCCTCGTAAACCGTGATCTCGACCGGGATAACGTTGCCGCGCTGAGACTCGGTGGCAGCGTTGTAGGCCTTGCAGAACTCCATGATGTTCACACCGTGCTGACCGAGGGCGGGACCCACGGGCGGCGCCGGGTTGGCTGCACCGGCCTGAATCTGCAGCTTAATGAGGCCGGTGACCTTCTTCTTCGGGGGCATGGATGTACATCCTTCTTGTATTCCACTTACGTCAGGGGCTGTCTTCCTGGCCCCTGCCGGTTGGCGCCAAAGCGCCGGTGCACCGCGAGGGCGCACAAACGAGCATTTTACCGCTAATTGCGGACACCTCACCGGTGTAACTCGTCACAGCAATCTCCACCCAGAACGGCGCTGGCCGGGGCACAGCCCCGGCCAGCGACCACTTGGGAGGATCAGTTCGTGACCTTCTCCACCTGGCCGAAGCTCAGCTCCACCGGCGTCTGACGCTCGAAGATCGTCACCAGCACCGTCAGCTTGCGAGCCTCCAGGTGAATCTCGGAGACCTCCGCCATCTGGTCCTCGAACGGACCGTCGATGACCTTGACGATCTCGCCGACCTCCAGGTCGATGAACACGTCCGGGGCGGCGGCAGCCTGGTCCTCAGCGGAGACGCTGTCCAGGGTCTTCTGGTGCTCGCGCACCGCAGCCTTGATCAGCGGGTCAAACATGTTCATGACCTCGTCCTCGCTCAGCGGGACGGGGTTGCGAGCGTCACCCACGAAACCGGTGACGGCCGGGGTCTCCTTGACCAGGCGCCAGGCCTCGTCGGTCAGGTCCATGCGCACCAGCACGTAGCCGGGGATGCGGATCCGGGAGATCGTCTTCTTCTTGTTGTCGGCCTTGAGCTCCACGACCTCTTCCATCGGCACCTCGACCTGGAAGATGTAGTCCTCCATCTCGAAGTTGGCGATGCGGGTCTCCAGGTTCGCCTTCACCTTGCGCTCGAAACCGGCGTAGGAGTGAATCACGTACCAGTCACCGGGCAGGGAGCGCAGGTTCTCGCGGAACAGCTCCACCGGGTCAACGGCCTCAACTTCGCTCTCCGCCTCCTCGGCAGGAGCGTCGGCGGCAACGTCGTCCACCTCGGCTACCTCGACGTCGGCAACAACCTCGGCCTCGTCAGCAACGGGCTCAACCGCGACGTCGTCCAGCACCTCATCAGCAAGGGGCTCAAAGGGGTTTGCATTGGCAGTCACGATTGACTCCTAGGAAGAATCGACTTCGGCAAAAGCTCCTGCTCAGCCAAAGACGAGCTTGGCCAGCTGGTTGAAGATGAAGTCCAGAACACCGACGAAGGCCATGACGGCCAGCACGAACACGACCACTACCAGGAAGTAGGTCCACAGCTCGTCACGAGACGGGGTTACGACCTTCTTGAGTTCAGCGATCACCTGGCGGATGAACAGTGCGATGCGAGCGAAAAAGCCACGGCGCTGCGCGACCGACTGCTCTTGGCCCTTCTTCGCCTCGCTCATCAAGTACCCCCAGGTGTTGCTTGTACCAGGTATGCGGTTCAGCTTCGCCGATCCAGCATGGCAGGGCAGGCGGGACTCGAACCCACAACCGCCGGTTTTGGAGACCGGTGCGCTACCAATTGCGCCACTGCCCTTCGTCGTTTCCACCGGCCGCGTGAGCGTCCCGTGAACCTCGACCTGCGGAAGTCTACGGGGTGAACGCGAAAAACCCAAATGCTGTGTCGGCCACACCAGTTTCAGATAGCAAAATTGGGCGAAATCGCGTTGAACGCCCCGGGGCATCCGTGCCACGATCGTGCCGTGAACACTTCTCGCATTTCCCCCCGTCTTGCCGCCATCGCCGAGTCCGCCACGCTGGCCGTGGACGCCAAGGCGAAGGCCCTGAAGGCCGCCGGCCGCCCCGTCATCGGTTTCGGTGCCGGCGAGCCCGACTTCCCCACCCCGGACTACATCGTCGAGGCCGCCATCAAGGCCGCCTCCGACCCGGCCATGCACCGCTACTCGCCCGCCAAGGGCCTGCCGGCGCTGCGCGAGGCCATCGCGGCCAAGACGCTGCGCGACTCCGGCTACGAGGTCCACCCCGATGACATCGTGGTGACCAACGGCGGCAAGCAGGCCGTCTTCCAGGCTTTTGCCGCGATCATCGGGGAGGGCGACGAGGTGATCCTGCCCGCCCCCTACTGGACCTCCTACCCGGAGATGATCGCCCTGGCCGGTGGCCGCACCGTCTCCGTCTTCGCCGGCGCCGAGGCCAACTACAAGGTCACCGTCGAGCAGCTGGAGGCCGCCCGCACCGAGCGCACCAAGGCACTGCTTTTCTGCTCTCCCTCCAACCCGACCGGCTCGGTCTACACCCCTCAGGAGGCCAAGGCAATCGGCCAGTGGGCCCTGGACCACGGCGTGTGGATTATCACTGACGAGATCTACGAGCACCTGCTCTACGAAGGCGCCGAGCCCACCCACCTAGTCAAGCTCCTGCCCGAGTTGGCAGACACCACGATCGTGCTCAACGGCGTGGCCAAGACCTACGCGATGACCGGTTGGCGAGTCGGCTGGATGATCGGCCCCAAGGACGTCATCAAGGCCGCCACCAACTTCCAGTCCCACCTGACCTCCAACGTGTGCAACGTCGCCCAGCAGGCGGCCCTGGCCGCCGTGGCCGGCGACCTGACTGCGGTGGACGAGATGCGCGGGCACTTCGACCGCCGCCGTCAGCTCATGGTGAAGCTGCTCTCCGAGATCAACGGCTTCCAGGTGCCCGTGCCTCGCGGCGCGTTCTACGCCTACCCGAGCGTGGAGGGCCTGATGGGCACCCAGATTCGTGGCCGCGACATCAACTCCTCTGCGGACCTGGCCACCGCCATCCTCGAGGAGGTCGAGGTGGCTGCGGTTCCCGGCGAGGCCTTTGGCCCCTCCGGCTTCCTGCGCTTCTCCTACGCGACCTCCGACGCCGCCATCGAGGAAGGCATCGGGCGCATCAAGGAGCTCATCAACAACGGCTGATCCCGGTACGCCAAAGAGCGGGTGGCCCCTGGGATTTCCCAGGGGCCACCCGCTCTTTCCCCTCGCTCACCGCGCCGCACGCGGCGCAGCCCGGTTGGGCACTAGGGGGCTCAGTGCGTGTCGTCGAACAGCGAGGCCACGGAGCCGTCGTCGAACACCTCGCGGATGGCGCGGGCCAGCAGCGGGGCGATCGAGAGCACGGTCAGGCCCGGGAAGCGCTTCTCCGCCGGCAGCGGCAGGGTGTCGGTGATGATGACCTCGCGCGCGCCGGACTCGGCCAGGCGCTGGCAGGCCGGGTCGCTCAGCACGCCGTGGGTGGCGGCGATCAGAACGTCGGCGGCGCCGGCGTCCTTCAGCACGCGCACCGCGCCGGCGATCGTGCCGCCGGTGTCGATCAGGTCGTCCACCAGCACGCAGGTACGGCCCTCCACGTCACCCACCACGCGGTTAGAGACTGCCTGGTTCGGGCGCGTGGTGTCGCGGGTCTTGTGCACGAACGCCAGCGGGCCACCGCCCAGGCGGGCCGCCCACTGCTCGGCCACGCGGATGCGGCCGGCGTCCGGGGAGACCACCGTGATGTTGGAGGTGTCCACGCGGGAGCGCACGTACTCGGTCAGCACGGGCATGGCCCACAGGTGGTCCACCGGGCCGTCGAAGAAGCCCTGCGCCTGGGAGGCGTGCAGGTCCACGCTCATCAGGCGCTCGGCGCCGGCGGTCTTAAACAGGTCGGCCATCAGGCGAGCGGAGATGGGCTCGCGGCCCTGGTGCTTCTTGTCCTGGCGCGCATACGGGTAGAACGGCATCACAACGGTGATGCGCTTGGCGGAGGCGCGCTTGAGGGCGTCCACCATGATCAGCTGCTCCATCACCCACTGGTTGATCGGGGTGGTGTGGGACTGCAGCACAAAGACGTCGCAGCCGCGCACAGACTCGTTGAAGCGGACGTAAATCTCACCGTTGGCAAAGTCGTAGCTGGTGGTGGGCAGGATCTCAATGCCCAGCTCGTCTGCCACCGCCTGCGCGAGCTCGGGGTGTGCCCGTCCCGTAACTAGTACCAGTCGCTTTTCTCCGGAGGTGATGATCCCGGTCATTCCCTAGCCTTCCACGGTGGGCGCGCCGAACCGTCGGTGGCTGCGGCGGCGGATTGAGGTACTGGGCCATTCTAGCCGTCCACAGGCAGTGGTTGTACGCCTCAGGTCCGCCCCATCTTGTGGTAGCGGCGACATCTGCGGGCCCGGAACGGAAAGGGGCGGGGGCCGCCGCGCGACTCCCCGCCCTAACCGGCGCTGAGGCGCCGCAATCCGCTCCGCCCTTAGGATTCGAACCCAAACCGCAAGGCACCAAAAACCTGCGTGCTGCCATTACACCAGGGCGGACTTGCCCGCTCGGCCACAACTGACACTCCACCGGCCGGAAACGGGCAGTGAACATTGTGCCATCTTCCGGGCAAAATGGAGACATGGAACCTACCCGCCGCACCCGCATGAGCGGGGTACAGCGCCGCGAGCAGCTGCTAGCTGTTGGCCGTGAAGTGATCGCCGAGAAGGGCTACGAGGCCGCCAGCGTCGAGGAGATCGCCGCGCGCGCCGGGGTTTCCAAGCCGGTCATTTACGAGCACTTTGGCGGCAAGGAGGGCCTCTACGCGGTGGTGGTGGACCGCGAGGTGCAGGCGTTCACCTCCGCGATCCGCGATTCCCTGGCGGCGGGCGGCAACCTGCGGGAGATGGTGGAGCGCACCGTCTACACGCTGATGACCTACATCGAGGAATCCACCGACGGTTTTCGCATCCTGGTGCGCGATTCCCCGACGGCCTTCACCTCCAGTTCCTCCTCCGTGATGGGCGAGGTGGCCGGCGCCGTGGAGGACCTGCTGGCCGAGGCCTTCGCCCGCCGCAACTTCCCCACCGACGTCGCCCCGCTCTACGCCCAGATGCTGGTTGGCCTCTACGGCCTTACCGGCCAGTACTGGCTCGAGGACGACTCCCGCACCAAGGACGAGGTTGCCACCCACCTGGTCAACCTGGTGTGGAACGGCCTTCGGGGACTTGACCCGCACCCGCGCCTGCTGACCATTTCCGCCGAGCAGTAGGAAAAGGCCCCACCGGCCCCTAACGGCACCGGCCGCATCGATCAAGGCGGCCGGGCGGAACGTCGTACCCACGTTGGCCGACGCCGCCCACCGGCCGCACCGATCAAGGCAACCGGGCGGAACGTCGTACCCCAGGCGCCCCACCTATAAACGCCGCCAATATCACACTATTGCGTCCCGCCGCATGTGGGAACTTCTCCCTGTGTAAAGGACAATTCTTCAGACAACTTCCCAGCACCGGAGCTAGGGAGGCGAATGCCGGAAGATCCTTTAAATCGATAAGGAAACACCATGACAAAGGCCCGCTCACGCTGGAACGCCTTGGTTGCTGCCCTTGCCGGTAGCGCCCTGGTGGCGCTAGGCGCCCAACCAGCGGTCGCCACACCGTACGAAAACCCCACTCCCCCAGCAGTCGCTGAGGACGGCACGGACGCGGACTACAACACCGCGGAAGACTTCATCGACTACACCTCCCAGGAGCCAGGCACCTACTTCGTCAGGCTCCGCACCGAAAACACCGCTACCCGCGCCTTCGCCGCCGCGCACGGCCTGGAGGGCGAGGAGGCAGAGCGAGTAATTGAGCAAGTCGCGCAAGACACCCGCGACGAAATCGAGGCGAAGATCGACCAGATCACCGAGCTGGTCCCCGAAGCCGAGGAAGTATTCCAGCTCACCAACTCCGTGCCCGGCGTGGCCCTGGACGCCACCGGCGAGCAGCTCGCCGCCCTGGCAAACCACCCGCAGGTGGCCGGCATCGAGCCCATCCGCAAGGTCTACCCGATGAACGGCGCCACCACGGCCTCCACCCACGCCGACCTGGCCTGGACCGCCGGCAAGCTCGGCGAGGGCGCCCTGGTAGCGGTCGTGGACTCCGGCATCGACTACACCCACAAGACCTTCGGCGGCGACGGCAACTACGAGCAATACCGGACCGACCAGGCCCGCAAGAACAACGCCGACTCCGCCGACTACCCCTCCGCCGTGGTAATCGGCGGCCGCGACTTCGCCGGCGACGGCGCCCCCATCAGCGGCCAGAACCACCACGACAACAACCCGCTCGACGCGGCCCCGGCCGTGGTCTGTCCGAACGCCGCCCACCCCTCCGGTGGTCACGGCACCCACGTGGCCGCCACCATCGCCGGACGCGGCGTGAACGCCGACGGCTCCACCTTCACCGGCGACTACGCCACCCTCACCCCGGACCAGCTCGCCAAGATGAAGACCCCGCCGGGCATGGCCCCCAAGGCGCGCCTGCTGTCCCTGCGCATCTTCGGCTGCTCCGGCGGTGGCTACTCCGAGCCCGCCCTCGACTGGCTGCTCGCCCCCGAGCGCGCCACCGAAGGCACCTTCCCCGACGTGGTCAACATGTCCCTGGGCTCCCCGTGGGCCCCGCACGACGACATCGGGCGCGTCCAGGTTCGTCAGCTCACCGAGCGCGGCGCCCTGGTGGTGGTCTCCGCCGGCAACGACGGCAACCACGCCGACATCGGCGGCTTCCCGGCCGGCTCGCCCTACACCCTGACCGTCGGCGCCACCCGCTACGACAACGGCGACTGGCCCCAGCTGCAGGGCAACACCGACTGGGAAGAGGCCCGCGCCAAGCGCGATATGCGCGTCACCTTCTTCACTTCCCGCGGTAAGCACGGCAGCCACGGCATCATCAAGCCCGACGTGGCCGCCCCGGGCGCCGGCATCACCTCCGCCGCCGTCGGCACCGGCGACGGCTCCGTGGCCCAGACCGGTACCTCCATGGCCGCGCCCGTCGTTGCTGGCGCCGCCGCCGTGCTGGCCGCCGCGCAGCCCACCTGGGAGCCCAAGCGCCTCAAGGCCGCCCTGATGAACTCCGCCGTCGAGATCAAGGACGGGGTGGGCAACCCCGCCAGCCCGATCCGCGGTGGTGCGGGCCTGGTGAACATCGACGCCGCCACCAAGTCCAAGGTCATAGCCACCTCCCGCGACAACACCGACCTGGTCTCGCTCACCTTCGGCATCGTGGACGTTCCCGCCGCCGGCTGGAGCAAGACCAAGGAAGTCGTGCTGCAAAACCTCACCAACGAGGCCCAGGAGCTGGACCTCAGCTACCGGCCAGCCGTTGACATGGCGGGCGTGAACGTCACCGTCGAGCCCGCCCAGGTCACCGTGCCCGCCCCGGTAGCGGGGGGTTCCGACGGCAGCGTCACCGTCAGCGTCAAGGTGGAGGTGACCGACCCCAGCGTCATGCAGCGCCTGGGCGATGGCACCGAGGAAGACAAGCTTGACTACGTCACCCAGGAGGCCGGCTGGCTGGTGGGCACCGGCGCGCAGAACCTGCGCCTGCCCGTCCACGTAGCCCCCCGCCCCGCCAGCGACGTCACCGTCGCCAAGAAGGTGATGCTGCCCTTCGAGAACGCCGGCGCCTCCAGCCCGGTGACCATGCAGGCCGCTCTGACCGGTGACTCGATCTCCACCGGCAGTGGTAAGGGCAAGTTCGAGAACTTCGCCATCACCACGCGCCTGCTGGTGGAGCGCCCCGTCCAGCCCGCCTTCGCCAACTCCTCCCAGGCGGCAATGGACATTGTGCGCGTCGGTATCGCCACCAACCTCGACGACATGATCGCGGCCGGCCAGCCCGACAACGCCTCCGTGCTGATCTCAGTCGAGACCTCCAACCCGTGGGACCGCCTGGGCACCGACTTCGGCCGCTTCCACGTCAAGATCGACCGCACCGACGCCGCCGACAACGGCGACATCTACCACGCGGTGGTCAAGATGGGCGGCGACAAGCACACCAAGACGTTCATCCACAACAAGACGCAGGACGACGCCACCCGCCAGGCCGACCCCAAGGCGACCCTGCACCCGGTGGCCACCACCGAGCTGTTCGGTCTGCCCCAGGACAGCGACATGCCGGTGTTCGACAGCAACGTGGTCGGCATCGAGGTGCCGCTGCGTGCCCTTGGATACACCGCTGAGCAGATCAACAACCGCCAGGTGGCCTTCGGCTTCTCCGTGGCGGGCCTGACCGGGCTCGGCTCCCAGTGGGTTCCCGACGCCGGCTCCAACGGCATGCCGCCGGTGATCAACAACAACCTGGCGTTCGCCCCAGACCACGCCCGCATTCTGGCCCCCGAGATCACGCGCGCCGGTAACTACGCCGTCCCGGTGGACGGGCTCTCCGCGCTGCCCATCCGTGCGGCCGGCCCGATCACGAACATCCGGCTCTCCACGTTCTTCACCCGCAACCTGGCCACCAGCCGGATCCAGTCCACGCAGATCACCCGTCACATTCCCACGGTGGAAAACCCGACGATGGTCACGCCGTTGGCTCCCGAGTTCGTTGACCCGGACCCGAACACGGCCGAGGGCGACAAGATCGTGATCCCGAACGTGACCGGCGTGGTCTACCGGATCAACGACCAGATCGTCACCGGTGACTACACGGCCTTCACTCGTGGCGAGGTTGTGGTGGTGACCGCCGAGCCGGCGCACGGCTACGCGTTCACCGCCAACTCCCCCTCCGAGTGGAGCCACGTCTACCTGGTCCCGGCCGACGTCGCCACGCCGGTCGCCCCCACCTTCGTTGACCCGGACAAGACCACTGCGGAGGGTGACAAGATCGTCATCCCGATCGTCCCCGGCGTGGTCTACCTGGTAGACGGCCAAGAGGTTTCCGGCGACGTCTACAACGTCAAGCGCGGCGAGGAGACCGTGGTGACCGCAGTGCCCAAGGGCGGCTTCGTGTTCACCCCCGGCAGCGTCACCACCTGGCGCTACACCTACGCGCCCGTTGCCCTCGAGGTGGCGCCCGAGCCGCCCAGGTTCGTTGACCCCAACCCGGCCACCGCCGACGGGGACATGCTGGTGATCCCCAGCGTTGACGGTGTCATCTACAAGATTGGCGGCACCCAGGTCACCGGTAACTACACGAGCTTCACGCGCGGCACGCCCATCGTGGTCAAGGCGGAGGCCAAGCCCGGCTACGCGCTGGACAAGGACAAGCCTGCCGAGTGGAGCTTCACCTTCCCGGTGCTGCCGAAGGTGGCTACCCCGACCGCTCCCCGGTTCGTGGACCCCAACCCGGCCACCGCCGACGGGGACATGCTGGTGATCCCGAACGTGCCGGGCGTGGTCTACAAGATCGCCGGCCGGGAGGTTTCCGGTAACTACACGAGCTTCACGCGCGGCACGCCCGTCGTGGTCAAGGCGGAGCCAAAGGCCGGCTATGTGCTGGCCCCCACCGCCCAGAAGCAGTGGAGCTTCACCTTCCCGGTGCTGCCCGTACAGCCGCCGAGCGCCTCCGCTTCCGCTTCCGCGAGCGCGAGTGTCACCGCGAGCGCGGCGCCCGGCTCGTCTGCCAGTGCGTCTGCAAAGCCGTCGGTGACCGCCACCGCTACCGCGACGCCCAAGCCGACGGCAACGCCCGAGCCGACCGCCACGGCGACCGTTCCCACCCCGCCTGGGACCGAGCCTTACTCGTTCGGGCGTCTGGCCGGTAGCTCCCGTTACGGCACCTCCATGGAGATCGCTGCTGCGGGTACCTGGGGTGACACCGTGGTCCTGGCTAGCGGCGCCAACGCCGCCGACGCCCTGGCGGCCACTCCGCTGGCGGCTGCGCTGAAGGCCCCGGTGATTCTCACCCCGGCCGGCACGCTGGACCCGAAGACCACCGCCGCGCTCACTGCGGCAAAGGCCGCCGGCGCGGTCAAGGTCTTGTTGGTTGGTGGCTACGGCACGATCTCGCGGGGTGCCGAGCGCGCCGTGCGAGACATGGGCTTCACGGTGGAGCGCCTGCAGGGAGGCAACCGCTTCGAGACGGCCCAGAAGCTGGCCGACCGCACCCGGGACGTCTACGCGGGCCGCAACGTCAAGGTTGGCCGCGTTGTGCTGGTGGACGGCACCAACTTCGCCGACGCCCTTGCCGGTGGTCCCGTGGCCGCTGCAGGCAACGGCGTGGTGCTGCTGACCAACGGCAAGTCGATGCCTTCCGCTGTGGCGGCTCAGGTGCGCCGCTTGGGGGCCCCGGAGGTCGTGGTCCTGGGTGGCGCGGCCGCAGCTGCGGCCGGCGACCTGGCCACTAAGCGCGTGGTGGGTGCAGACCGCTACGACACGGCCGTTCGCGCAGCCGAGCAGTTCATCCCGAACGCGAAGTCTGTGCTGGTGGCCAGCGGCGAGAGCTACCCGGACGCCCTCTCGGGTGGTGCGCTCATGGCCCAGCGGGGCGGCATCCTGCTGCTGACCCCGAAGGCGGCGCTCTCCTCCCGGGTGTCCACCTTCCTGGGTGCGCGTTCCTTCAACTGGGTTCGCGTGGCCGGCGGTGACGGGGCCGTCTCCAACCTCGTGGCCATCCAGCTGCAGGCGCTGACGCGCCCGTGAGCTAGACGGTAAACCGCGGCGGGGGCGGGCTGTTTTCCTAACAGCCCGCCCCCCGCCTTTGCTCGCGCCGGAACTTGTCCACTGACGCCGAAACTTGTCCTTGGAGGGGCCACTATCGACAAGGCTCGGCGCGCATTGACAGGTTTCGGTGGGATTGGGGGCCGGGGACGTCTCGGCGCGCATCGCAACTCGACGTTCGAGTGCTCAACTCGACGTTCGAACACTCAACTCGACGTTCGCAACCAAGCTAACGTCGAGATTCACCGCCAAACGTCGAGATTCACCGCCAAACGTCGAGATTGGATCCAGGGCTGGGCCGAGGCGCGCGCCAGTTCGGGGGCCTCAGCGCCCGGACGGGCTCTTGTCGGCCAGCTGCTGGGCGGCGTCGGCGACGCGGTTGTTGTACTCGGCGGAGTCGTTGTAGGCCTTCACCGCCGCGATCCAGTTCTCCGCCACGGAGAGGTCGCGGCCGGCCGAGCACAGGTACCGGGCGGCCGCCAGGGCAGCGTCGTCCAGCTGGTCGGGGCTGGCCACACCGTCGGCGTTGCCGTCGCTGGCGTAGCTGGCCCACGTGCCGGGCAGGAACTGCATGGGGCCCACAGCACGGTCCCACTGCGGGTCGCCGTCCACGCGGCCGCCGTCGGTGTCGGGGATGCGCGCCAGGCTCTGTCCGGCCTCCTCCTGCCCGCGCAGCTGCACGCCCCGGATGCCGGGCTTGACCTCGCCGCTCGCGGTGAGCTTGGCACCGTTCAGGCTGCCGTGCTCGCTTTCCACCTGCCCGATCGCGGCCAGCGTGTTCCAGCCCAGGCGGCACGCCGGCTGCGTCTGCTCCAGGTGGATCGCCGCGCCGGCGTAGGCGGCCAGCGCGCGCTCGGGGACGCCGGTGGCCCGCGCGGTCTGACGCAGCCACTTGGCGTCCACCAGTTCTGTCAGCGCCCGTTGCGGGCCCGCCTGCGCACTCGCCGCCTCGGTGGTCGACGTTCCGCCCGCCGCCCCGCTAGCCGCGCCGCCGCCAGTAGCGACCGAAGCGCTGGCCCCGGTGGCGGCTGAAGTGGCCGCCGCGGCCGGGGCGGCCGTGGTGGGCAGGACCGTGGTGGGCGCCGTCGGAACGCCCGTGGGCAGGACGGTGGGCCGCACCGCATCCGCCACAGAACCCGCCGCAGCGGCATCCTGCTCGCCGTTCCCCTGGGAGGCCAGGATCCCGGCGCCGGCCAGGGCGGCCACGGCCAGGGCGGCGGCGCTCACGGTCCCCACGGAGAGCCAGAGCTGCTTGATCTCGTTCACGCGCGCACCTCGCTGGCCTGGGCCACGGGGCGCATGCCGGCCCGCTCGGCGGCCTCCGTGTGGGAGCGCAGGCGGGCGGTGAGCACCCCCTGGCGGGGCGCGAACAGCCAGGCCAGCAGGAAGAAGCCGGACAGGACCAGTACCACGGTGCCGCCGGTGGGCAGATCAAAGGACCAGGACAAGTAGAGGCCTACGAATGCGCTCAGTACGCCCACAGCCGGGGCCAGCAGCATCATCGTGCCCAGCTTGTCGGTGAGCAGGCGCGCCGTGGCGGCCGGGGTTACCAGTAGTGCCAGCACCAGGATGTTGCCGATCGTCTGGATGGAGATCACCACGGCGAGGGTGACGAGCACGTAGAGCAGCAGGTCCAGCCAGAACACGGGCAGGCCCAGGGCGCGCGCGGACTCGCGGTCCAGGGAGACGGTGACCAGCTCCTTGTGGAAGACCCACAGGAGCAGCAGGATCGCCAGCCCGGTGCCGCCCACCACGTAGAGGTCCTCGGTGGGGATGCCGGTGATGGAGCCGAACAGGAAGCTCTGCAGGGAACCGGCGTAGCCGGGGGCCTGGGAGATGATGACCACGCCGAGCGCGAAGGCGGCCACGAAGAGGATGCCAATGACCGAGTCCTCTTTCAGCCGACGGTTGTACGACAGTACGGCCACCAACACTGCGGTGAGCACACCGGCCACGGTGCCGCCCAGCACCAGGTTGCCGCCCACCACGAATGCCACTGCAAGCCCGGGGAAGACGGCGTGGGCCACGGCGTCACCGATGAAGGCCATCCCTCGCAGGACCACGTAGGTGCCCACCACTCCGCAGACCAGGGAGCTCATCATGGCTACGGCCAGTGCTTTGGGGAGGAAAGCCAGGTTGGGGTTGAACAGGTCAGCAAAGAAATCGAGCGGGTTCACTTCAACGCCACCTTCATCATGCGTACTAGGGCGGAGTCCTGACTCACGCCAAAGGTTTCCACCCAGGCACCGGCGTTCTGGGCGAGCTGTGCAGGCGGCGCGTCGGCCACCACGGTGCGGTTGAGCAGGATCACTCGATCGGCGCTGTCCATTGCCCCCAG
The DNA here is from genome assembly GCF_041380365.1 of Buchananella sp. 14KM1171. Lineage (NCBI taxonomy): Bacteria > Bacillati > Actinomycetota > Actinomycetes > Actinomycetales > Actinomycetaceae > Buchananella > Buchananella felis. Next base: position 1,699,930 of record NZ_CP159981.1, on the reverse strand, counting down.
CAGGTCGTGGGTGGTCATCAGGACGGCGCGTCCCTCGTGGGCCAGCTCCACGAATAGTGCGGAGAGCAGTTCCTGCGTGGGCATGTCCAGGCCGGTGAAGGGCTCGTCCAGCAGCAGCAGGGCGGGGGCTAGGGCTAGCGCCCTGGCCACCAGGACGCGCTGGCGCTGGCCGCCGCTGAGCTGCCCGACGGGCCTGGTGGCCAGGTGGTCCATCTGCACGCGCTCCAGGGCCTCGTAGACGGCCTGCCAGTGCTCGGCGCGGGCGCGGCGCAGCCAACCCAGCTTCCCGGTCAGCCCGGTGAGCACCACCTGGGCCACGGAGAGCGGGAAGTCCCAGGCGAACTCGTGGCGCTGGGGCACGTAGCCGATGGCCACCTTGCCGGGCGAGACGCGCTTGCCCTCCACGCGCACGCTGCCCTCGGCTGCGGCCTGCAGGCCCAGCACGGAGCGCAGCAGGGTGGTCTTGCCGGCCCCGTTCGGGCCGATTAGCGCGGTCAGTTCGCCGCACCGCACGTCCAGGTTGACGTCGGTGAGCACGCGCCGCCCGCCCAGGTCCACGGCCAGGCCGCTCACCTCTAGCGTGGCCGCCTTGCCCGGCTGGTGCAGGCACGACGTCCCCGCCGGCGCCTTCTCCGTGGAGGCCTGCGCCGCCGCCTGGGCGCGGTTGGCCGACGTTGCCGCCCTAGCGCCCCCTACTACCGCCTGGCTCACTTGTTCTCCTGCCCGCTGCCGCGCTGGGCGGCGTCGTCCTGGCCTGCGGCCTGCTTGGAGGCGCGGGCGCGTTCCATTCCCTCGCGCTGGCGGGCCCGGTTGGAGCGCACCAGGGTGAGGACCACGCCCACCACGAGCGCCAGGGCCACCACGGCGATGGCAACGTACAGGACCACCACCAGGCCCGAGCCTGCGGCGTCGGCGGGCAGTGCGGCCTGCGTGGGGGAATCTGCGGGCGCGGCAGCGTCGTCCCCATTAGTGCTGGCCTCGACGGAGGGCGCGGCGCCGGGAAGCTGGACGGCCAGGGCGTCGGCGTCGGTGGTGGCGTCCCCCACCGCGAAGCGCAGCACCTGCACGTCCTCCACGGTGGAGCCGTCGATCAGGTCGGCGGCCACCTTGACCTCGGCCAGGTAGACGCCCGGCGCGGTGAAGACCCAGTTGGAGTGGGTGTGGGTGTTGACGTCCACCCAGATCGACTGCGGTTCGGTGACGCGCGAATCCCACAGCAGCTGGGGTTCACCGAAGGAGCCGGACTGCAGGTACATGGTCATCACACCGGGGCCCTGCACGCGCTGCAGGCTCATGGTTACGCCCCGGTCGATGCGTTCCATCACCTGCGGGTCCTGGGTGTTCCAGCCCAGCCACACCACCTGCGGGTTCTGGGTCTGGGGGATGACCCAGACGTCACTGCCTGCCGGGGCGCCCACGAACTCGTAGGCCGGGTCTGCGGGCACGGGCAGCTTGCCGGCGTCCGCTACGCGCAGCACCGTGTTGTCCGGGTAGCGCCACACGGAGGCCGCGCCCTGCTCCAGGCGGGCCAGGTCGTCGTGGATCATCAGGCGCCACTGGCCGTCAGCGAACTTGGGGCCCATGTCCACGTGCCCGATGTCCAGCGTGCGCTGGTCGGTGGCGATGGCCAGGTCGCCCAGCTGCTGGGTCAGGTTCGGGTCCTCGCTCGGGTCCGCCTCCGGCGCGACGGGGAGGGCGACGGGGAGGGCGGCAGACTCTGCGGCCCCGGGCTGCGCGGCGGGCAGCGGCGCGGCGGGCGCGGCGGGCGCGGCGGCGGGGGCCAGCACGGCCAGGAGGGGCAGGGCGGCGCCGGCAACCCAGGCGCCCAGGCGGGTCAGCTTCTTCATGGTCTTAACTCCTTAGTTCTCCGCCAGGCAGCGGCGCAGCGACTGCGCGTTGAAGCGCATCAGGTCTATGTAGCTAGCTACTTGCGCGTCCAGGGTGTCCCCGTAAAGCGGGCAGACCTGCACGCCCTGCTCGGCCGCCACCTCGGTGAGGGTGGAGGCGCGGGCGGCCAGGTTGGGTTCCAGGAACACGGCCGGGACGTGCAGGGTGCGGATGGTCTCGCTCAGCTTGCGGCGCTGGGCCAGGGACTCCTCCACCGCCGGGTTTGGGGTGACAAAGCCCGCCACCTGCAGGCCGTAGGCCTTGGCCAGGTAGCCGAAGGCGTCGTGGGTGGTGATGAGCTGGCGCCGGGCGGGCGGGATCTGCTCTACGAGGGCGCGCACGTCGGCGTCCACCTGCTCCAGCTGGGCCAGGTAGGTGGCGGTGTTGCGCATGTAGTGGGCCGCCCCGGCCGGGTCCACCCCGATCAGGGTGTCACGGATCAGCTGGGCGTAGGCCATGACGTTGCGCGGGTTGTGCCACAGGTGCGGGTCGATCTCGCCGTGCACGTGCTTGCCCAGCACGGCCTGCGGCAGCTGGTAGACGTCCTGGCCGGGCTTGCCCAGGAACCGGAACTGGCTGCCGGCGGGGATCTCGGCCAGCGCTTTGGGCGGCACCACGATCACGGCCCGGGCCGGGTCCAGCGGCTCCTGGGAGTGCTCGCCGCCGCCGGTGGGGTCGTAGACGATCCCCAGTCCCCCGGCGTCCACGTCCACCGAGAGGTCGGCGTGGCCCTCGCTGAGCAGCTGGGCGCCGGGCATGTTCGCCTGCGCCGGGTCCACGCCCACCGCGAAGGTGTAGGTGGCCTGCCCCAGCTGGACGGGCTTGGAGGTCTGGTCCACCTGCAGGGAGGCGGCCAGGGTGAGGGTGTAGATGCCGGGCTGGCTGAACGCCCACGACAGGTGGGTGTGCGCCCCGGCCGGCAGGGTGGCGGTGTCCTGCTTGTAGCCGGTGGTGGCGTCGAAGCCGTCGGCGGAGTTGAAGTAGACCTCGGTGTAGCCGAACGTGCCGGTCAGGTAGCCGTAGACGTGGCCCGGCCCGGTGGCGGCGATGGCGCTGAGGCGCACCTCGCTGGTGCGGTTGGCGCCGCGCTCGCGCCCGGTGCCGGCGGCGCGCAGCCCCAGCCAGATGGTGTCCAGGTTGACGTTCTCCACCAGCGGGATGATCTCTGCGGCGTACTTGATGGACTCCTCCGCCAGCGCCACGTTGGGCACACCGGGCCGGATGTTGGCGTCCAGGGTCTTGATGACGCTGGCCTCCTCCAGCATGGCGTAGTTGGAGAAGGCGGCCTCGGCGTAGACCACGTTGCGGGCGTCGCGCAGGGTGGGTTCGTAGGAGTGCGGGTCGGCGCCGTCCGGTACCAGCGAGACCACGTCTACCCGTTCGCCGCCCACGTTGCGGACGACGTCGGCCAGGATCGTGGTCGTGGTGACCACGCCGACCTTCGGGGAGTCGGCGGGCAGGGCGGGCTTGTGGACGCAGCCGCTCAGCGCGAGCGCGGTCAGGCCGGCAAGCGCGGCCAGGCGGGAGGCGGCCTTCACGCGCGCCACCTCGCCAGTCCCAGGCCGGACGCAGCGAGCGCCAGCAGACCGCCCAGGGTGGCCAGCAACGGCACTGGGCGCGGGTCGATGGGGGCCGACGCTGCCGCAGCGGCCGCCCGGTTGGGCCCGGCCGCCTGGCTACCGGCCGGTGTGGGCGCGGCGGCAGCCTTCATCAGCCCGGCCACGCCGGCGGCGACGGCACGCGCCTGGGTGGCCGCGCGCAGGGTGGGGGCGGAGTCCGGTGCCGCCACGGCGCCGACGGGGGCGGCGCAGTTGGAGGTGGTGGCGATCTTGTCGATGTCCACGTCCCCGACCGCGATGGTCATGGTCTCGGTGTCTGAGGCGGTGGCGCCGCTGGCCAGCTGCACGGTCTGGGTGGAGTTGATCTTGTAGACGCCCGGGGCGCTGAATGCCCAGTTGGCGTGGGCGTGCACGCCCAGCGGGATCTGGTAGCCGCCACCGTTGTTGAACACCATCTCCTGTACTCCCCCGAAGGCGCCGGAGAGGAACACGCGCACGGTGCCCGGTCCCTCCACGGAGTTGATGGTCCAGGTGACGGAGCCGCGCGCGTTGGCGCTGGTGAGGGCCTCGGTGGACCAGCCCAGCCAGATCAAGGCCGGGTGCTGGGTCTGGGGAATCTGCCAGACCGTGGTGCCGGGGACGCCCACCGCGCCGAAGCCTGCGGGCAGGGTGACCTCGCTGCCGGGCTTGAGCCACAGGATCGTGCCGGCGGGCTCGCGGTAGACCTTGGGGCCGCCGGTGTCGTCCCCCAGCAGGGACTCGACGCCGCCGCCCACCAGGCGCGTGGCGTAGTCGATGTGACCGCTATCCAGGACGTGAAGGCGTGTGGTGCAGGCATGCGCGCTGGTGGAGGGCGAGGGGGTGGCGCTCGGGACGGCCGGGCGCGGCGCGGCGGGCGGGGCCACCGGCGGCGGGGCGGCTCCCCCACGCGGGGCGCAGGCTGCCGGGTTCAGGCGGCTGACGTCCGCCTCCCCCACGGCCAGGGCCAGGGTGAAGTCGGAGGACACCGTGGCACCGCCGGGCAGCTGCGCGGCGCGCTGCATGGTCAGGCAGTACAGGCCCGGCGCGGTGAACGCCCACGAGCCGTGCGCGTGGGTGCGCTTGGGGATGACCGTGTAGTCGGCCTGCCCCACGCCGTCTGCGGTGGCGAAGTAGACGCGCGGGTTACCGAAGGTGTCCGTGTCGAAGACGCTGACGTGCCCCGGGCCGGTGGCGCTCACTAGGCGCCAGCCGATGCCGCCGGTGGTGGCCGCCGCGTCGATGTGCTCGGTGGACCAGCCCGGCCACAGGATCCCGTCGCGCTGCTTCTGGGGCAGCAGGTAGACCGGGGCGCCGCCGGCGCCGATGAAGCTCCACTTGGAGTTGTGGGGCAGGCGCACCTGGGAGGCGGGCAGGGCCTGCAGGATCGTCTTGGCCGGGTCGCGCCAGATGGGCTCCCCGCCGGTGGTCGTGTCCTTGATCCAGGTGACCAGGCGCCCGTTTTCCAGCGTGGAGGCCACGTCCACGTGCCCGTCGTTGAGCACGGTGGCGCCGGCGGCGTTGACGTAGCGGTTGGGCACGCGCCACACCGCGGGTGCGCTGGCGCTCGGGGCGGGCGCGGAGGGCCAGCCCGGGACGTCCAGGGAGGGAACGGGAGAGGCCGAGGAGGCGGCGGAGGCCGACGGGGCGGAGCTGACCGACGGCGCTGCCGAACCAGACGGGGCGGCAGAAACGCTAGGGGCGGCGGAGACCGACGGCGCGGCCGAGCCTGAGGGCGCGGCGGACGCGCTGGGCGCGGGCTGCGCCGGCGCGCTCACCGAGGGCTGCGCAGACGGCTGGCCGGAGGGCTGGCCGGAGGGCTGACCGGAGGGCTGACCGGAGGGCGGCGCGCTCTGGCTCGGCTCGCCGGGCGTCGTCGTCCCACCAGGCTCGCCGGAGGGCGGGGAATCCTGGCTGGGGGCGGCGGTGGGAGCGTCGTCCACCTGGCAGGTCACGCTGAGCGGGTCGACGTCCCCCACCGCGAAGGCGAGGGTGGAGGTGACCTGCTGGTCCTGGCCGTTGACGGTGGCCAGGCGCGTGGAGGAAAGGCAGTAGCCGCCGGGCGCGGTGAACACCCAGGTGCCGTGGACGTGTTTGTCCGGGCCGATCAGGAAGGAATCGGCCTCCCCCAGCCCGTCGGTGGTGTTCCATAGGACGGTGTTGCCGTCGATGAAGTCGGACTGGAAGACGGCCACGTCCCCCGGCCCCTCCACCGAATCCAGGCGCCACTGCACCCCGCCGGGGGCAGCGCCGGCCGGCATGTGCTCGGTGGACCAGCCGGGCCAAACGATGTGGGTGACGGAGGTCTCCGGCAAAAGCCACACCTCCTGGCCCTCCTGGGCGATGAACTCGAAGCCGCCGGGCAGGGTACGCTTGGCCGCTGGCAGGACGTGAAGCACAACGGCCCCGAGCTCACGCATTTGGTAGCCCGACTCCCCGGTGGAGTCCTTCAGCTTGGTCACCAGGCGCCCGCCCTCTACCAGCGAGGCCACGTCCACGTGGCCGGCGGAGATGACGGTGCGGGTGTCGTTTGGTGCGGCGGTGGCGGGCAGCGGAGCAATAGCGCCGCTCAGCCCGCTTATGGCGATAGCACCGGCGGTGAGCAGGACTGATAGTTCCTTGCGGGGCACGGTGGGCTTTCTAGGTAGGGTGTTCACACACGAACCGTTGTGCGAATGGTTATCAATATGACTGCACTATCCTGTCTGTGGCTTCGCGGGGTGTCAACTGGACTCCCCCGGCCGCAAACATCACAAGATTCGCGCAATTTGGCGTGTTTGGGGCGGCCCCGTCCCTGTGGCCGCCCCGGAAAGGAAAATATGCGTAACAGTTCTCACGTGTCCGGCTGGCGGCGCTTTGCCGCAGCCGGCGTGGCAGTCGGCGTCGCCATCGCCACCCTGGGCGCGACCCTGCCGGCTCTGGCGGACGACGCCGCAGCGGGCGACAACGCACTCGCCGCCGACGCCCCGCAGCTCGGCCCGATCCAGCCCGCCCCGCTCGGCGACCTCACCGAGGGCAACGCCCCGGCCCCGACCAGTCGGCTGATCTTCGATCGCGGCCACGCCGATGCGATCTCCACCCGCCTGGAGGACGGCCAGCTCAAGCTGATCTCCCGCGTGGACCAGCCTGGCGAGCTGGGCAAGGTGTTCCCGGCAGACAACGTCCGTTTCTGGATCAACGACGTTGCCCGCACCACCCTACGCAATGATTTCTCCCCCGCCGGAGCTGCCGGCGAGACAATCTGGCTGGTCCACCAGTCCGGCATGCTCCCCACCGCCCTGTGGCCCGGCTTCTCCACCGAGCTGGTTCCCGCCGGCGCGCTGGAGACCCCAACCACCTTCACCCTGGACAAGGTGGAGGGACCTGCGGACTTCCGTCTGGTCCTGTTGACTGACGACCTCGCCGCCGGTCGCCAGATCTGGTGGCACGTCTCCCAGCAAGGCACCGTCAAAAACCAGTTCTCCCTGGGCCGCCAGCACGCCCACAGCTACTGGGCCTTCTCCAAGCCAGGCGAGTACAAGCTGACCGTGACCGCTAGCGCACGAATCGGCGGCCAGGAATCCAGCGACACCAAGACCTACCACTTCGTGGTAGGCCCCCAGCTCCCGGCCGCTCAGCAGGTCTCCCTGTCCCTGCGAGGGCAGTCCGCCCTGGTTGGAGAGACCATCAGCTACACCGCCACCGTCGAGCCGGCTGCCGCAGGATACGTGGAGTTCTATTCCGGCGAGGAGTTGATCGGCCACAAGGCCGTGGTAAACGGCACGGCCACCTATTCCTTCCAGTCCCCTGACCTGGGCCGCTACTCCGTCTCCGCGCGCTTCGTGCCGGCACGTTCTGACCAGTTCCAGGCCGCCGAGGCCGCAAAGGTAGAGGTCTTCTCCCGCGTGCTCACCCGCCTGTCTGGTCCCTCCCGCTACGCCACCTCCGCTGCCCTACTGGAGGCCGGCAATTGGGCGAGCGACTACGTGGTGCTGGCCTCCGGCGAAGGCTTTGCAGACGCGTTGGCCTCCACCCCGCTGGCTGGCGCCCTGCGTGCCCCAGTGCTGCTCACCAACTCCAAGCGCTTGGAGACCGAGACGGCCAAGGCCCTGCGCTTCTCCCACGACGGGGGCGTGCGCAAGGCTATCCTGGTGGGTGGCACCGTCTCCATCTCCCCCGCCGTTGAGGAGGCCGTGCGCGGCGCCGGCTTCGAGGTGGAGCGCCTGGCCGGCCCGTCCCGCACCGCCACCGCTGTTGAGGTTTCCAAGCGGATCGAAAAGATCCTCACCGGGCGCGGCCAGAAGGTGAACCAGATCATGCTGGTTGACGGCAGCAACTACCCCGATGCGCTGTCGGCCGGCCCGATCGCGGCCGCCAACCACGGCGTGCTGCTGCTGTCCACCGGCGCCAAGTTGTCCAGCGAAACCCTGGCGCAGGCTAAGGCACTGGGCGCACCCATCACGGCCGTCGGTGCCGCCGCCCGCGCGGCCGGCAACCTGACCCAGGACAAGGTGGTCGGCGCGGACCGCTACCAGACCTCCGTGCTGCTGGCGGAACGCTTCCTGCCTGGCACGCCGATCGTGGTTTTGGCCGCCGGCAACGGTTTCGCCGATGCCCTGTCGGCGGGAGCCTTCGCCTCCCTGGAGCGCGGCATCGTGCTACTTACCTCCCCTGCCAAGCTACCGGCGGAGGCCGTTACGCTGCTGGGCAAGGGCGCGGTGGAGTTTACCGTGCTCGTGGGCGGCCCCAAGTCCATCACCCCTGCCGTCGCGGACGAGGTCAAGCGCCTGATCCGATGATGTAGGCGCCCAAAGTGGGGCGGGCAGCGCGAGAAATCGCGCCGCCCGCCCCGTGCTTTGTCCTCGCGGGCCCACCAGCGTCCCGGCGCGGGCCTCGGCTATCCCGCCAGCCCCGCGAGCGCCCTGGTCACGGTGAGGACGCCGTGCTCGGTGTTGGCGGGGGCTAGGTAGTTGGCCCCGGCGATCACGCCCGGGTGGGCGTTCGCCATGGCGAAGGAGTAGTCCGCCGCCTCCAGCATCTCCACGTCGTTGAACAGGTCCCCGAAGCTGAGGGTCTGGGCCGGGGTGATGCCGAAGCGCTCTTGCAGCATGCGCACGCCCACTCCCTTGTTGCAGCTGAGGTCCATCACGTCGATCCACGCCTTGCCGGAGACCACCACCTGGTTTCCCTCCCGCAGCGGGGCTAGCAGGTGGACGGACTGGTGGGGGTCCACCGAGTCGTAGACCGCCATCTTCACGATGTCGTCCGTGACCTCTAGCAGGTCGTCCACGATGTTGAGGCTGGCGTAGTACTGCGCTGTGTCCGCCAGGAAGGTCTCATCGCTGCGTTCCACGTAGGCGCCGTCGGCGCCGCAGGCCACCACGGCGTGACGCACGGGGTCCAGGGTGCGGATGAGGCGCACGGTCTGCTCGTAGACCTCGCGGCCCAGCTTGATCAGGGAGATGCGCTCTCCCCCGGCCACCACCACGCCGCCGTTCTCCGCGATGTAGGCCAGCTCGGGGTCCTGGAACATGTGCAGCAGCGTGTGGTACTGCCGCCCGGAGGCGGGCACAAAGCGAATCCCGCGCTCCTTCAGCTCCGCCAGGAACTCCCAGATGCCGGGCGGGAACTGCCCCTGCCCATCCAGCAGTGTGCCGTCCATGTCCGCCACCACCATGCGCACGTCCACGCCGGCCGGGTCGATCTGGGTCCACGAAGTAGTCATGGGCCTCATTGTTCCCTGTTTGCCAACGCGAGGCACACGGAACGGGGCCGCCCCAGCTTCACGGCCCCAACGCCGCGATGGGGACGACGTGCACGCCGTCCTCGCGGGTGTATGCGAGGTTGCCGCCGGTGAGGACCAAGGCAAAAGATGGAGCCCCGAGTTTTCCCTGGTCCACGCGGGCAGCCAGTTTGAGCAGGTTCGCGGCGGCTTCGTCGGCGCGGTGTTGCCCCAGCTTTACTTCGACGATTCCCCATCTCCCGTCTGGCCAAACCACAACGGCGTCTGCTTCTAGCCCCGTCTTGTCCCGGTAGTGGTAAACCTCAGCCCCATACGCTTGGGAGTAGACGCGAAGGTCGCGCACGCACATCGATTCGAACAGGAAGCCAAAGGTCTCCATGTCGCCTAGTAGAGCCTCGGGCCCCGCACCTAGCAGAGCCGCAGCGATGGAGGGATCTACGAAGTGTCGAGTGGGAGAGGTCCTAACCGCAGTCTTTGACCTCAGCGCGGGATTCCAGGCTTCGAGGTCGTCAAGGACAAACACCCGCCTGAGGGCGTCCAAATAGTCGGCCAGGGTGTTGGGAGACAGAGCGGAGTCGGCCTGCGCCATGTCAGCAGCGATCACGCTGTTCGAAGCCTGGGTACCTGTGTTGCGCGCGTAAGAGCGCATGAGGGCGCGCATGCGCCCGGCGTTACGGTTTACGCCGTCGATGCGGGTTACGTCCGAGTCGAGCAGGCCCGCAACGTACTCCCGGGCCACCCGCAAAGAAGCCTGCCCCTCCATGCGCACAACGGCTGCCGGCCAGCCCCCGCGGCACACGATGTGCGCCAGTTCTTCGACGTCTGTCTTGCTGGTGGCCGCGTCAATGCCTGCACCGCTCGCGAGAGCCGCCAGAGAGACAGCCCGGTTGGATTCTCCCGACTCAGATAGCGTCATGGGGCGCATGACTAGGCGCGCGATCCTCCCCACCCCCGAGTGCATGGTTTCCTCGCCCGGCACGGTGGAGCCGGTGAGGATGAACTGCCCTGGTGCTCCCCCACGCTGGTCTACTGCGAAACGCACCGCGTCCCACAGCTGGGGTGCCATCTGCCACTCGTCGATCAGGCGGGGAGTCTCACCTTCGAGCAGGAGGGAGGGCTTGATCCGCGCCATCTCGATGTTGGTTGCGGCCTGGTCGGGGTCTTGCATGTAGACCACGGACGCGGCTTGTTGGCCCGCGCTGGCGGTCTTGCCGCACCATTTGGGCCCCTTGATTTGGACCGCGCCCGAGGTCCGGAGAGCAGCCTTCAGTTCCGCATCCACGATCCTTGGACGATACTCCATGCGCTCCCCACTTTTCCTTGGAATTACGGGGAATCGTAGCACAATTGAGCGATTTGGACCGGTTTTATTGAGTCATTTGGACCGGTTTTATTGCGCGGTTTGGACCGTTTCTGCTGTGTGACTTGGCCGCTCAGCCCTCGGCAATCTCCAGTGCCTCGAGCCACTCCTCCTCCAGCGCGGCGTGCTGCGACTCGAGCTCGCCCAGCTTCCCAGAGAGGGCTTGCAAGCGCTCCAGCTTGCCCGCATCCGCGCTGGCAGTCGCCATGTCCGCGTGCACCTTCTCGATCTGCGCAGCCACCTTCTCCAGGCGCCGCTCGGCGCTCGCCGCCGCCTTGCGGGCCGCGTGCTTCTGCGCCGGGGTGTACTGGCTGGCCGACGCTGCCGCCCCGCCGCCCCCACCGGCGCCCGCAGCGTCACCCGCCGCCTCCTGCGTGCCGGCCGCCGCGCCGGGGGTAGCCAGGGAAATGGCGCGGGCGGCAACGTCGTCCCCCTGCTTGGCGGCCTCGATCTGGGCCTGGCGCATCTCCAGGTACTGCTCCACGCCGCCGGGCAGGTCGCGCACGCTGCCGTCCCCCAGCAGGGCCACCTGGTGCTCGGTGACGCGCTGCAGGAAGTAGCGGTCGTGACTGACCACCACCAGGGTGCCCGGCCAGCCGTCCAGCAGGTCCTCCATGGCGGCCAGCGTGTCCGTGTCCAGGTCGTTGGTGGGCTCGTCCAGCAGCAGCACGTTCGGTTCGTCCATGAGCAGGCGCATGAGCTGCAGGCGGCGGCGCTCGCCACCGCTGATCTCCCCCACCGGGGTCCAGGCGCGCTCGCGCGCGAAGCCCAGGCGCTCCACCAGCTGGGAGGCCGTCAGCTCCTTGTCCCCCACCATCACGGATGCGCCGCGCTCGGCCACGGCCTCCACCACGCGCAGGTGGGCCACCGCGTCCAGCTCGTGCGTGGACTGGGACAGCACGGCCAGCTTGACGGTCTTGCCGCGCTTGATCCGTCCGCTGCTGGGCGGCAGCACGCCCTCCAGCAGGCGCAGCAGCGTGGTCTTGCCCGCACCGTTGACGCCCACGATCCCCACGCGCTCGCCCGGGGCCAGGCGCCAGGTGACCTCTCGCAGGATCTGGTTGTCCCCGTAGGACAGGCTGACGTTCTCCAGGTCGATCACGTCCTTGCCCAGGCGGGCCGTGGCCATCTTCATCAGCTCCACCGTGTCGCGCGGTGGCGGCACGTTCTCGATCAGCTGGTTGGCGGCGTCGATGCGGAACTTGGGCTTGGAGGTGCGCGCCGGGGCGCCCCGGCGCAGCCACGCCAGCTCCTTGCGCAGCAGATTGTTGCGCTTCTCCTCAGCCACGGCCGCGCGCCGGGCCCGCTCGGCGCGCTCCAGGATGTAGGCCGCATACCCGCCGTCGTACGTCTCCACGCGGCCCGGGATCTGGGTGCCCGGCTTGTCGATGCAGGGCACCACCTCCCACACCCGGGTGCAGATCGCATCCAGGAACCAGCGGTCGTGGGTGACCACGGCCAGGGCGCCCATCTCCCGCCCGCCCCGCCGACCGCGAGCGCGCAGGTGGCGGGCCAGCCAGTCCACGCCCTCCACGTCCAGGTGGTTGGTGGGCTCGTCCAGGATCAGCACCTCTGCCTCGGTGGTCAGGACGGCGGCCAGGGCCACACGGCGGCGCTGGCCGCCGGAGAGCTCGCCCACGCGCGCGTCCAGCGCGATCCCATCCAGCAGGCCCGCGTGGATGTCGCGGATGCGGGCGTCGGTGGCCCACTCGTGCTCGGCCTTGCCGGGGTGGATCACGTCCACCACGCGGGCGTCTGCCGGCAGCTCGTCGCCCTGGTCCAGCATGGCCACGCGGGTGGAGCCGGCCAGGGTCACGCGCCCGGTCTCCGGGGCCAGCTTGCCCGCCAGCAGGCGCAGCAGCGTGGACTTTCCCGCGCCGTTGGGGCCCAGGATGCCCACGCGGGTGCCGTCCTCCAGGCCCAGGGTCAGGCCCGCAAAGACCTCCCGGACGCCCAGGTGAATGCCTACCTCGTTCAGTCCCAGCAGGTGGGCCACTTAGTTCTCCTCGTCGATTCGGGTGCGGGCGCCGGGGACGCCGCCGGCGGTGAGGGCCACACTGGCGCCGCCCGGCACGTCGGTGCCGGCGCCAGGGCCGGTGCTGGTCGCGCTCGCGCCGGGGACGGGCCCGGAGGCCACCACCGCGCGCAGCGGGTAGCCCAGCTCGTCCTCGCCGAGCGCGGCGGTCACTGCGGCGGCCACCTGCTCGGCGTGCTCGCGCGAGCTGCACAGCGCGGCGATGGTGGGGCCGGAGCCGGAGACGAATGCGCGCAGCGCCCCGGCCTCGTGTGCGGCGGCGATGGTGCGCTCCAGCTCGGGGCGCAGGCGCAGGGCGGGGGCCTGTAGCTCGTTGGCGATCAGCCCGGCCAGGGCGGCGGCGTCCCCGGCGCGGGCGGCCTCCAGCAGCGCGGCGGGTGCCACTCGCGGGGCGGCGGCGTCGGCAGCGTCGTCCACCCCGGTGGCCTCGCTGGCCCGGTCAGACTCGCTTGCCCGGTCGAACTCGCTTGCCCGGTCGAACTCGCTTGCCCGGTCGAACTCGCCGAACACGGCCGGGGTGGAAAGCCCCAGCGGGGAGGCGAAGAAGGCCAGGTGGAGCTGCGGGGCGCCGGGCAGGGCGGCCATTGCCACGGGTTCGTCGCCGCGCGCGCCGGCGTGGGCCAGGCCGCCCACGAGGCCGAAGGGAACGTCGGCGCCCAGGCGGCGGCCCAGCGCGGTCAGCTGGTCCAAATCCAGCCCGGCGGCCCACAGCTCGTTCAGGGCGCGCAGGGTGAGGGCGGCGTCGGCCGAACCACCGGCCATGCCCGCCGCGATCGGCACGCGCTTTTCCACCTCGATGCGGGTGGGCAGGGCGTAGCCGAGGTGGGTGGCCAGCGCCACCGCAGCGCGCACCACCAGGTTGGTGGCGTCCACGGCCAGCTGCTCGCTGCCCTGGCCGGCGAAACTAACCTCCAGCCAGTTCGGCAGTGCACCGACCGCGCCCGCTGCCGCCCCTGCCGGCCCGGGCTCGCTGCCAATCCGCACCGGCTCGGTCCCCAGCAGGGTGGCGCTTCCGCGCTCCTCCAGGTCCACCGCCAGGAACACGGTGTCCAGCAGGTGGTAGCCGTCGGGCAGGCGCCCGCCGCAGCCCAGGTACAGGTTGACCTTGCCGGGGGCGCGGGCCTCCACCCGGTCGCCCACGCTCACGCCCCGCACCGGCTCGCCTTGGCCGCGCACCGCCTCGGGGGACGACGTTGCGCCCACACCCCCCACCGGCACGCCTTGGCCGCGCACCGCCTCGGCGCTCACTTGCCCGCGCCCGCGCCCGGCTGGGCACCGGCATGGCCGCCCGCCTTGGCCTGCAGCTCGGGGGCAAGCTGCTCGGCGATGGCGGCGAACTGCGCCACGGTCAGCTTCTCCCCGCGCGCCTGCGGGTCCACGCCGGCGGCCACCAGGGCCTCCTCGGCGCGCGCCGGGGAACCGATAAACGCCCCCAGGGCGGCGCGCAGGGTCTTGCGGCGCTGCGCGAAGGCCGCGTCCACCACGGCAAACACCTGCTCGCGGCTGGCGGAGGTAGCCGGCGGGGCCCCGCACACCAAACGCACCAGGGCGGAGTCCACGTTGGGGATGGGCCAAAAGACGTTGCGGCCGATTGCACCGGCCAGGTGAGCGTCCCCGTACCAGGCGGCCTTCACGGAGGGCACCCCGTAGACGCGCGAGCCGGGCGCAGCGGCCAGTCGCTCAGCCACCTCCGCCTGCACCATCACCAGCACCTCCTTCAGGGAGGGCAGGGCGGCCAGCAGGGTCAGCAGCACCGGGACGGCCACGTTGTAGGGCAGGTTGGCCACCAGGCGCGTGGGCTGGCTCCAGTCCCCGGCAAAGCCGGCGGCCAGCGCGCGTTCTTCCAGCAGCTGCGCGCTGGTGACTGAGAGGGCGTCGGCCTCCACCACGGTGAACTGCCCGACCGCCTGCGGGGCGCGCTGTGCCACCGTGTCAGGCAGCGCCTTGGCCAGCACCGGGTCGATCTCAATGGCCGTAACGCGCGCACCCGCCCCCAGCAGCGCCAGGGTGAGCGAGCCCAGGCCGGGCCCCACCTCCAGCACGTGCTCGCCGGCGGACACATGCCCGGCGGCGACGATCTTGGTCACCGTCCCGGAGTCGTGCACAAAGTTTTGCCCCAGCGTCTTGGTGGGGCGCACGTTCAGGCGAGCACACAGCTCGCGCACATCAGCGGGGGCCAGTAGGCGCACAGCGGGAGTTTCCATAGGCTCCCAGCCTAACCGGGCGGTGGCGGTGGCGGCGCGGCCGGGCGGCGACGTCGGCCACCATCAGACACATTCTGACGGCCGACGTTCCTCCCGCCACCCCGCTCACCCCGCCGTTCCTCACCCCACCGGAGGCACAAAGAGGGCGGGCGCGGGGCAGTGTTTCCACTCCCCGCGCCCGCCTTGTGTACGGCAGCTAGCTGGCCTAGCGCAGCCCCAGCATCGCGGTGCAGGCGGGCCACTGGCCCCAACCGGCGCGCTGCTGCAGGATCTGGGCGCGCATGGTCTGCTCTGCGGCGGAGGCCTCGGAGGGCAGGCCGGTGCCGCCCACGGAGTACCAGGTCGGCAGGGAGAACTGGTACATGCCGTAGTAGCCGTTGCCGGTGTTGGTGGCCGGGTTGCCGCCGGACTCGCACTGGGCGAGCGCGGCCCACACGTCGCCGCCGACGGTGTAGTTCACGCTCTCCTGGGAGCCACCGCTGGCCTGCTGGCGCACGGCCGGGCGCTCCTTGGTACCGATGCGAACGATCTTCTTGGTGGGCTGAGCGGCCACGGTTTCACCGGTCTTGACGCTCACCACGGCCTTGCCGTCGCGGGTCTCGGTGTAGGTGTGGGTGACCAGCTTGCCGGGGGCGCCCTCCTGGGCCACCTCGGACTCGTCCTCGTAGAGGTCCTCGGTGTGCTCCTCGACGGTCTCGAAGGCGATCTCGCTCTCCGCGTCGGTCACGGCGCGCACCACGCGCACCACGGTCACGGTCACGGCGCCGTCAGCGGAGATGGCGGACTTGACGTGGTCGATCGGGGAGACCTCCACGCCGGCCTGCTTGAGCACACCCTCGACGTCCAGGGCACCGGCGGCCACGAGCTCGGTCTTCTTGCCGTCGGCCATGACGGTGACCTTGTCACCCTCGGCCACGAGCGGCAGGGCCGCGATCTCCTGACGCAGCACGGCGCGGGAGGCGGAGAAGCTCTCCAAGCCACCCTTGGCGGCGGCAGCGGCGGCCACGGTGCCCTCGGTGGTCCACACGGTGGAGTCGCCCAGGGTGAGCGGGGTGGCGCGCTTGATGGTGATGGTGGCGCCGGAGCTCAGCGCGGCGGAGGGGGCGGGGACAACCAGGTCGTGCTCGCCCACGGCCACGCCGGCGGCGGCGAGCGCGCCGGAGACGTCACCGGAGAAGGTGGAGATGGACTGGTTGGTGCCGTCCACGGAGATGTTGACGGTCTTGTAGTTGGCCAGGGCCACTGCCCCACCGGCCACCAGGAGGGCGGCGGCGGAACCCGCGCCAATCCACTGGATCATGCTGCGCTTGGAGCGCGGCTTGCGCTTGGAGGGGGCCAGGGTGTTGGGCTCGGTGACGGTCATGCTGTCCTTTGCTGTTCGTGGGCGGCCAGCGAGGTTGTCTCGCGAGGGATGGCCACCCGGCGTCATCACGCGGGTGATGCAGGGTCCGGGCCACTCATGGAAAGTGGCCGCGCTGATCGTAACCAGTTTGTTACACAGTTTGTCTACCGGTTGGGCCCGATTCACATGCGCGTGGCGGTGCTCACTGCGCACACACCAGGGTGTTTACCCCGGCATTGCAACGCTTCAGCGGGACACGGGGGCGCCGGCGCCCAGACTATTCCCAGGCGACGGGGCAGGCCGGACGGGCGGCGGGGCGTGCTCGCGGCCGAAGATGTTGGCGCGGTAGAGCCGGCCGCCGTACGCACAGGCAGCGGGGAGATGCGGCCGAAACGCAGTGCGCGCAGGCAGCATGGGCCAGCTACGGCGGTGCCGTGCGCGCAGGCAGCAGGCGCCAATCCAGCATCTCCCGCGCTCTCCGCCCCAACCTCGGCGTCAAAACTGGTGGCTCGGGCGCGGGTGTGCGCAAGCGATTGAGGGCTTAGTGCACCTCTCGTAGGGTTGGCCCACCGATCGTGGGCTTAGTGAACCTCTCGAGGGCTTACCCGAGCGGGTAACCCCTCAATCGGTCCACCAAGCCCACAAAAACTGCAGCAAAAGCTCAAAAGGTCGGATAACCCCACAACCGTTTGCGCAACACCACCCGGCGCCGCCCCGGCGAACGCTCCCGGACCGGAAAGACCGGAGGCCGACAGCACACGGGTCGGCCCGGCGTTGGGAGAGGTCTCGAAGTTGGCGATGCCGGAGGCCGACAGCACACGCGCCGACCCAACGCCCAGCACCCAGCGCCCGGCCCCCAGCGAGGATCACGCCGGCACGTGCGCGGCGCCGCCTACGGCCTTGCTTACCCTGTTACCCATGACTGCTTCCAAGAAGTCCCGCCGCTGGCCGGACCTGCCGGAGCCGCTGGCGGCCCCCGTTACCGATAACCACACGCACCTGCCGCTTCGGGTGGAGGAGATCCCGGAGGTGCAGGGCGAGCGGCCCAGCCTGGAGGAGCAGTTGCGCCGCGCGGCGGCCGTGGGGGTGCACCGGATCGTCACGGTGGGCTGCGAGCTGAATGACCTGGAGGCGGCGTGCGCGCTGACGCGGCTGCCGGGCGTGTTCGCGGCGGTGGCGATTCACCCGAACGAGGCGCCGTTGCACGCCGGCGCGTTGCGGCACGTGGCGGCCGACGCTCCCGACGGCCTGACCCCGACGTTGCGCCCCCACCACGAGGTGGATTTGGACGACGCCCTGTCGGCCGTTGCGAAGGCGGCGCGCCACCCCGACGTGGTGGCGATTGGTGAGAGCGGGCTGGACTTCTTTAGAGGCGGGCCGGGGGCGCGGGCGGCGCAGGTGGCGGCGTTCCGCGCCCACATCGCGCTGGCCAAGGAGCTGGATTTGCCGCTGCAGATCCACGACCGGGACGCCCACGCGGAGGTGATCGAGACGCTGCTGGCGGATGGCGCCCCGGAGCGCACCGTGTTCCACTGCTTCTCTGGGGACGCGCAGATGGCGCAGGTGCTGGCGGAGCACGGCTGGTATGCGTCCATCGCGGGCCCGCTGACCTATCACGCCAACGACTACGCGCGCGCCGCCCTGGACCGGCTGCCGCGCGAGCTGGTGCTGGTGGAGACGGATGCCCCCTACCTGGCCCCGCACCCGCTGCGCGGGCGCCCCAATGCCTCCTACGTGATGCCGGTGACGGTGCGGGCGATCGCCCAGCGCTGGGGCGTGGATGAGGCCGCCGCGTGCGCCCAGCTGGAGGAGAACACGCAGCGCGTCTACCGCTTCGCGGCCTAGGCACACCCCGCCACCGGGGCGCCGCTCGGTCGCTGGCAAAGGGGCCACCGGGGCACCGCGGGCCGGCGGCACGCAGGGAGCCCGGGGCTTCCCCGGACGCAAAAAAAAAGGGGGTGGTGGCCCGCAGCGAAAGCTGCGGGCCACCACCCCCTTTTGCAGAACCTCGACCTGTCGGGCCTAACCGGCCATGCGGGCCAGCTCCTCCTCGATGACGGACTCGTCCAGCTTGACGAACACCGGGGTGGGCTTGGCGATCGAGGTACCCACCGCGAGCGGCTGGCTCTTCCAGCGGCGCACGTTGCTGTAGTCACCGGTGATGATCGGGTAGTCCAGCGGGGAACCGTCCTCACGGCTGACGTCCAGGTCCACCACCTCCTCGATGCGAGGCATCGGGGCCAGGTCGCCTGCCCCGCCCAGCACCTTGTCGATGGCGTTGGCGGAGTGCGGCAGGAACGGGGACATCATCACGTTCAGGTCCGCCACGCTCTGGGCCAGGGTGTGCAGCACGGTGGCCAGGCGCTGGCGCTGCTCCGGGGCCTTCAGGCGGAAGGGCTCGGTCTCGGTGACGTACTTGTTGGTCTCGCCCACCAGGCGCATGATCTCCGCGATGGCGGCGCGCTGGCGGTGGGCCTCGATCAGCGAACCGACGGCCCCGAAGCCGGCGGTGATCGCGTCGCGCAGCTCCTGGTCGATCGGCTCCAGCTCGCCCGGGGCCGGGATCTCCCCGAAGTTCTTGGCGATCATCGCGGCGGTGCGGTTGACCAGGTTGCCCCAGCCGGCCACCAGCTCGGAGTTGGTGCGGCGCACGAACTCCGCCCACGTGAAGTCGCTGTCCTGGTTCTCCGGGCCGGCGGCGCTGATGAAGTAGCGCAGCGCGTCGGGCTGGTAGCGCGCCAGCACGTCGCGCACGTAGATGACCACGGAGCGGGAGGTGGAGAACTGCTTGCCCTCCATGGTGAGGAACTCGCTGGAGACCACCTCGGTGGGCAGGTTGAGCACGCCCAGCTCGCCGGGCTGACCGCCCTTGTCGCCGCCCCCGTTGTAGGCCAGCAGCTCGGCGGGCCAGATCTGGGAGTGGAAGACGATGTTGTCCTTGCCCATGAAGTAGTAGGACAGGCTCTCGGGGTCGTTCCACCACTTGCGCCACGCCTCCGGGTCGCCGCTACGGCGGGCCCACTCGATGGAGGCGGACAGGTAGCCGATCACCGCGTCGAACCACACGTACAGGCGCTTGTTCGGCTGGTCCTCCCAGCCAGGCACCGGGATGCCCCAGTCGATGTCGCGCGTCATGGCGCGCGGGCGGATCTCCTCCAGGATGTTCTGGGAGAAGCGGATCACGTTGGGGCGCCACGTGCCGGTGGCCTCGCGCTCGTCGAGCCACGCCGACAGGGCGTCGGCCAGCGCCGGCAGGTCCAGGAAGTAGTGCTCGGTCTGCACAAAGTCGGGGCGCTCGCCGTTGACCTTGGACTTCGGGTCGATCAGGTCGGTGGGGTCCAGCTGCTTGCCGCAGTTGTCGCACTGGTCGCCGCGGGCCTCGCCGTAGCCGCACAGCGGGCAGGTGCCCTCGATGTAGCGGTCGGGCAGGGTGCGCCCGGTGGACGGGGAGATCGCCGCGCCCATGGTGCGCTTGATCATGTAGCCGTTGTCCCGCACCGTCTCGAACATGGCGCGCACCACCTGGTAGTGGTTGCCGGTGGTGGTGCGGGTGAACAGGTCGTAGGAAAGGCCTAAGGCCACCAGGTCCTCGGCGATGATCCGGTTGTTCTTGTCGGCCAGCTCACGGGCGGTGATGCCCTGCTGGTCGGCCGCCACCAGGATGGGCGTGCCGTGCTCGTCGGTACCGGAGACCATGAGGACGTCGTGGCCCGCCATGCGCATGTAGCGGGAGAAGACGTCGGAGGGAACGCCGAATCCGGCGACGTGGCCAATGTGCCGCGGTCCGTTGGCGTAGGGCCAAGCCACGGCGGAAAGTACGCGAGTCATGCCCGCAATCCTATCGAACGGCGCGCCCGCCCCTTGCAGTGGCGTGGTGAGCCAGTTGGCCGACGTTGCCGCGCCCGCGCCTCCCAAACCCCGCCCGCTCTGTGCGCCAGCGCCGTCCTAGCTGCGGGCGGCCAGTGCGGCCTCGTAGAGCTCGCGCTTGGAGACCCCGTGGGCGGCGGCCACCTCCGCGACGGCGGGCTTGAGCCTGGCGCCGGCCTCAACCAGGGCGCTGACTTTGCCCACCAGGGCGGCAGCGTCGGCCACTTGGGCGGGTGCGCCGGCCACCACCAGCGCCACCTCGCCGCGAGCGCCGTCGGCAAAGCGCTCGGCCAGCTGCCCCAGCGGCGCACGCACCACTTCCTCGAACGTCTTGGTCAGTTCGCGGCACAGCGCGGCCGCCCGCTCGCCCCCAAAGGCCTGCGCCAGGGCGGCCAGGGTCGCGGCCACGCGGTGCGGGCTCTCGAAGAAGACCAGGGTGCGCTCCTCGGTCGCCAGCTGGGCCAGGCGGCGGGCCCTCTCCCCCTCCTTGCGGGGCAAGAATCCCTCGAAGCAGAAGCGGTCGGAGGCCAGCCCGGAGATCGCCAGCGCGGTCAGCACCGCAGACGGCCCCGGGATCACCGTCACCTCCACGCCCTGCGCGGCGGCCAGCGCCACCAGCCGGTAGCCCGGGTCGCTCACCGACGGCATGCCCGCGTCCGTCACCAGCAGCACGCGCTGCCCCGCCCGGGCGGCCTCCAGCAGCGCCGGGGCTTTGGCGTCCTCGTTGTGCTCGTGGAAGGCGGTCAGCCGGCCCGGGGCGCGCACCCCCAGGCGGCGCAGCAGATCCACGGTGCGGCGCGTGTCCTCCGCCGCGATCACGTCAGCCTGCTTAAGGGCGCTCACCAGCCGGGCGGAGGCGTCCCCCACGTTCCCGATCGGGGTGGCCGCCAGGGTGATCACCCCTGCGCGCAGCGGCCAGAGCGTGGGGGCGGCGGGGGCGGCAGCGTCGTCCACCGGATCCAAATCGACGCGGTCATTGACACGTTCAAGCACGGCTACCTCCCAATAATTTGGCTCCATCGTATGCTTGCGGGCGTGAATGCCACTGCCACCAACGCCGCCGGCCGGACGCGCACCCCCGCGCGCACCAAGGCCAAGCCCAGCGCGGCCAAGACACGATCGGGGCGCAGCGCGGGCAGCCGCCGCGCCGAGCTGACCGCTTCTCAGCGCGTGGAGGAGGTGTACTGGCGCACCCGCCTGGGGCTGGGGACCGTGGAGAGCGCGAAGGACCGCCTGGCCGCGTGGATCATCCCGGCCCTAGTGGGCGTGTTCGCGTTCATCCTGCGCGTGGTCCACCTGGCCCACCCGCAAAAGCTGGTCTTTGACGAGACGTACTACGTCAAGGACGCCTACGCCCTCATGACGCTCGGCTACGAGGCGGACTGGAGCGGGGACAACGTCAACGACCTCTTCGAGGCCGGCGACTACTCCGCCATGACCACCAACGGCGCATTCGTGGTGCACCCCCACGTGGGCAAGTGGATGATCGCCATGGGCATGCGCCTATTCGGCCCCGAGACCGGGTTCGGGTGGCGCATCTCCTCCGCGTTCTTCGGGACGCTGACCGTGATCCTGCTGGCCTGGCTGGTCGGGCGCGTGCTCAACAACGCGGCCTTCGGCATGGCGGCCGGCCTGTTCCTGGCCGTGGAGGGCCAGCACCTGGTGCAGTCGCGCACCGCGCTGCTGGACATCTTCCTGACGTTCTGGGTGGTCGTGGCCATGTGTCTGGTCTTCGTGGACCGCCAGTCGATGCGCGCCCACATGGCCCGCGACCTGGCGGTGCGCGCCGGCGGCAAGCGGCACGGGCACGGCATCGTGGCCCGCACCGGGGTGCGCTGGTGGCTGCTCGGGGCCGGCGTGGCGTTCGGCCTGGCCACGGGCGTGAAGTGGTCCGGCCTCTACATGCTGGCGGTGGCCGGCATCCTGGTGGTGGTGTGGGACGCCTCCGCCCGCCAGCTGGCCGGCAGCCCGAAGTGGGCACTGCAGTCCCTGGTGCGCGGCGCGATCCCGGCGTTCTTCGCGATGGTGGGCCTGGCGCTGGTGACCTACGTGGCCTCCTGGTGGTCCTGGCTGGCCACCCCCGGCGGGTACAAGCGCGGTTGGGCCGCCACCGAGCTGGCGGAGGGCCGCGTGCCGTGGACGCCGTCCTGGCTGCCGCTGGGCCTGCAGGACCTGCTGGACTACCACAAGGCCGCCTACGACTTCCACGTCGGTGTCTCCTCCGAGCACTCCTACATGTCCCAGCCCTCCGGCTGGCTGCTGCAGACCCGACCGACCAGCTTCTACTGGCCCACCGACTTCTCCCACCGGGGCGGCGCCTCCTGCGGGAGCGACAACTGCGTGGAGGCCATCTTGTCCGTCGGTAACCCGGCGATCTGGTGGCTGGGCTTCCTGGCCCTGGCCGTGGTGCTCTACGGGGCCCTGTGGCGCCTGGATTGGCGCGCCTGGCTGGTGCTGGCCGGCTACCTGGGCCTGTACGTGCCGTGGTTCCAGTACACCGAGCGCACCATCTTCACCTTCTACACGGTGGTGTTCTCCCCGTTCGTGGTGTTCGCCCTGCTTTACGCCGTCTGGTTGCCTGGGCACATTTTCCAGTTGCGGCGATCGGCCGACGACGCTGCCGCCGCCGAGCTCGCCTACGAAGCCGCCGAACGCGAGGCCGCCGCGCTTGCCACTCAGAGCGAGGCCGACGCGGAGGGCGGGGCCGATGCGGAGGGCGAGGCCGTGGGCGCCGGCGAGGCTGGTGACGCCGGGGCCGGTGCGCGCGCTGAGGTGAGCGCGAACACTGAGGTAGGCGGCGAGGTTGCCGTTGCGGCAACGCCTAGGGCCGGTGCGCGCGCTGAGGTGAGCGCGAACGCTGAGGTAGGCGCCAAGGTTGCCGTGGCGGCAACGCCTAAGGCCAGTGGCGGTAAGGCCGGTGGCGGTAGAGCCGGTGGCGGCGCGAAGGCGCGCGACCGTGCGGTGCCGGCCGGCGCGGCTGTAGCCGGCGCGGTGACGGTCGAGCCGGAGGCTGGCTCCGAGAGTTGGGCCGAGGCCCTGGAGCGCGTCAAGGCGTCCTTCCTGGGGACGGAGCGGCGCACGTTGGTGACCCTGAGCGTGGTCACCGCGCTGGTGCTGGCTCTCGGGGTCTACTTCTGGCCCATCTATGTGGGCGACTACATCCCCCACCACGAGTGGTACGAGCGCATGTGGTTCCAGTCCTGGATCTAGGTCCGGGGCGCTGGCTGTAGGGCCGCTGTGGGCCGCCGTTCGGCGGCGCCCAGCGGCCCTTAGCTTTTGCCCGCGCACGCACTTCGTCAGCCACGAACAGGCCCTGCTCCGGCTCCGGCTCCGGGCACGCCCGGCGCCCCGATACGGCCCCTCGCCTCTCTCCACGACGGCCCCTCCCAGCGCCCCGCTACTCCCCCTCCCAGCCCCCCGCTACTCCCCCTCCCAGCCCCCAGAGTCACAAATGCGAGTACGGGGTACATCCGACCGCTTGGGGGCGCGGCACCGACCGGTCACATGTACCCCAACCGCACACTTGTACGCTCCGTGCCACCCACCCACAGCCACACCAACGCACCCAGCGCCTCCCTACGCCCCCTCGCAGCCCCCAGAGTCACAAATGCGAGTACGGGGTACAACCGACCGCTTGGGGGCGCGGCACCGACCGGTCACATGTACCCCAACCGCACACTTGTACGCTCCGTGCCAACCCGCTCTTAGGGGCGTGACCCTCGAGGCCCGGCCCGCAGGCCCGTCCGGGCCAGCCGGTGCGTCGAGGCCCCGCTAGCGTGGTTCGCCGCAGGTGCGCGTGACAAAAGCGGGCGGGGCGGTGAGTATCTACTCACCACCCCGCCCGCTTCTTGCCTACTTGCTAGTCTTGACTAGCGACACGAACTCGAACGAACCCGCGTCGTCAGGCTGGACCAGAAGCAGGCGCTCCCAGGTGTGCTCCTCATCGCTCGGCAGCTGGATAGGGCAGAAGAACTGCCCCGGCTTGAACTCGGGCTCCCCGCCAACGAATTCGAAGCCGTCAATGCTCTCGTAGTACACGAAGCCCTTGGGCGCGGCCAAGAAACACTCGGCAATGCCGGCGTCCTTCTGCAGGAAGACCTCGGAGTACTTCTTGTGCTTCGGGTCGTCGCAGCCGCCCACGCAGCCGGTCTTGACCTCGTCTAGCTGTTCCTTGGTCATGTGTTCGAGGGCGGCGGCGTCATCCCCGTCTCGAAGCGCCTCGAAAAGGTCGATGGCGTCGTCCACCTCGGGGGCCGTCACCTCACCACCGCTGATCTCGTAGCGGGCCTCCGTGACTCGCACCGTGTTATACGTGTCGCTGAATTCAAACCGGAAGTGGGCCACGCCGGTGCGCGGACCGCCGGCGGCAACGTCGTCCCCCGCCACGCCAATCTCCTTCACCGTGGCGTAGAAGGCGTCCTCCTCCGCCTTTACGTCTGCGAAGGTCTTGGTCCCGTAGTCGAGCTCGGGCAGGGTGGTGCCGCCCCACTCGACTCCATCCAGGTACTTCCCGTCCTTGGAGTAGAGACCAAGGGATTCGAAGGGCTCGTCGTACTTGGGGGTGCACTCGAACTGCACGACGGTCAGTTCGCCTTCTTCCTCAGCGTGGTAGCCGCTCTGCACAGACTTGATCGTGATCTTGCCGGTGTTCGGCTCGTCAGAAGTAGCAACACCCGCCTTGAAGCTGACCGGTTCTTGGTTGTACTCCCCGTAGCGTTCCATCAGCGTCGCTTCGAAGCACCTGCGGGGCACCTCGATGGAGGCGTCGTTCAGCTCTCCGCCGTTTCCAACCGCTGCCGCGTCGTTCTGCCCCTCGCCGGAGGCGGCGCCGTCGGTGCCTGCGGAGTCGGTCTGCGCGCTCGTCGCTGCCGCATCCTCGCCCGCGTTGTCCTCCCCACTCCGGAAAAAGAAAACCCACGCCAGTGCCACAGCAATGACGCTCACAAGTGCCGTTACAAGAATGACCATGTTCCGCTGGCCGGTTGCGCCAGCCGTTCCGTAGTTTGACATGCAGACCATGTTCTCACCGGCACGCTCGGCTCGCGCAGAATCCCGACGTTTGGCAACCGTCTGTGTCCACTACCACTTCGCAATTGCAGCCATGCGTGGCGGCTAGTGGAAAGGCGGCGCTGGACCGTCATCGATCTCGTTTCGGAGCGCGCGGCCCTTGGCTCTGCCCGCGCCCGCCCAACGCTGCCTACGAGCAGCCCCAGCGCCCCGCTACGCCCCTCCCAGCCCCCAGAGTCACAAATGCGAGTGCGGGGTACATCCGACCGCTTGGGGGCGCGGCACCGGCCGGTCATACGTACCCCAACCGCACACTTGTACGCTCCGTGCCACCCGCCCACAAACACACCAACGCACCCAGCGCCCGGGTTACTCGTCGAGCGGCCTTTGGGCTACGAACACCATGAGCCGCTGGTCCTTGCCGCCCGTGAATGGCGTTCTTTCCCAGTCGCGGTAGCAGGCCACCAGTTCCAGGCCCGCGCACCGCAGGTCCCCTACCACTTGGTCAAAGCTGCGGAACTGGAGCCGTTGGGTGAAGGAGGCGTCGTAGCCGTCTGCCAGGAACAGGTTTTCCAGGTGCATGGTAACTACGCCGGCGGAGTCGGGCGGGTCCGTGCGCCAGGTTTCCTTCAGCGGGCCGATGGGGGTATCCCGCACGGTTTCCGCTCCGTTCCATTCGAGCCAGGCCCGAGCCTCGGGGTTGCGTGTCTCGAAGGCGAGCGTGCCGCCGGGGGCCAGCGCTTGGGCGACGTCGCGCAACGTGGCCAGCCATTCCTCGCCCAGGATGTGCATGGCGACGTTGCCTGTCATGAGCACGAGGTCGGCCCGCAGGTCCAGCCGTCGCAGCGCGGCGCTGGTGCCGCACACCCACTCCACTTGGTCGCCGTGCTGCTGGCTGCGGGCAACGTCGAGCATCGCCTGGGCCGGGTCGATCCCCACCACGCGCCGTGCGAGAACTGACTGCCCCGATTCGCCGACGCTCTTGGCGTTGCCGGGGTCTACCAGCTGCGCCGTGAGGAGGCCGGTGCCGCAGCCCAGGTCTACGACGGTGCGCGCGCCTAACTCATCGACCAGGGCCCGATAGAAGGCGTGGTCGTCCCCGGAGGGGTTGTCGTGGTCGTAGATGGCGGCCAGGTGGGCGTCGTCGTAGTCGTAGTTCATTGGGTCCTTGGGACTATCGGTGGTGGGCAGTGCCGCGCGCCTGCCCCAGACCGGCGACTGCGCGCAAACAATTGTGCAAGGCGGCTACTGCGTTGAGCAGTTCAGGCTGGCGCGGCGGTGAGTTCGCTGTAGCGGGCGAACAGCACCTGCAGGCGCTCGGTGTTATCGGCGAGCGGGTGCTGCGCGCCGAACGCCTTGTCCACCAGCAGGTCTAGGGCGTCGTGGGCGGCTTGGAGCTCCGGGGAGAGCTTGCCGGGCTCGTAGTGCTTGGCCAGGGAGCGCTCCGGGTGCAGCGCGCGGGCGGCGAGCACGGCCTTGCCCGCCGCGATGATCTGCGCGCGCAGTTCCGGCGCCACAGGCGGCAGCGGCAGGTTGTTCCAGACCACGGTGTTAGAGAAACGCAACCGCGACTCCAAGCGGCCACCGACGGTCTTCTGCCAGGTGATGAACATGGACGAGCTCACGATCGCAAAGACGAAACCGTCCTCGTCCGGGCAGGTGAACACCAGATCGGACGCGATCACCTCTGGACCTAGGTAGTCCGCAGTGAAATAAGCACGGTTCTCGCTTGCCACCTTCGGAATACATACGTATGAAAGCTCAGGTTGCCGGCGTTCCGCGAACAGGTGCGGGATTTCTGCCAACGCTGCCGTTGCCGCACGCTTCGAGCTCAGCCGCTTCTCACGTACCGCATTTGTCAGCGCCTGCAGGTGACGGCTAGCGGTGATGTCAGCCGGCTCGAACGCCTCCGTGTCCAGCCAGTAGCACCATCGTTCCTTCGAATGGATCAACTCCTCTGATCCCACGAACCTGTGAAGGTACTTTGACGCGATCGCGTCGCTCCTTACCTCGTCAAGATCATCAACGGAAACCACAAAAGGTGCCGTCGGATTTGCCATTGAACCGAAACTGACTGCGGGAAGGGCTGTAGAAACCGGCTTCGTCCGTGACTGCACGTTTACCGATGCAGAGTCCATCAGGTACGCGTTTATGTTGGTAGCGCTGATCTCCACTGCCTCATTGTTGCCCACGCCGTATGTGAACAGCCTAGGCGCGGTTGCCCTTTGCCTGCTGAATCCGACTATCACGCAGTGGACTGCCGCTGCACCCGCCGACTCCGTGGTCCAGGGGAAGGACTGGTGAGCAAAGGAAATCTTCCATCCGGCCCCCATGATAGGGTCAAACATGGTAGCTACCGGCTCGCCCTGAACAATCGAGTTAGTAGATACGAACGCAAACTTGGCGGCGTCTACCGCACCAAGGTAGTCGCTCGCCTTCTTGAACCAGCACGTCACATAGTCCAAGTTCCCCGACCGCGGCCCCCAGGTGTCGGTAACGTCTTGCTTTTGCTCCTTGGTCATCAGACGCGCACCTGCGAACGGCGGGTTGCCCATGACGTAGTCACAACGCTCGGCCGGCAGAACGTCGTTCCAGTCCACCCGCAGCGCGTTGGCGTGCAGGATGTTCGGCCGCTCCACCAGGGGGAAGTCCTTAGAGGCGATGTCGTAGAGCATCTCCGAATCGCCGTTGGCCTTCAGCCGCGAAATCCACAACGCCGTCTCGGCAACCGTCACCGCGAAATCGTTGATCTCGATCCCGTAGAACTGGTTGAGCGAGACGCGGTCCCCATCCAAAGCCTCGTCCGCGAAAGTGAAACCAGCCTGCCCGTCCATGAGCTCGTGCAGAATCTCATCCTCCAACGCACGCAGGCACAGGTACGTCTCGGTGAGGAAGTTACCGCTCCCACAGGCCGGATCAAAGAACGTCAGCCCGCACAGCTTCTTGTGAAAACGCTTCAGCCGGTTCTTCTTTGCGCGCGGCGTCTGCCCCTCCTCCGTCCGAATGGCGTTGAACTCGGCGTACAGCTCATCCATGAAGAGCGGGTCGATCACCCGGTGAATGTTGCGCGGGCTCGTGTAGTGCATGCCGCCAGCCCGGCGAGTCACCGGGTTGAGCGTCGACTCAAAAATGCCACCAAAGATCGTGGGCGAAATCTTGGACCAGTCCACCGGGCCAGACACCTGCTCCAACAGGAAGTCCTTCATCTCCGGCGTGAAGTTGGGAATTTCCGTGTCCTCGCGGAATAGACCACCGTTCACGTAAGGGAAGGGCTTCAGGTCCAGGTCGTACTGGTCGCGGTCCGGGATGTCCGTGTTCAAGGCGGCAAATAGCCGCTTGAGCTGCGTGCGCACGTGGGCCGGCGGAACGTCGCGCAAAAACTGGTGAAAGGCGTCCTTCGGGAACAGGTCCGCGTCCTCGCAAAACAGGCAAAACACGAGCCGCACGCACAGCACGTTCAGCGCGTGCATCGTCTCAGGCGAATCGGTGTCCAGGTAGCCCTGGCGCATCTGGTCGTAAAGCCTGCCAATCAGGGCACCAGCCTGGATGGAGACCTGCTTCTCCTTCTCCAGGCGACTGTTGGCCGGGTCCAGAATGAACGCCAGGTACTCCGGGTGCTCAGCCAACTCCCGCAGGCTGAACTCGAAGGCGTTGGCCGCCAGGTCGGCTTTCGCGTGCTTGTCGCGGTCGTACACACGGAACGTGCCGAAGTTGCAGGTGACCACGTAGCGCGGCTGCTCCACACGCGGCATGTTGTCCACGTAATCAAGCGCCTGGACAAGCGGCGTCTTCAGCTCGCCCTGTCGCAGTTCGGCCTTGTTGAGGTCGACGTTCATGCCCTTTTGCTCCACGAGCACGCTCGCGTCCCGCAGCCACACGTCCACGAAACCGCCGTTGGGTAGCCGGTGCTCGAACTTCACCTCGGTGGCGTGCTGGTAGCCGATCGCCCCAAGCAGCTCCAGCCAAAACTTGTGCGTGTCGCCCTTTTCGTAACCCTGGCCGTCCCAGCGCTCCACGAATGCCCGCACCTGCTGCTTGTTGACCGCCACCTTGCACCCTTCTGTTCGAAGCCATGCAAAGCCTACCGCGCAGCCAGGGGCTCCTTTCTGTACGTTCCGGCAAGGGTCGGTTACAGCGGCACGCGACGGAATTGCCCGCGAAATGGTGGCCGGGGGGTGCGTGCTGAGAAAGCTACTTCATGGCTGGGCAGCTCATGGCTGGGCAGCCCTCTCGGTAGTCTGGACGTTTGCGCCTACAACCCGACGTTTGCCACTTCGTCTCGACGTTTGCGTCTTCAGCTCGACGTTTGGGTCTTCAGCTAGACGTTTGGGTCTTCAGCTCGACGTTTGGGTCTTCGACTCGACGTTTGGCCCTTCAGCTCGACGTTCGGCTTTTCAGCTCGACGTTCAGCCCGTCAACTCGACGTTTGGCACTGGTTTTCGTCGAGTTGAAGCTTCGAACGTCTAGTTGGGGTGTCGAACGTCGAGTTTCACGTTCCGAGTGGGGTGGTCCTGGCTGGCTTGGTTGATGACGCCCCACCGACGCTGCGCGGGTCCCCCAGTCAACTCGACGTTTGGGTCTTCGTCTGGACGTTTGAATGCTCGGCTCGACGTTTGGGCTGGTTTTTCGTCGAGTTGAGGCATCGAACGTCTAGTTGGGGTTTCGAACGTCGAGTTGGGGTTTCGAACGTCTAGTTTCACGTTCCGGGTGCGGTGGCTCTGGCTGGCTTGGTTGATGACGCGCTCCCGGCTTGGTGCGCGGGTCCCCCAGTCAACTAGACGTTCGGCTCTTCAACTCGACGTTTGGGTCTTCAGCTCGACGTTTGGCCCTGGTTTTCGTCGAGTTGAAGCTTCGAACGTCTAGTTGGGGTGTCGAACGTCGAGTTTCACGCTCCGGGTGGAGTGGCCCTGGCTGGCTTAGTTGATGACCTCCCACCGGCGCTGCGCCGGTCCCCCAGTCGTCTCGACGTTGGGCCCTTCAGCTCGACGTTCGGCTTTTCAGCTCGACGTTCAGCCCGTCAACTCGACGTTTGGCACTGGTTTTCGTCGAGTTGAAGCTTCGAACGTCTAGTTGGGGTGTCGAACGTCGAGTTTCACGCTCCGGGTGGAGTGGCCCTGGCTGGCTTAGTTGATGACCTCCCACCGGCGCTGCGCCGGTCCCCCAGTCGTCTCGACGTTGGGCCCTTCAGCTCGACGTTCGGCTTTTCAGCTCGACGTTCAGCCCGTCAACTCGACGTTTGGCACTGGTTTTCGGGCTCTTCCCATTTAAGGGTGTAGTTGGGGTTTGAATCCGCCTGCTTCGAGCAGGCTGCGGGTGATGTAGTTGGTCAGGTTGCGAAAGCCGAGTGCTGAGCCGCGTAGGTGTTCCAGGCGTCCGTTGAGTGCTTCGGTGGGGCCGTTGCTGGTCCTGGGATGGTCGAAGTAGGCCAGGATGTCACCGGCGCGTTTCTTCAGCGTTCGTCCCAGGGTGATGACCTCGCTCAGGGCGGCAGGTACGCCGCTAGAGATCGCGGTGATCAGTTCTTGCATGAGTCTTTTGCCCTTGGCCCGCTCGGGCTGACGGTAAGCGGCCACCATCTTCTGGTACACACCCCAGGTGACCTCGACTTGGGCATGGTCATCGTTGGCGAAGAGCGCGTCTAAACGCTTGCGCTGGGCAGGGGTGAGCAGGTCGCTACCGGTGTGCAGAGTACGGCGGGCCTTGTACAGGGGATCATCAGCCCGTCCCCGCCGTCCATGTAGTTCTTGCTGAACACGCCGACGACACTCATCAAGCGCCTGGCCTGCCAGGCGTACTACGTGGAAGGGATCGAGCACGGCCCTGGCCTGGGGCATTTCCTCGGTGGTGGCGGTTTTAAACCCGCTAAAACCGTCCATCGCGACCACTTCCACGCCATCTCTCCATGCTCGGGGCTGCTGGGCCAGCCAGCCCTTGAAAGCCTGCTTGGAGCGGCCCTGGACCATGGCGAGTAGCCGGGCAGGGCCAGTGCCATCCTTGACGGGGGTTAAGTCGATGACCACGGTTACGTACTTGTCACCTGCGCGAGTATGGCGCCAAACATGCTCATCCACGCCGATAACTCTGACTCCTTCAAGCCGGACGGGGTCGTTGATCAAGAGGCGCTGTCCTTCGGCCAGCACAGCATCGTTGGCGGTGTCCCAAGCCACGGACAGGCCCTGAGCGATGCGGGATACGCTCAGGTGTTGACACACCAAGGCTTCCAACGCCCAACGCACCGCACGCCTCGATAGGCGTGCCCTGGGCTCAGCTGCCAGGTCCATGTTCTGACGCCATACGTGTGCGCATTCCTGGCAGCGGTAACGACGCACTCGCACTTCCAGTGTGGTGGGACGCCACCCAAAGGGCTCGTGAGCCAGCCGGCGCTTGACCGTGTCACGTGCCAGGCCTTGACATCCACACCGCCCACACCAGTCATCAGGCTCGACCAGGCGGCATTCCAGTATCGCCCGCTCAGGCTCGACACGCTGGCCAGTAACGACAAGACCAAGCTCGTCCAAGCCAGCAAAAGTAGTCAGATCAGGCGCGACGAAGGTAGCGTTGGACACGTTGAGGTCTTTCGTGTGGGCGGTGTGATGACTCCCATCATCGGAAGACCTCAACCCCTACCCACACACCAACACACCCTCCCCTGGATCACACCACCAATACACCCTCAATTGGGAAGAGCCGGTTTTCGTCGAGTTGAAGCTTCGAACGTCTAGTTCGGGTTTCGAACGTCGAGTTTCACGCTCCGGGTGGAGTGGCCCTGTCTGGGTCATTTAAAGACGCGCTCCCGGCTTGGTGGGCCAGTCCCCCAGTCAACCAGACGTTGGGCACTTCAACTCGACATTCAGCCCTTCAACTCGACGTTTGGCACTGGTTTTCGTCGAGTTGAAGCTTCGAACGTCTAGTTGGGGTGTCGAACGTCGAGTTTCACGCTCCGGGTGGAGTGGCCCTGGCTGGCTTAGTTGATGACCTCCCACCGGCGCTGCGCCGGTCCCCCAGTCGTCTCGACGTTGGGCCCTTCAGCTCGACGTTCGGCTTTTCAGCTCGACGTTCAGCCCGTCAACTCGACGTTTGGCACTGGTTTTCGTCGAGTTGAAGCTTCGAACGTCTAGTTGGGGTGTCGAACGTCGAGTTTCACGTTCCGAGTGGGGTGGTCCTGGCTGGCTTGTTTGATGACGCGCTCCCGGCCGCTGCGCGGGTCCCCCAGTCAACTAGATGTTCGGCTCTTCAACTCGACGTTTGGGTCTTCAGCTCGACGTTTGGGCTGGTTTTTCGTCGAGTTGAGGCATCGAACGTCGAGTTGGGGTTTCGAACGTCGAGTTTCACGTTCCGGGTGTGGTGGGTGTGGCTGGTTTTGTCACTTGAGTCGTGCGTCTTTAGTGACCCAGGGGGTTGGGTGTTTGTGGGTGTGGGGACGGCCCCCGTTGCTGCGGTTTGGTTCGCGCTACGGGGGCCGTTGTGTTGTGGTTGGTGGCGGCGGTGTCCTACTCTCCCACACCCTGGCGGGTGCAGTACCATTGGCGCTGGCAGGCTTAGCTTCCGGGTTCGGTATGGGGCCGGGCGTTTCCCTGCTGCTGTGACCGCCGCACGTGTTTTAACCCTTGGTGGGTTTGTAACCGTATAGGGGGTGTAAGCGTGTGGTGTTGTGTTCGGGTTTGTTGTTTGGCGTGTTTTGGTGTTTGTAGTTGTTTGGTCGATTAGTACCAGTCAGCTTCACGTGTTACCACGCTTCCACGTCTGGCCTATCTACCCCGTGGTCTGCGGGGGACCTTCAACACTTGTGTGTTTGGAGACCTGGTCTTGAAGCAGGCTTCCCGCTTAGATGCTTTCAGCGGTTATCCTTTCCGAACGTGGCTAACCAGCGGTGCACCTGGCGGTACAACTGGCACACTAGAGGTTCGTCCGTCCCGGTCCTCTCGTACTAGGGACAGGTCTTCTCAAGTTTCCTACGCGCGCAGCGGATAGGGACCGAACTGTCTCACGACGTTCTGAACCCAGCTCGCGTACCGCTTTAATGGGCGAACAGCCCAACCCTTGGGACCTACTCCAGCCCCAGGATGCGACGAGCCGACATCGAGGTGCCAAACCATGCCGTCGATATGAACTCTTGGGCAAGATCAGCCTGTTATCCCCGGGGTACCTTTTATCCGTTGAGCGACACCCCTTCCACAAGGTGGTGCCGGATCACTAGTTCCTACTTTCGTACCTGTTTGACTTGTCAGTCTCACAGTCAAGCTCCCTTGTGCACTTACACTCGACATCTGGTTGCCGACCAGATTGAGGGAACCTTTGAGCGCCTCCGTTACTTTTTGGGAGGCAACCGCCCCAGTTAAACTACCCACCAGGCACTGTCCCTGGTCCGGATTACGGACCGAGGTTAGATGACCGCTTCAACCAGAGTGGTATTTCAACAATGACTCCGCCAACACTGGCGTGTTGGTTTCATAGTCTCCCACCTATCCTACACAAGCTGAAGCGGGCACCAATACCAAGCTATAGTAAAGGTCCCGGGGTCTTTCCGTCCTGCTGCGCGTAACGAGCATCTTTACTCGTAGTGCAATTTCGCCGAGTTCATGGTTGAGACAGTAGAGAAGTCGTTACGCCATTCGTGCAGGTCGGAACTTACCCGACAAGGAATTTCGCTACCTTAGGATGGTTATAGTTACCACCGCCGTTTACTGGGGCTTGGATTCAAAGCTTCACCCGAGGGTTGACCTTTCCTCTTAACCTTCCAGCACCGGGCAGGCGTCAGTCCGTATACATCGTTTTGCAACTTCGCACGGACCTGTGTTTTTGGTAAACAGTCGCTTCTCCCTATTCTCTGCGACCTTTCGCGCTAGCCCGCGAGGGGCTTCACGTTCCAGGTCCCCCTTCTCCCGAAGTTACGGGGGCATTTTGCCGAGTTCCTTAACCATGATTATCTCGTCGCCTTAGTATTTTCTACTTGACCACCTGTGTCGGTTTGGGGTACGGGCGGCTAGTCCCTCGCGTCGAGGCTTTTCTTGGCAGTATAGGATCACCCTGCTTCCCCACGAGTGTGGGTCACCATCACACCTCACCCTGGTGTTACCCGGATTTGCCTGGGTAACGGGCTGCGTGTTTAGACGGGCCATGCCATAAGACCCGCGGTGGCTACCTTTCTGCGTCACCCCTGTTAATACGCTTGGCTACTACTGGTATCGGTCCCACGAGCCCGCCCCAACCACACCCGAAGGTGTGGATGGTTTGGGTTGGTGGTTAGTACTACCAGGCTCACCATGGACGGTCCTTCGCCGGTACCAGAATATCAACTGGTTGTCCATCGACTACGCCTGTCGGCCTCGCCTTAGGTCCCGACTTACCCAGGGCGGATGATCCTGGCCCTGGAACCCTTGGTCAATCGGCGCTAGGGATTCTCACCCTAGTTTCGCTACTCATGCCTGCATTCTCACTCCCACGCAGTCCACCCATCCTTCCAGATGAGCTTCACCCCACGTGGGACGCTCCCCTACCCAACAACACCCCTGCACACCCAACCAGCTCGAAAGCTTTAGGTGTGTGGGTTTTGTGTTGTTGCCACGGCTTCGGCGGTGTGCTTGAGCCCCGCTACATTGTCGGCGCGGAATCACTTGACCAGTGAGCTATTACGCACTCTTTCAAGGGTGGCTGCTTCTAAGCCAACCTCCTGGTTGTCACTGCAACTCCACATCCTTTCCCACTGAGCACACGCTTAGGGGCCTTAGCCGGTGATCTGGGCTGTTTCCCTCTCGACTACGAAGCTTATCCCCCGCAGTCTCACTGCCGCGCTAACATTACTGGCATTCGGAGTTTGGTTGACCTCAGTAACCTTGTAGGGCCCATCAGCCATCCAGTAGCTCTACCTCCAGCAAGCAACACGCGACGCTGCACCTAAATGCATTTCGGGGAGAACCAGCTATCACGGAGTTTGATTGGCCTTTCACCCCTACCCACAGTTCATCCCCTCCATTTTCAACTGAAGTGGGTTCGGTCCTCCACACGCTCTTACACGTGCTTCAACCTGACCATGGGTAGATCACTCCGCTTCGGGTCTACGGCATGCGACTCAAGCGCCCTATTCAGACTCGCTTTCGCTACGGCTTCCCCACCCGGGTTAACCTCGCCACATACCAGTAACTCGCAGGCTCATTCTTCAAAAGGCACGCAGTCACCCCAACAAAAGAGGGCTCCTACGGTTTGTAAGCATCCGGTTTCAGGTACTATTTCACTCCCCTCACGGGGTACTTTTCACCATTCCCTCACGGTACTGATCCGCTATCGGTCACTAGGTAGTATTCAGGCTTAGCAAGTGGTCTTGCCAGATTCACACGGGATTTCACGGGCCCCGTCCTACTCGGGAACACGCACCGACCACAAGCAATGATCGTTTCAGTTACCGGGCTCTCACCGTCTACGGCTGGCTTTCCCAAACCATTCACCTACAACCACGCTTGGAACCACTGGCCGGCAGACCAGACACGCACGCGTCCCACAACCCCACATCCGCAACCCCTGCCGGGTATCACACGAACATGGTTTAGCCATCATCCGCTTTCGCTCGCCACTACTCACGGAATATCTTTTCCTGCGGGTACTGAGATGTTTCACTTCCCCGCGTTCCCCCCACACGCCCTATATATTCAAGCGCGGGTAACCAGACATGACTCTGGCCAGGTTTCCCCATTCGGACACCCTCGGATCAAAGCTCGTTTGTCAACTCCCCGAGGCCTATCGCGGACTACCACGTCCTTCATCGGCTCCTAGTGCCAAGGCATCCACCGAATGCTCTTAGAAACTACAAACAAAACACTAATACAGAAAACAATAAACCATGAACACAACACTACGTATCATGCTCACACCCACTATACAGTTACAAACCAACCAACCAACAAACCACCAAACCAAACCAAAAAACCCAAGGCCTGCTCAGCAGCAAGTAGTCAAAACACCCAAACCACAAGTGTGGCCTGGAAACCCAATAGCATGCGGCCTGTTCTCCACTACACCAACCCCGAACCCAGCCCCGGGAACCCAAAAGCCCCAAGGACCAAGCAGACACGAGGAAAGTGTGTCTAGTGTCTTTTCCACTAAAAGCAACCCACCAAGCCCCCCAGAAGCCAGACACAACACGCGCCTGAAACAAACAACCAGGAAACCCACAAACACCAAACCAACACACAAAAACGCGCACCAGCCTGATAGGTGGAAAAAGTTGCTCCTTAGAAAGGAGGTGATCCAGCCGCACCTTCCGGTACGGCTACCTTGTTACGACTTCGTCCCAATCGCCAGTCCCACCTTCGACCACTCCCCCCAAACGGTTAGGCCATGGGCTTCGGGTGTTACCAACTTTCGTGACGTGACGGGCGGTGTGTACAAGGCCCGAGAACGTATTCACCGCAGCGTTGCTGATCTGCGATTACTAGCGACTCCGACTTCATGGGGTCGAGTTGCAGACCCCAATCCGAACTGAGACCAGCTTTAAGGGATTCGCTCAACCTTACGATATCGCAACCCTCTGTACTGGCCATTGTAGCATGCGTGAAGCCCAAGACATAAGGGGCATGATGATTTGACGTCATCCCCACCTTCCTCCGAGTTAACCCCGGCAGTCTCTCACGAGTCCCCACCATAACGTGCTGGCAACATGAGACAAGGGTTGCGCTCGTTGCGGGACTTAACCCAACATCTCACGACACGAGCTGACGACAACCATGCACCACCTGTACACCCCCAACTAAATGCGCCCACATCTCTGCAGACTCTGGATGTATGTCAAGCCTTGGTAAGGTTCTTCGCGTTGCATCGAATTAATCCGCATGCTCCGCCGCTTGTGCGGGCCCCCGTCAATTCCTTTGAGTTTTAGCCTTGCGACCGTACTCCCCAGGCGGGGCACTTAATGCGTTAGCTACGGCGCAGGAACCATGGAAACAGCCCCCACACCTAGTGCCCAACGTTTACGGCATGGACTACCAGGGTATCTAATCCTGTTCGCTCCCCATGCTTTCGCTCCTCAGCGTCAGTAACGGCCCAGAGACCCGCCTTCGCCACCGGTGTTCCTCCTGATATCTGCGCATTCCACCGCTACACCAGGAATTCCAGTCTCCCCTACCGCACTCAAGCCTGCCCGTACCCACCGCAAGCCCACAGTTAAGCTGTGGGTTTTCACGACAGACGCGACAAACCGCCTACGAGCTCTTTACGCCCAATAATTCCGGACAACGCTTGCGCCCTACGTATTACCGCGGCTGCTGGCACGTAGTTAGCCGGCGCTTCTTCTGTAAGTAAAGTCAACCCAAACAAAAGCCTAGGCCTGCGTCCTTACTGAAAGAGGTTTACAACCCGAAGGCCGTCATCCCTCACGCGGCGTCGCTGCATCAGGCTTTCGCCCATTGTGCAATATTCCCCACTGCTGCCTCCCGTAGGAGTCTGGGCCGTATCTCAGTCCCAGTGTGACCGGTCACCCTCTCAGGCCGGCTACCCGTCAAAGCCTTGGTAGGCCATCACCCCACCAACAAGCTGATAGGCCGCGAGCCCATCCCCCACCAGAAAAACCTTTCCACACACAACCATGCGATCATGCGTGAATATTCAGTATTAGCAACCATTTCTGGTCGTTATCCCAAAGAAGGGGGCAGGTTACTCACGTGTTACTCACCCGTTCGCCACTCTCACCAAACAAGCAAGCTCGCTTGGATCCCGTTCGACTTGCATGTGTTAAGCACGCCGCCAGCGTTCGTCCTGAGCCAGGATCAAACTCTCCAACAAA
The DNA here is from genome assembly GCF_041380365.1 of Buchananella sp. 14KM1171. NCBI lineage: Bacteria > Bacillati > Actinomycetota > Actinomycetes > Actinomycetales > Actinomycetaceae > Buchananella > Buchananella felis. The sequence continues at coordinate 1,662,157 of NZ_CP159981.1, read as the reverse complement.
AACCAAAACCAACCAACCCACAACCGAGCCAGCCAGCCAAAGCCCCTGCCAGAAACCCTGACAAAAACAACACCCAACCAAAAAGGCCAGGCAAACAAAACAGACCAACCAAAACAGTCAGCCCAAAAAACAAACACTAAACAAAAAAACAAACCACACACTATTGAGTTCCCAAACAACACCCACACCCACCAGAACACCAGCCCCAAACAGAACCAGCACCCCAACAAGATGGCTTGTCGTTGGCCCTTTCGGGCCGGTTGACTACTTTACCGATCAACTCGGTAGCGAGTCAAATCGAAGCAATTTCTTGCCTCTGCGGAATTCGCTTTCACGCTTTCCGGTTTCCGCTTTGCTCAGCGGCAACGAGGGAAAACATTAGGCGGGTTCTGCCAGCCAGGTCAAATTCTGCGGGCGTGTCCTCGCCCACACGAGTGTGACCCGGCCCGAACAGGGGCTAGTTTTCCGCATGTTTTCAACACTTCGACCGCAGGAAGATTGGTCCAGTCGGCGCCCACTCATGCGGCCACTGCGGGCAATTCTTCCCCGGACCCGGACTTGAAAGGGCATCGTCGTGCGGTGCGACACATTTGGCGCATCTTTGCAGAGTGCGCGGATGAGCCAGCTGGCGGACAGTGGGATAGTTCGTCGCTGCGTCGGCGGTGTCGGAGGTGAGAGAGCGGGCAACGCGGCGAGTGCGGGCAACGCGACGAGTGCGGGCAACGCGACGAGTACAGGCACTCGGCGGGCAGCGCGCTTAGTAGGCAGGGTGAGGGCGCCGCAGCTGGTGCGCCGACGCGCAAGTCCACGCAAGTGCTTCCGGCAACGGCGCGCTGCGAGGCTCAGGGCTTGTGTGGCTGTGTGCAAGCGCCGCAGACGCCAACGAGCACCTTGGCCGGCGGCAGGCCGCGCGGCATGGGCGAGCAAGCGCTGCCGGCGTCGGTTGGCACCTAGGCGGCTTGCCTGCGCGCGTGCGCAAATCGTTGAGGGCTTAGTGAACCTCTCGAGGGGTTGGTGAACCAGTCGTGGGCTTAGTGAACCTCTCGAGGGCCTACCCGAGCGGGTAACCCCTCAATCGGTGCAGCAAGCCCACAGGAGCTGCAGTAAAAGCTCAAAAGGTCGGCAAACCCCACAACCGGTTGCGCACGACCATCCCCGCTCCGGCGCAACCTCCGGCACGCCACCTGGGACCGGCAGAGCGAGAACCAGGCACCCGGACGGCGGTCGGCCCAGCTCACGGCGCAGGCCGGGCCTTGCGCAACCGGTCGAGCCTTTGTCGCAGCTCTTGAGCCGTTCTTGCAGCTCTTGAGCCTTTAAGCGAGCTCTTCGGGCGTTAATCGGCGCCATAGCGCCACAAGAGGTGCAAGAAAGCCACCACCGAAACAACAACGCCTCAACGGGAACAACAAAGACTCAATCGTTTGCGCACGCCGGCTCGGGCCGTGCGTGGAACGTCGGACACCACCCCAGCCCCGCACCCAGCGAGCGGCACATTGACCTGGCGGGGAGGTATCTGGCATAGGCGCGGCTGGGCTGGGGCCGCTCCTGCCCGGCCCCGCGAGAAGGCTCGGTATCTGGCATAGGCACGGCTGGGCTGGGGAGAGCAACACATCAGGACTACCCACAGCCCACCGCCCCGGAGCTAACCGTCCCGCAGCCCACCGCCCCACAGCCCACCGCGCCGGAGCTAACCGCCCCGGAGCTAACCGCCCCACACACGCCCGGCCCTCGGCACGCCGCCGGTTAGCGCTGCGCGCTCCAGTAGCGCCCCACCTCGACGCGTCCGGCGCCCACGATTCCCTCGAGCAGCTCGCGCAGGTCGGAGGCCAGGGCGCTTTCGCCCGCCACCCACGCGAAGCCCTCTCCCCCGCCGGTGGCCAGGGTGAGGGCGGCGCGCTCGGCGGCCCGCAGTAGCCCGGAGTTGCAGCGCCCGGGCCCGGCCTGGCCCACCATCCAGTCGATGGAGGCGTCGGCGGCGGTAGCAAGGGGGCGTACCTCGGCAACGTCGTACACGGAGATGACGGCGGCGGCGCGCACCCCGGGGGCGGCCTGTTTCATCCAGCGTTCCACGGCCGGTAGGGCGGCCTGGTCGGCAACGAATAGGTACCAGTCGGCGTGGGGCGCGGCGGCGGTGGCGCGGGGACCGCCGAGGTAGGCAACGTCGCCGACCTGGGCGGTGAACGCCCACTGGCCTACTAGTCCGCCTTCGTGGCGTAGCACGTCTAGCCAGAGCTCGCCGGCTGCGGGGTCCCAGTGGCTGATGGTGTAGTGGCGTCCGCGGCCGCGCAGGGAGTCGGGTAGCCCCGCACCTGTTTGGCCTGGGGCGGCGCGCTCCACCTCTACTCCGGGTTGGGGGATGAGGAGTTTGCAGTGGTCGTCGAAGTTGGGGGAGGCGAGCGGCGTGCACTGGCCCCAGGGCATGTGGCCGGCTAGTTCGGGGCCGGAGAGGATTAGGCGGCGCATGCGTGGGCTGAGGCTGACTGCGCGGGCCACGGTGACTTGGCGCAGGGCGGTCGGCAGTTCGGTTCGCGGCCGCAGGGCGTCGTTACGTTCGGAGTGGGCCATCGTTCCGCCTCTCTGCGGGGCCACCGTCCGGTTCGCCCCGACTTAGGTCCTAGCGCCTAGACCAACGGTAGCGGCCAGCGTGAGACGAAAGCCAACCGAGCGCCCCACCCAGATAGATTCACTCTATCTATCAGTACAGGAAGTAATGATAGACATTGCCTTGTAAAGCGCTGCCAGAGTGGATACAGTCAGAAAAACACCCGCGAGAACCGCGGCCCCACTGAGAGAGGCGCAAAATGTCCCTGATCAACACCAAGATCAAGCCCTTCAAGACCACCGGGTACCGCAACGGCGCGTTCGTGGACGTGACGGAGGCAGACCTGGCCGGCAAGTGGAACGTCGTCTTCTTCTACCCGGCGGACTTCACCTTCGTCTGCCCCACCGAGCTGTCCGACCTGCAGGGCATCTACGCCGAGCTGCAGGGCATGGGCGTGGAGGTCTACTCCGTCTCCCGCGACTCCCACTTTGTGCACAAGGCGTGGCACGAGACCTCCCCGGAGGTCGGCACCCTGACCTACACGATGCTGGGCGACGTGCAGGGCGTCATCACGGAGAACTTCGACAACATGCGCCCGGAGTCCGGCCTGTCTGACCGCTCCACCTACGTCATCGACCCCGACGGCGTGATCCAGTACCTGGAGACCACCCCGGAGGGCGTGGGCCGCAAGGCCGACGAGCTGCTGCGCAAGATCAAGGCCCTGCAGTACGTGCGCAACCACCCGGGCGAGGTGTGCCCGGCCAAGTGGGAAGAGGGCGACGAGACCCTGACCCCGTCCTTCGACCTCGTGGGCAAGATCTGATTTAGCGCGGAAAACTGCGGGGCCGGGCCGATCTCGGTTGGCCTGGCCCCCTCCCCGCGCTCGCCGATAGGAGCTGATGTGACTGTGGCCATTTTGGATGCGGCTGCCACGGCGCAGCTGAAGCAGTACCTGGAGCTAATCAAGCTGCCGGTGGAGCTGGCGGTGTCGCTGGACGGCGGCGAGTCCTCCGCCAAGACGCGCTCGCTGGTGGAAGAGATCGCGGCTCTCTCTGAGCTGGTGAGCGTGGTGGAGGAGCCGCACGCCTACACGCCCTCCTTCGCGATTCGCCGCGCGGGCACGGACGTGTCGGTGCGTTTTGCCGGCGTGCCGCTGGGGCACGAGTTTTCCTCGCTGGTGCTGGCGCTGGTGCAGGTTGGCGGCCACCCGCCGAGGCTTGAGGACGACGTCGTCGCTGCGATCAAGTCCCTTGAGGGCGGCGAGTTCGTTACCTACATGTCTTTGACCTGCCAGAACTGCCCCACGGTGGTGCAGGCCCTGAACACCATGAGCGTGCTGAACCCGAAGATCCGCCACACGGCGGTGGAGGGCGGCGTGTTCCAGGAGGAGATCAAGGCCAAGAACATCCTGGCCGTCCCCACGGTCTACAAGGACGGCGCGGTCTTTGACCAGGGCCGCATGGACGTGGCGGACTTCGTGGCGAAGCTGGACGCTGGTGCGGCCGCCCGGGCCGCAGCCGCGCTCTCCGAGAAGGAGGCGTTCGACGTGCTGGTGCTGGGCGCCGGTCCGGCGGGTGCCACCGCCGCGATCTACGCGGCCCGCAAGGCGCTGCGCACGGGCCTGGTGGCGCAGCGCTTTGGCGGCCAGGTGCTGGACACGATGGCGATCGAGAACTTCATCTCCGTGCCCTACACAGAGGGCCCGCGCCTGGGTGCGGCCCTGGAGGAGCACGTGCGCGCCTACGACGTGGACGTGACCACCGGTGTGCAGGCGAGCGCTCTGCGCAAGGGTGCCGACGGCCTGCTGGAGGTGGACTTCGAGGGCGGCGGGCGGCTGCGCTCGCGCTCGGTGGTGCTGGCCACGGGTGCCCGCTACCGCACGCTGGGCGTGCCGGGCGAGGACGAGTACCGCAACAAGGGCGTAACGTTCTGCCCGCACTGCGATGGCCCGCTGTTCAAGGGCAAGCGCGTGGCCGTGATCGGCGGCGGCAACTCCGGCATCGAGGCGGCTATCGACCTCGCGGGCGTGGTGAGCCACGTGACGGTGGTGGAGTTCTTGGACGAGCTGAAGGCGGACGCCGTGCTGGTGGCCAAGCTGCGCTCGCTGCCGAACGTGGAGGTGCTGACCGGCACCCGCGTGGTGGAGGTACTGGGCGACGGCGCGCAGGTGACGGGCCTGCAGGTGGAGGAACGTGCCAGCGGGCAGCAGCGCCGCATCGACCTGGCCGGCGTGTTCGTGCAGATCGGTCTGCTGCCGAACACGGACTGGCTGGCGGGCTCGGTGGAGACCAACCGGGTGGGCGAGATCGTGATCGACCCGCGCGGCGCCACCTCCCTGCCGGGCGTGTTCGCGGCCGGTGACTGCACCAACGTGCCTTACAAGCAGATCGTGATCTCGCTGGGCGCGGGCGCCACGGCGTCGTTGAGCGCGTTCGATTACCTGATTCGTTCCGGTGCCGAGGGGGCGAGCAGCGATGAACCTGCGTGACCTCGAATACCTGGTGGCGGTGGCCGATGCCAGGTCCTTCCGGGCGGCGGCCACGAATTGCGGGGTTTCGCAGCCCACGCTGAGCGTTCAGATCAAGAAGCTGGAGACGGAGCTGGGCGTCTACCTGGTGGACCGCACGGCCAACCCGGTTTCCATCACCCCCGTTGGGGAGAAGGTGGTGGAGCGGGCGCGCCTGGCGCTGGAGGAGGTCAAGGCGGTCCGCGCGATCGCGCTGGCTGAGACGGGCTTGCCGCACTCTGTGCGCCTGGGCATGTTCCCCACGCTGGGCCCGTACCTGGCGCCGCACGTGCTGCCTGGCCTGCGCAAGGCGCTGCCGGGTGTGGAGGTGCTGCTGGCTGAGGACAAGTCCGCCTCCCTGTTGGCGTCGCTGGAGGCCGGCAAACTGGATGCGGCGCTGGTGGCGCTGCCGGTGGAGAATCCGCGCCTGCACGCCCTGCCGCTGTTCCGCGAGGAGTTCGTGCTGGCCGCCCCGACGGGGCACCCGGTGTTGGCCGATTGCGGGGTTGGGGTGGACGACGTTGCCGCCGGCGCCCCCTCCGCCGCGCCTGCTTCTGCCGAGGCCGGCCTGGCCGGCCCGGCGCGGGTCAATGCCCGCAACCTGGAGGGCGCGGAGCTGCTGCTGCTTTCGGCCGGGCATTGCCTGGGTGACCAGGTGCGCGAGTGGGTGGAGGCCAACGGCTCGTCCTACCGGGGTGACTACATGGCCAGCTCGCTGGAGTCCATGCGACACATGGTGGCGGCCGGCAACATCACGCTGCTGCCGGCGCTGGCGGTAGCGCCGCCGGTGGCGGCCACGCCCGGGGTGGAGTTGCGCCGGTTCGCGGCGGATGCGCCCTCGCGGGATATCGCGCTGGTGTGGCTGGATAACTCCCCGCGCACGGAGCTGTGGGAGTCCCTGGCGGCCACCCTGGTGCCGAAGGTGAGCGCCCTCCCGGAGGGCATGATCCAGCCTCTCTAGGGGCTGCCGTTTTCCCGCCCGGCCGGGGTTGCCCGGGGGCTGGCCTTGGGGTGGGGCGCGAGTTCTCGCGCCCCACCCCACCGCTTTTACTCCGCTTCCAGGGCCGTGAGCACGGAGCGGTGGGCTTCCCAGATCTCCACGGGCATGCCCGGGAAGGAGGCCAGGTGCTCGGCGCGGCGCTCCATCTCTGCCTTCCACTTGGGCACGTCGATGGTCAGCAGCCGCTCCAGGTCCTCGGCCGGCAGGTCTAGCCCGGTCAGGTCCAGCTCCTCGGGCAGCGGCACGATGCCCACGGGGGTCTGGCGGCCCTTGGCGCGGCCTTCCTTGAGGTCCATGAGCCAGAGCAGGGCGCGCAGGTTTTCGCGGTAGCCCGGCCAGATGTAGCGGCCGTCCGCGTCACGCTGGAACCAGTTGACGTGCGCGAAGATGGGCTGCTCCTTGGCGGCGCCCACGATGCGCAGCCAGTGCTGGGCGTATTCGCCCTCCGGGTAGGCCATGAAGGGGCGCATGGACATCGGGTCGTAGCGCAGCACGCCCTCCTTGCCCTCGGCGGCGAAGGTGGCCTCCACGCCCAGGGTGAGACCGTCGTAGACGCCCTCGGCAAGGGAGCGCATGGCGCGGATCAGCGGCTCGCGGTCCTTGGCGCGCCCGCCGAAGATGATCGCGTCGATGGGCACGCCCTCGGGGCGCTCGAAGTCCGTGGCCACGTTGGGGACGTTGGCCAGGGTGGTGGTGAAACGGGAGTTGGGGTGGGCCCAGGCGTCCTCCTTGGCGCCGGAGCGCTGGCGCTCCACCGGGCGGTCGGAGATGAGCTCGCCCTTCCAGTCGCGCCAGCCAGTGACGTCTACCGGCGGCTGCGGGGTGCGGCCCTCCCACCACACCTCCTGGGTGAGCTCGTTGTAGGCCACGTTGGTGAACAGGGTCTTGGTGCCGGGCGCGATGGACTCCACGGCTGTGGGGTTGGTGACCTCGTTGGTGTCCTTGGCGACGCCGAAGGCACCGAACTCGGGGTTCATGCCGTACAGGCGGCCGTCTGCGGGGTTGACCCACAGCCAGGCGATGTCGTCGCCGTAGAACTCGACGTGGTAGCGCTCCCCGAGGGCGTCGGGGGCCAGCATCATCGCCAGGTTGGTCTTGCCGGAGGCGGAGGGGAAGCCGCCGCAGATGTGGTAGCGGCGCCCGGTCTGCTTGTCCGTGATGCCGATGAGCATGAACTGCTCTGCCAGGAACTCCTTGGAGGCCCAGCCGTCGTAGCAGGCCTGGCGCAGGCCGTGGGCGATCTTGCCGAGCAGGGCGTTGCCGCCATAGGAGGAGCCGAAGTGGAGGATGGTGCGCCGGTCGGCGACGGTAGCGAACAGGCGCTGATCGGCGTCGGTGCCCTGCCCCAGGTTCTCCAGGTCGCCGGTGACGTGGACGGCGCGCACAAAGTGGTCGGGCTCCGCGAGGTTTTCCACGTACTGCACGCCCACGCGGGCCATGCGGATCATGTGGTGGACCACGGTGCGCGAGTCGGTCAGCTCCACGCCCACCGCGTACTTCTCTAGCGGGCAGCCCACCGGGGACATCAGGTAGGGCACCACGTACATGGTCTTGTCCTCTGAGGCGCCGCGCATGCGCTCGGTCTGAATCTCCACGGTCTGCGCCGCGTCGCGCCAGTTGTTGTAGGCGCCCTTCTCCGCCGGGTCTGCGGTGGCGACCACGGTGCGTTCCTCGGAGCGCGCCGTGTCCTTCCAGTAGGAGCGCGAGTAGTACAGCCCGCCCTTGACGGGCAGGATTTCCCCGTACTCCAGGGATTCGGCCAGCAGGCGGTCGTCGTCGGCTGCGTCTACGACCTCGATGCGGTCGGGCTGGGTGATCTCCGCCCACTCCTTCACGTAGGCCCGCACGTGGGGGTTGTGCAGACCGGCCTGATCCAGGATGGCGTCAACGTCCTTCATGGCTCCTTCTTCCCGCGCCGCGCGCGTCGGCAGACTTCGTTGTGCCGAACATTATTGTTCGCACGCACTAATCTAGCGCCGCGCGCGGCGGATTTCCAGCGCGCACCGAAAGGGGGCAGCCCCAAGCCCGCCCAGGCTCGTCCCGACGGCGGACCGGCCGGGCCGCGCAACGCGCCGCCCTCCGGAGGCGCGGGAGCGCCCCACGTCCGCACCCAGCCCAAGCCCGCCCAGCCAGCCGCCGCGCGGGCCACCCGCACACCCACACCCCACCCAGCCCCAAGCCCGCCCAGCCAACCGCCGCGCGGGTCACCCGCACACCCACACGCCCACGCCCGCACCCCACCGCCCGAGACTCGCCCCGGCGGCGGACCAGCCGGGCCGCGCCCTTCCTCCCGCAGGATGAACTTCCGACCAATTCCCCTGCTGCTATACACCGCGTACATACGCCGCGTTTATAGTGGCGCCGTGGACACGAGACTGACCCTGCTGGGCCTGCTCAACGCGGGCTCCGGCTACGGATATGACCTGAAGAACTCCTGGGACCGCTGGTTCGCGCAGACCAAGCCCCTGGCCTTCGGGCAGGTGTACGCCACCCTGGCGCGCCTGCTGCGCGACGGCCTGATCGTCACGGCGGGCGCCGAGCCCGGCGCCGGCCCGGAGCGAAAGCGCTACCAGATCACCCCGGCCGGCCGCGAGCTGGTCGCCAACTGGCTCTTCTCCCCCCAGGTCGCCGCCACCTCGATCCAGGCCGAGCTGTTTGCCAAGACCGTCATCGCCCTCCTTTTGGATGACGACGCCCAGCGCCTGCTGGACCTGCAACGCCTGGAACACATGGCCCAGCTGCGCGAGCTCACCCGCCGCAAGCAGGGTGCGGACCTGTCCACTGTCCTGATCGCCGACCACGCGATCTTCCACCTGGAGGCCGATCTGCGCTGGATCGACCTGACCAGCGCCCGCCTGGGCGCGCTACGCAAGGAGGTATTGGCGTGAACGCCCCCATCCTTTCCGCCCGTGGACTGCACCTGTCCTACGGCCCCACCCACGCCCTGCGTGGGGTGGACATCGACATCGCCGCCGGGGAGATCCTGGCCGTGACGGGCCCCTCCGGCTCCGGCAAGTCCTCGCTGCTGCACGTCCTGGCCGGCGTGCTGCTGCCCGACGCCGGCAGCGTCATCTTTGGCGGCCGCGACGTGACCAAGTGCAGCGAGGACGAGCGTTCCCGCCTGCGCCTGCGCGAGTTCGGTTTCATCTTCCAGTTCGGCCAGCTGCTGCCGGACCTCTCCGCCGTGGACAACGTGGCCCTGCCGCTGCTCTTGACGGGCGTCAAGCGCCGCCGCGCCACCCAGATCGCCCGCGAGCGCCTGAGCGCCCTAGGCCTGGACGCGGAGGCCGACAAGCTGCCCACCGCCATGTCCGGTGGCCAGGCGCAGCGCGTGGCCGTGGCCCGCGCCCTGGCGCTGCACCCTAAGATCATCTTCGCCGACGAACCCACCGGCTCCCTGGACTCCCTCTCCGCCGAGCAGACCATGGAGGTGCTTATCTCCACCGCCCGGCAGGCCGGCGCGACCGTCGTGATCATCACCCACGACCCGCGCACCGCCGCCTACGCCGACCGTGAGGTCATTGTGCGCGACGGCCTGATCACCGCCGGCTCCCTGCTAGAGCCCACCAACCGGTTCACCGGCGCCCCCACCACGATGCCCGCCCTTCTACCCGGCCAGGTCGGGATGGCCGACGTTGCCGCCCACGCCCCCGCCACCGCGCCCGGCCCCCTGCCCGGCCAGGTGGGGCAGGCCGGCTCCACTGCGGCCGGTTTCGTGGGGGCGGCGGGAGGAGCGTCGTCCACCCAGGGCGTAGCAGGACTCGGTGCGCTGGGAGGGCAGGCGGCCCAATGAGGAATCTGGACTTCGTTCGCACCGTATCCATCTCCAACCGCTCCAACCGCAACCGCCTGTTGGGGATCATCGCGGGCGTGATGGTGGGCGTAAGCCTGGCGCTGCTACTGCTGGCCGCCTCCAACTCCTTCCCCACCCGCAACCTGCGCTCCACTTGGGCGGAGAACAGCGGATCCAGCTACGACTTCGATCCCTCCAACGCGCAGGTGGGAGCCGACCAGATGCTGGTGAGCGCGACGATTGACCACTACGCGGGCAACAAGATCAACGTGCTGTTCTTCCACGCCCAGCCGGAAACGACCGCCACCATCCCGGGTGTGCCGCGGCTGCCCAAGGAGGGGACCTTCCTGGTCTCCCCGGCCCTGGCCCAGCATGTGCGCACCGCGGGTGCGGGCGAGCTCTCAGAGCGGTGGGGCACCCTGGCAGGCGAGCTACCCACCAGCGCCCTGCGCGGGCCGGACTCGCTGGTGGCCCTGGTGTCCACCGACCTGGAGACCGTGCTGAACACACCCGGAACGGACAGCCCCATCTTGGTTCGCGAACTGGTTGGGAAGGACTTCTCCAGCACCGCCTACCGCATCGTCGCCTTGATCGGCGCGGTGGCCGTGCTGGTACCGGCCCTACTACTTATCGGCATCGTCACCGAGCTCGGCGCCGTGCAGCGCCAGCAGCGCTTCTCCACGCTGCGCCTGATCGGGGCAACCCCGGGCCAGGTGGCCGCCGTCTCCGCGCTCGAGACTGGAGTGACCTCCCTGGTCGGCTCCCTGCTGGGCATCGGCCTCTACCTGGCCGTGGTGCCCCTGGCCGCCCAGATCCCTATCGAGGGCTCGCGCTTCTACCCCGGTGACCTGATCCTGGCGCCCCTGCCGATCGCGCTGACCGTGATCGGCGTGGTGACGCTCTCCACCGGCTGGGCCTGGCTCAAGGCACGCCGCCTGGGCCGCAACCCGCTGCTGCAGGCGCGCAGCAAGTCCGAGCGCAAGCCGCGCTGGTGGACCATCCTGCCGCTCCTGGTTGGCGTGGCCGCGTTCGCCGCGCCTGCGGTGGCCAAGCAGTTCGACCAGGAATCCACGCTGCTGAACGTCTACTCCGGGGTGCTGCTGCTGGTCGGCTTCCTGGGCACCGCCTTCGGGCTGCTCTGGGCCGGGCCGTGGTTGACCGCCCTGGTGGCGCGCGCGACCAGCGGCCTGGCAGGCTCCCCCGCCCTAGTGGTGGGGGCGAACCGGGTGGCCCACCACCCGCGCGCCACCTTCCGCTCCGTGGCCGGCATGGTGATCGCGGTGTTCACCGTCACCTTCTTCTCAGTGGGGATCACCTCCGCCGCCTCCGAGTTCAAGGGAGACTCCGGGCCCGGCGCGCTGCCTGCCCGTGCCCTGGTTAGCCGGGTCTACGAGACACCGGAGGCGATCGAAGCCGCCACCACCGCCGTCCGTGGCGTCGAGGGAGTCACCGACGCGTTCTCCCTCCACCCCTCCTACCTGGAATCTCACCCGGACGGCTCCTACAGCACGCTGCTCGCCACCGACGCCGTCAAGCTGGGCCTGGACGTGCCTGCCGGTGCCGAGTGGGTGGCCGTCAACGAGGGTTGGCTGACCGGCTACGAGGAGGCCAAAGTGATCGAGTCCGCCCAGCCGGTCAAGGGCCCGGACTCCCTCACCGAGCTCGTGGTGCTCACCGACGGCAAGACCGCCAGCGTGGAGCGAGCCCGCACCACTCTGCTCCTGCGCCAGCTGAACTTTTACTCCTCTCCCCGCACGCCCGCAGACACCCGCAGCTGGTACAACGACGCCCCCGAGATCGAGTTCTCCATCCTGGCTTCCATAGGCATCCTCATCGCCGCCGCGATCTCCACTGTGGCCCTGGGCGTCTCCACCTACGCGGCCTTCGTGGACCGGCTGCGGGTGTTCGGACTACTCAGGCTATCCGGCATGCCCCGCAAGGTTTTGGGCCGGATCACCGCCTGGGAGGCCGCGCTGCCCGTGGCCACCGTATTCCTGCTCTCCGTGGGCCTGGGGGCGTTCTCAGCCTGGGCGCTGGTCACCGGCGTCTCCCAACGCAAGGTGGGCGTCCCGGGCCCCATCTTCCTGGTCACGCTGGCCGCCTGCCTGGCCTTGATGATGGCCGCAGTCGCCGCGACCTCGCGGGCCGCAGCCAAGGCGGACACCGGCGGGATCACCCGCTTCGAGTAGCCCCGGGCCCGGGATGGTGGGAGACGGCCCGGGCCGTGCCCACCAATGCCACCCTCGTCCCGCTCGCCGGTACCGCAGCACACTGCGGGGCCGGCGAGCGGGCGTGCGCAAACAATTGAGGGCTTAGTGCACCTCTCGTAGGGTTGGCCCACCGATCGTGGGCTTAGTGAACCTCTCGAGGGCTTACCCGGGCCGGTAGCCCCTCAGTCGGTGCACCAACCCCGCAATAGGTGCACCAAAAGCTCAATAGGTCGAGTAACCCCACAGTCGGTTGCGCAACAGTGCCCGACGCCGTCCGGGCGGGCGTCCCCGTCCGGCAGATAAGCAAGGCACTAGGCAGCCCGAACCCCGGGGCGGCCGACCAGCGCACCGCGCCCGGCCCCAGTCCTCGGCCGCCTGACCGGCGCGTCCGTTCCAGCGCACCGCGCCCGGGCCGGTCCCGGCGCGGTGCCTGCGCGGTCAGCACAGTCTGGCCCGGGCCCCGGGGCGACCGGACCAGCCATCTTCGTCGATGGGCCGCTGCAGACCGACCTTGCGCAAACGATTGCTCCTTTATTGCAGTCATTGAGCCGTTGTTGCAGCTCTCCTGGCCTTGGGCGACCTATTGCGCCTTTAATCGGCCCCGTAGCGCTTCAAAAGGTGCAACAAAGCCACGACCGGTACAACAAGGGCTCAACGGGAACAACAAAGGCTCAATCGGTTGCGCACGGCGGCTCGGCCCGCACGAGCCGCCCGCGCCGGGGTGGTGGGAGCCGCGCTCCCGGCTCCCACCACCCCGGTTCACGTTTTGACCAGCTTCGCCCACTAGGCGGACACGTGGTTAAAGTTCGTCCATGACTTCGCTAGTGCACGCCGACGAGGGCGGCTTCTTTGGTTCGCACGGTGGGCGCTTTGTGCCCCCGCAGCTCGAGACTCCCATCGCTGAGGTGGCAGCGGCCTACGCCGAGGCCCGCCAGGACCCCGAGTTCCAGGCAGAGTATGAGGCGCTGCTGGCCGACTACGTTGGCCGCCCCTCCCCGCTGTTCCTGGCCGAGGGCTTGAGCCGCGAGCTGGGCGGCGCCAAGATCTACCTCAAGCGCGAGGACCTGAACCACACCGGCGCGCACAAGATCAACCACTGCCTGGGCGAGGGCCTGTTGGCCAAGCGCATGGGCAAGAAGAAGCTGATGGCTGAGACGGGCGCCGGCCAGCACGGCGTGGCCCTGGCCACCGCTGCTGCTCTGCTTGGCCTGGAGTGCGAGATCCACATGGGCGCCATCGACGTGGAGAAGCAGCGCCCCAACGTGGTGCGCATGCAGATGCTGGGCGCCAAGGTGGTCTCCGTCGAGTCCGGCGGCCGCTGCCTGAAGGACGCCGTTGACTCCGCGTTCTCCGTGTTCGCGCGCGACTACAAGGACACCTTCTTCGCCATCGGTTCCGTGGTGGGCCCGGACCCGTACCCCTCGATGGTGCGCGACTTCCAGTCGATCGTGGGCCGCGAGGCCAAGAAGCAGATCCTGGCCAAGGAGGGCCGCCTGCCCGACGCGCTGGTGGCCTCCGTGGGCGGCGGCTCCAACGCGCTGGGTCTCTTCACCGAGTTCCTGGAGGACACCGAGGTGAAGATGTACGGCGTGGAGCCTGCGGGCCGCAACCTGGACGTGGTGGGCGAGCACGCCGCCACCATGACCTTCGGCACCCCGGGCATGCTGCACGGCATGAAGACCCTGGTGCTGCAGGACGAGGCGGGCGAGCCTGCCCCGGTTCACTCCATCGCCTCCGGCCTGGACTACCCGGGCGTTGGCCCGCAGCACGCGTTCCTGAAGGAGGTGGGCCGCGTGGAGTACGTGCACGCCTCCGACGCCGAGACGCTGGCCGCCTTCCAGATGCTGTGCCGCACGGAGGGCATCATCCCGGCGCTGGAGTCCTCCCACGCGCTGGCGCACGCCATCCGCCTGGCCCCGACGCTGAACAACGACCAGATCGTCGTGGTCAACCTGTCCGGTCGCGGCGACAAGGACATCGACTACGTGGCCGAGCGCCTGGCCGAGCACGCCTAGGTCAATCGGGCCCCATCCGGTGGGGGCGGCGGGATTTCTTCCCGCCGCCCCCACCGTCGTTTCACGCGTGAAACATCTGCTATCTGCTGAACAGTCCGGCCAGGTCCAGCTCCGCCGGCGCCCCGGCCCCGATCACCTCCCCTTCCCGCAGCAGCACCAGCTGGTCGCACTGCTCGGCCTCCTGCAGGTAGTGGGTGGTCACCAGGATTCCCGCCCCGGCCCGCGCGCGCATGCGCAGCTGCTGCCACAGGCGCGCCCGGCCAAGCGGGTCCAGCCCGGAGGTGGGCTCGTCCAGGATCAGCAGGCGAGGACGGTGAACGTTGGCTGCGTGGAAGGCCAGCACGCGCCGGGCCCCGAGCGGCAGCCCGCCCGCCGGCGCGCCTCCTAGCTGGGCGGCGAAGGCCGCCGCCTCAGTCCCGATCTGCGCGCCGTGCACCCGGGCCACCAGCTCAAGGTTCTGCCGGGCATTCAGGCTCGGGTACAGGCCCAGGCCCTGCGCCAGGTAGCCGATGTGGCGGCGCCCCTGCCTGCCCGGGGCCAGCCCCATCAGCTCCGCCCGCCCGCCGCTGGGCTGCTCCAGGCCCAGCAGGATCCGCATGAGCGTCGTCTTACCGGCCCCGTTCCCCCCGATCAGCCCGACCACCTGGCCCGGCCTCACCTCCAGGTCCACGCCCTTGAGCGCCTCAAAGCTGCCAAAGCGGCAGCGCACCCCGGTGGCCCGCGCCAGCGGTCGGCCCACGCCCACAGCCGTGCCCGCAGCCTCCACACCGACACCCACGCCCGCAGCCGTGCCCGCCCCCTCGACGCCAACGCCCACGGCCCCGGCACCCGCGTCCTCTGCCCGCACGCCGTCCGTGCTCCCGCCCCCTGCGCGCTCGGCGCCGCGTTCTCCGGGCGGTGGGGCGGCAGCGTCGTCCATCCCCTCCTGCCTGGCCAGCAGCAGCGCGATCGCGGCGTTCTCCAGGCTGGGGGCGCGCTCCTCTTGCGCTCCGGCCGGAGGCGTTTGCGCGGTGGGCGTCCAGCCGTAGCGCGCCCGCCCCACGTTCCAAGTGCGGCCCTCCGGCAGGCACTCCTCCCCTTCCGGCAGGCACTCCTCCCCCTCGGCCAGGCGCCAGATTCTGCCGGGGGCCTGCGCGCAGACCTCGGCGGGCGTGCCGACTGCCAGCAGGTCGCCGTCGGCTAGGAAGAAGACGCGGTCGGCGCGGGCGGCCTCGTCCAGGTAGGTGGTGGCCAGCACCACGGTGGCGCCCTCCCCCGCCGCCGCGCGCAGCAGGGCCCAGATTTGGGCGCGCGAGTCGGGGTCCACGCCGGTGGTGGGCTCATCCAGTAGGAGCAGGTCGGGGCGATGCAGCGCCGCCAGCACGAAGCCCAGCTTCTTGCGCATGCCGCCGCTGAGCCGTCCCGCCAGTCGCCCGCCTACCTCCCCCAGGCCGGCCAGGTCCAGCAGTTTCTTGGCGCGCGGTTGCCACGTCGCGGCGGGCAGGCGGTGCACCCGAGCGGCGAATTCGACGTTCTCTGCCACGCTCAACTGCCGCCACACGCCGTCGCCATCCCCCTGGTAGCCCACGGTTGGACGACGTTGCCCCTGCGGCCCCTCCCACTTCACCGCGCCCGGCGTGGCGGCGGGCACCCGCCCGGCCAGGAGGCGCAGCAGGGTGGACTTGCCGGCCCCGTCCCCGCCCACCAGGGCTGAGACGGTGCCGGGGCGGAACTCCCCGGACAGGGCGGTGAGGGCCGTGGCGCGACCGTACCTGACTGTTGCGTCTTGGAGGCGGAGCATCAGCGGCCTCCTCCGTGGGCCAGGCTGTAGCGCATGCGCGCCGTGGCCGCCCCGAAGATTCCGAGCGCCATGGCGGCCATGATGGCCAGCGGCAGCCACATGGTCTCCAGTCCGGCGCCGCGCAGCATGACCCCCAGGGAGAACTGGCGGAACCAGGTCAGGGGCAGGCAGTAGCCGATGGCCCTGATCCAGGCCGGCATGGTGCCCAGCGGGTAGATGAGGCCGGAGAGGATGATCTGCGGCACCACCATCATGATCGCCAACTGGATCGCCTGTCCCGTGGTTTGCGAAATGGACGAGATAAACACGCCCACCCCCAGCACCACGAAGGCGAAGAGCAGCACCCCGAGGGCGAACAGGAGGGCCGAGCCTTCGAAGGGGACGCCGAACAGGGTGAGGGCTACCACGGTGACGACGGCCATGTCCAGCACTGCCAGCAGGAAGTAGGGGGTGATCTTGCCCAGGATGATGTCCACCGGGCGCAGCGGCATGACCGCCAGTTGCTCCAGGGTGCCCGCCTCCCGTTCCCGCACCAGGCCGATGGAGGTGATGAGGACCCCGATGAAGACCATGATGAGCCCGACCAGCGGCGGCACCATTACCCAGGCGGTGGACAGGTCTGGGTTGAACATGACGGTGACTAGGGAGTCGGCGTCCAGGCTGGGCACCTGGGGTAGCTCCGGCAGTTCGGGCAGGGCGGGCAGCTCGGTCTGGGACGGGAGGGTGGGGAGGGCGTCGCCGGCGGGCAGGTCCGGCAGCGGCGGGAGGGCCGGCATGGGGGCGCCCGGGGGGAGCTGGCTGAGCCCGTCTAGCGTTTGGGCGAGCTGCGGCAGCACCTGGCGGAGGTTTTCTAGCTGCGGCAGGGCGGCGCGTAGTTCTTCGAGGGGGGCTCGGAACTGTTCGAGGTCGGCGCGCATGCCCGCCATCTGCTCCAGCTGCGCCTCGGCCTGGGCCTGGGCGTCGCTGGCGGCGAGCTCCACCACGTAAGCACGCGCGGCCTGCGCCATGAAGAGCTCCGAGCCGTCCACGTATGCGCGCATCCGCTCCGAGAGCGGCGCGGCGGCCGTGGTGGCACCCTGAGTGGTTTTGGTCAGGAGTACGACGTCGTAGCGCTGGCCGCGCAAAAGTTGTGCCGCGTTTTCTGCGCCGGCGGGTGGGGCGTCGTCCACTAGTTCGATGTCGAAGTGGGCGGCGCCGACCTCGTTTTGCCTGATGTCCTGGCTGAGGGCGGTGGCGCCGGGGCCGATGACGGCCACGCTGACGCGGTCGACGCGGAAGGAGGCGGCGTAGCCGAAGATGATGAGCAGGACTACTGGGAGGGCCACCAGCATGGTGAGGGTGCGCCGGTCCCTGACGAGCTCGCGAAACTCCTTGATTATGAGCGCTTTCATCGCACCATCCCCCATTTCATCGGCTGATGAATTGGATACTAGTCCATAGTTTCCCCGCGTGGGGAAACTAGGGGTGGACAATAATGGATCGGGGGGAGGAAAGGAGGTAGACGTGCAGGCACTGTCGACGGCCGGGGCGGGCCAGCCGGCCGGTCGGAGGCCACGCCGAGGCGCCACCGCCGGCGCACGCGGGCCGCGCACCGAGGCCCGCGACTGGCGGGCGGAGATCCTGCAGGCCGCGCAACTGGAGTTCGGCGCGAAGGGCTACCAGGCCACCTCAATCCGGGCGATCGCCACACGCGTGGGTGTGGACGCCAAGCTGGTGCACTACTACTTCGGCTCCAAGCTGGAGCTATTCAACACCGCCCTTCAGGCAGCCGTGGAGAAACTGGGCGTCTTCCAGGTGCTGGACCAGCCGGTGCCAGCCCCGGGCCAGCCCTGGGCGGGCACCGGCGAGCGCTACCTGAACCTCATCATCTCCGCGCTGGACCGCCCGGAGATCGGCCCCGGCTACATCGGCCTCATCCGCACCATCGTCACCCACGGTGAGCTGCGCGACTACTTCCGCGCCTTCATCGAACGCAACATCGTCGAAAGGCTCAAGCGAAACCTCACCGGGGACCACCCGGAGGTGCGCGCCGTCCTGGTCGGCAGCCAGGTGGTCGGCATCATCATGGCCCGCTACATCATCCAGGCCGAGCCCCTGGCCTCTATGCCGGCCGCGCTCATAGCCGAGCTGGCCGGCCCCACCCTAGACCGCTACATGCACGGCGAGCTCGGGCGGTTGGGTTGGTAGCGCCTGGTCTAGTTGCCGAGATTTGCGGCAGGCTACGCCAGCTCTTGTGTTGTTAGGGGGCTGGGTTGGTGGGGCCTGGCCTAGTAGCCGAGGTTTGCGGGAGGCTACGCCAGCTCTTGTGTTGTTAGGGGGCTGGGTTGTTGGGACTCGACGTTCGTGGCTTGGACTCGACGTTGGGGTGTTCAACTCGACGTTCTGCCCCTGGTTAACGTCGAGTTGAAGCTCCAAACGTCGAGCTGGAACACCAAACGTCGAGGTGGGGCGTCAAGGGACCGGCCCCTGGTGACACCAGCCCCTGCGCCGTTGGCAGGCGCACCACCGCGACCCGCCACCCCAGACTCCACCACCAGCCCCTGAGCCGTTGGCAGGCGACTGGGTTGTTGGGACTCGACGTTCGTGGCTTGAACTAGACGTTGGGGTCTTCAACTCGACGTTCCACCCCTGGTTAACGTCGAGTTGAAGCTCCAAACGTCAAGCTGGGGCACCAAACGTCGAGCTGGGGCGTGAGGAACCCGAGCCCTGGTGTCCGGTGGCAACAGCCCCTGCGCCGTTGGCGGGCGCACCGCCGCGACCCGCCGCCCAGACTTCACCACCAGCCCTTGCGCGGTTGGCGGGCGACTGGGTTGTTGGGACTCGACGTTCGTGGCTTGGACTCGACGTTGGGGTCTTCAACTCGACGTTCTGCCCCTGGTTAACGTCGAGTTGAAGCTCCAAACGTCGAGCTGGAACACCAAACGTCGAGCTGGGGCCCTGAGTGTCGGGTTCGGGTTAGTGGCCGAGGCTTGTGGGTGTGGCAGGGCCCGGGCTGGTCCGTTTGTTGGTGGTCCAGTCCGGGCCCTGGGGGTTTAGGAGAGTTTGCCTGTTTTAGGGGTTTGGTCTCCTGGTTCTAGCGTTGTGGGCTAGTTCTTCTTGCGGCGTAGGAGGAGGAGTGTGCCTCCGGCTGCCAGCAGGGTTAGGGCGTAGGGGGCTAGGGTGAGGGCGTTGGTGCCGGTCTTGGCCAGCTTGCCTCCCTTGCCGCCCTTGGTGGTGGGCTTTTTGAAGCCGAAGTCCAGGGAGAGGTCCTTGTCTCCGTCCTTGGTCAGGCCGATGGTGGTGGCCTTGTCGGTAGAGGAGTCGGTTTCCCGGGTGCCCTGGCCGGTCTTGGCCGGCTGGTAGCCCGCGGGCGGGGTGATGGTGACGGTGTAGGACTGGTTGTCCTTCAGAACGGGCAGGTTGTCGAAAAGGTACTTGCCGTTCTCGTCGGTCTTGACCGGGCCAACGGGGTTGCCGTTGACGTCGGTGACGTCCTTGCCGTCGGGGCCGGTGATCTTCAGGGTCACACCAGCGATGGGCTTGTCGGTGTTGTCCTGGATTCCGTTGTCGTTGAGGTCTTCAAAGACGTAGTCACCCACGGTAACTGAGGGCTTGTAGTAGCCAAAGTCCAAGGTCAGGTCGCTAGCGCTGTCGGTGGACAGGTCTGCCAGGCTGACCGAGGTCGCAGTAGAAGAGTCGTTGGCTCCCTGGCCGTTGTTGGTACCGGCCTTGGTGGGCAGGTAGCCGGCCGGGTCGCTGACCGTGACGGTGTAGGACTCACCCTGGGGTAGCACGGGCAGGTTCTCAAAGAGGTACTTGCCGTGCTCGTCGGTCTTGACCGGGCCAACGGGGTTGCCGTTAACGTCGGTGACGCTCTTACCGTCCGGGCCGGTCAGGGTCAGGGTGACGTCCTTGATACCGGGCTCGCCGGTGTCTTGGAGGCCGTCCTTGTTCTTGTCGAACCAGACGTAGTCACCCACGGACACCTTGGCCTTGATGAAACCAAAGTCCAAGGTGGGGTCGTTGGCCCCGTCGGTGGACAGGTCTGCCACGCTGGCCGAGGTCTGGGTAGAAGAGTCATCACTACCAGCACCGTTGTTCATGCCGGCCTTGGTCGGCACGTAACCGAACGGGGCGGTAACGGTAACGATGTACTTCACCTCACCGGTGAGGACTTCCAGACCAGTAAAGGCGTACTTGCCGTGCTCGTCGGTGGTGGTGGTCAGCTCGGTGCGGGCGGTGTGGTCAGCGTTGTTGACCGGCTTACCGTCGCTACGAGAGATGGTCAGGGTGACGTCCTTGAGTGGCACATCAGTGCCGTCTTGCAGGCCGTCCTTGTTGACGTCGTACCAGACGTAGTCACCCACGCTGACCTCGGGGAAGAAGAAACCAAAGTCAAGGGTGAGGTCCTTAGCCCCGTCCTGGGTCAGTTCCTGGGCGGTAGCACTACCAGTAGAGGAGTCCTTGGCCCGGTCGCTGCCCGCCTCGGCCTTGGTGGGTACGTAGCCGGCCGGGTCGGTGACAGTAACCACGTACTTCTCACCCGCTGGCAGCATCTCCAAGTCCTTAAACAGGTACATGCCGCTAGCGTCGGTAGTGGTGGTGGTAACCGGGTTGCCATCAGCGTCCTTAACGGGCTTGCCGTCCGTACGCGAGATGGTCAAAACCACGTCCTTGATGCCCTTTTCGTCATCGTCTTGCAGGCCGTCCTTGTTCGCGTCGAACCAGACGTAGTCACCCACACTCACCTTGGCCTTAACAAAACCAAAGTCCAAACTCAGGTCCTTGTCCCCATCATTAGGCAACACGACCGCGGTCTCGCTACCAGTAGAGGAGTCCTTGGCCCGGTCACTGCCAGCCCCAGGAGTGGTGGGAACAAAACCACGCGGGTTGGTAACCGTCACCACGTACTTCGCGCCTGCCGGCAAGATCTCCAGGTCAGCAAACAAGTACTTACCGGTCGCGTCGGTCGTGGTGGTGGTAACCACGCTGCCGTCGACCTTCTTGGCCGGCTTGCCGTCCGTGCGAGACAGGGTCAAGGTCACATCCTCCAACGCCACGTCGCTGGCGTCTTGCAGACCGTCCTTGTTGGCGTCGTACCAGACGTAGTCACCCACACTCACCTTGCCGCGCTTGGCGTGCCAGTTATCGCTATCGGTGAGCTTGTCACCACCAGCCACCGGGGTGGCCTCCACCCGGGCGGTGTTAGCGTGCTTGGCCGCATCCGTCATGGCCGCCAGGGTAGCGGTGCACTCAAACGAAGCCTTGGGCGCAAACACCCAAGCCGCCGGAGCACTAACCACACCATCAACAGCCACCACATCAGCGCCATCAATACGGCACTTGAAGTCGGTTAGGGCCGGGCCAACAATCGTGGTGTCAGAAACCTTGACATTGTTCAACTCGCCCTTACCAGTGTTAGTCACGGTGAACTTCACCGGCTGGGCAGCCAGACCAGAAAGCACCAGGGCCACATCCTCGGTGTCACGGTCACCAGCGGGCAAGACCTTGGGCTGGCCATCAACCAGTTCGGCGTTACCGTCCTGGTCGAAGGTCACCCCACTCCAAGCACCGTCGTACTTCTCAATGTCGATACCCGTGGGCTTCTTAACAAAACCAAAGTCCAGCGTGAGGTCCTTGTCCCCATCGTTGGGCAGCGCACCGGCAGTAGCAACCGTGGTCGAAGAGTCCTTCGCGCGGTCGCTACCAGCACCAGCAGTGGTCGGCTGGTAGTTGGCCGGGTCGGTCACGGTCACCTTGTAGAAGACGTCCTGCGGCAGCACCTCGAGGTCGGCGAACAGGTACTTACCCTGCTCGTTCGTGGTCGTGGTGCTGACGGCAGTGCCGTCGATCTTCTTGGCCGGCTGGTCGTCGGAACGAGAGATCGTCAGGATGACGCCCTGCAGCGGCACGTCGCTGGCGTCTTGCAGGCCGTCCTTGTTCGCATCGAACCAGACGTAGTCACCCACGGACACAGACGGCTTGATGAAGCCGAAGTCCAGGGTCAGGTCAGAGGCACCGTTGGTGGTCAGGGCAACGGCGGTCTCCTTGGTCGTGGAGGAGTCCACGGCCTTGTCGGTGCCCTGGTTCGCCTTGGTCGGCACGTAGCCGGCC
Organism: Buchananella sp. 14KM1171; assembly: GCF_041380365.1. Lineage (NCBI taxonomy): Bacteria > Bacillati > Actinomycetota > Actinomycetes > Actinomycetales > Actinomycetaceae > Buchananella > Buchananella felis. The sequence continues at coordinate 1,640,218 of NZ_CP159981.1, read as the reverse complement.
GGCGGGGTAACGGTCACCACATACTTCTCGCCAGCCGGGAGCAGCTCCAGGTCAGCGAACAGGTACTTGCCCTGCTCGTTCGTGGTCGTCGTGGTGACGGGGGTGCCGTCCACCTTCGACACCGGCTTGTTGTCGGTGCGGGAGATGGTCAGGGTGACGTCCTTGAGCGGCACGTCGGTGTCGTCCTGCAGACCGTCCTTGTTCTTGTCGTACCAGACGTAGTCACCCACGGACACGGACGGCTTGATGAAGCCGAAGTCCAGGGTCAGGTCAGAGGCACCGTCGGTCTTCAGCTCCTTGACGGAGGCAGAGGTGGCGGTGGAGGAGTCAGTCTCACCAGCACCGTTGTTGGCACCCGCAGTCGTCGGGATGTAGCCCTCCGGCGCGGTGACGGTGACGGTGTACTTCTCGCCGTCGGCAAGAACAGGCAGGTTCTCGAACAGGTACTTACCACCGTTGGCGGTGATGGCCGGCGCAACGACGTAGTTGTTCACGTCGGTGACCGGGCCGCCGTCGGGGCCGGTAAGGGTCACGGTGACGCCGTCCAGCGGACGGTCAGTGTCGTCCTGCAGGCCGTCCTTGTTGACGTCAAACCACACGTAGTCACCGACGGAGACCTTGGCGGCGCGCTTGGCGTGCCAGGCGTCGCTGTCGGTCAGCTTGTCGCCGCCGGCCACTGGGGTGGCCTCAACGGTGGCGGTGTTGTCGTGCGCCAGGGCCGTGCCCAGGGCGGGCATGGTGGCGGTGCACTGGAAGGAAGCCTTCGGGGCGAGCACCCAGCCGGCCTCGGCGGTAACAACCAGGCCGTTGGCGCCGGCAACGGCAGCCACGTCGGCGTTGTTGATGTGGCACTTGAGGTCGGTCAGGGCCGGGCCACTACCGGTGCGGTCAGAGACGACCACATTGTTCAGGCCGGTGTCACCGGTGTTGGTGACGGTGAACTTGACTTCCTGGGACTGGTCAGCGCGCAGCAGCAGGGCCTGGTCGGCACTGTCGCGGTCGCCAACCGGCAGAACGGCGGGCTGGCCGCCGGTCAGGTTCGGCTTGTCGCCGGTGAACTGGACGCCGTTCCAGGTGCCGTCGTACTTCTCGATGTCGATGCCGGGGGCGTCCTTGACGAAACCGAAGTCCAGGCTCAGGTCCTTGTCGCCGTCGCGCGGCAGCGGGTTGGCAAGAGCGAAACCGGTGGAGGAGTCCAGCGCCCGGTCGCCCTGACCCGCCTGGGTCGGACGGTAGCCGGCCGGCGGGGTAACAGTGACCTTGTAGGTCGCCCCCTCGGGCAGCAGCGCGAGGTCGGGGAACAGGTACTTACCCTCGGAGTCGGTCGTGGTGGTCAGGGGGGCGTCGGTACCGTCGAACTTCTTCACCGGCTGGTTGTCAGTGCGAGACAGGGTCAGGGTGACGTTGTTCAGCGGCTTGTCCACGGCGGGGTCGCCGCCCTGGCGGCCGTCCTTGTCGGTGTCCTCCCAGACGAAGTCTCCCACGGAAACCGAGGCCTTCTTCTTGGCGTTGTTCTCAGCGCCTACCTCGGTGACCTTGCCGCCTTCGATGGTGAATGTCGCTACGGCGGCACTTGTCCTCTCTACGGTGAGAGTAGGTTCTCCCCACTGAATGTGTCCGGGAAGAACCGGCTCGGCGAAGGTCACGTCCTCTTCCATGCGAATCTGAGTGCCTTCCGGGAAGGGCTGCGCGTTCGGGAAATAGGTGCCAGTCTGGCCGATAGCTACCTTGAAGTCGAACGGGTTGGAGGCAGGAGCAACCCACTCGGGGTTGTCAGAGGGGTTCCATCCCTGCGGCAGGGTGTAGCCCACCTTGAACTTCACCTGGGTACCGGGAACGACCTCGCCACTAGCAGCTCCCCCGAGAGTCTTAGTGAGCTTAAAGGTGCCATAACTAGGACGCAAGTTAGCCGTCGCTCCAGCGGACTGGACGTAGCGGGTGCTAACAGTCCTCGAGAAGTTGGTACCAGTCAGGGTCACGCTGTTTTGGTACTTCAATCCCGGGTTGATCACACCGTTAGCGGAGGTCGGTGCTGTGTTGTAGCTGAGCAGGTAGAGAACGTCCTTGCTCCACTCACCAGCTTCCTTATAAATCTTGTAGGTGGCTTGGGTCCTGTCCTCGTTGTACTCGACCTCCACCCGAAACATGCCGATGTTGTCTTCCGGCGTCACCATGGGGAAGCCAGATGGCTTGGATCGCCAGTAGATGCGACGTTGGTCAATACTCGGCCTGTCTGGCGTTTTCAACGCAGCGAGGGAGACATGGTCGTGGTACTTGTGGCCCGGCCCCAACGTGTCGGTGAACACCAGCGGGTTTGGGATCTCCCCGTTCGGGAACCTGTCACGCAGCTTGTCTCCGGTCCACACGATATTCCAGCTGATCGACCTGCTGGAGGAGTTCACGCCGTCAGAGGCCTTGGAAAGATCCTGCGGGTTAAACGAGTACACTAGCGGAGCAATGGCGACTCCCCCAGGGTTGGCTACCGCCTGCGTCACGCCGTTGAGGTCAAAGTCGGTGGTGGTCTCCTTCACCGCCTTCGTGGTGCGCGCAACGAACCAACCGGTCCCCTTAACAAAACTCTGGCCGACCGCATACTGGGCAGACAGGCCGCCATCGAAGGTGCAGGTGACAGTGCGATAGTTGCTAATGTCGCAGTTTCCCACGGAGACACCCGGAGAGACTTCAAGAGCAAAGCGGGCAGTGTCCTGCAACCGATATGCGTCAGAGATGGTAAAGCTAAAGGAGTCGCCCTCAACCGGCCTCGGCTGAGCACCCTCTGAACTCCAGGCCCAGGTACCGTACACCAATTCGTTGTGGCGGACCGCCCCATCCACGCCAGTATTCTGCGTGGCGTGTTTCCTTTTTATCACCATGTCGGTGACCTTGATACCCGGATGGACAGCCGCGTCTGCCGCACCGGTGGCCAGCTGCGTTAATCCTACGCCACCGAGCACTACGGCTCCTGCCGCACCCAGCACAGCCAGGCGGTTGCTCCACCTGCTCCGCGTTCGTTGCATATGTTCTCCCGTTTTCTTGATTCTGTTGCCTGTATTCGGGCAGCACTCGTTGCCTGCAGAATGCAGACGACTCGCGCCAGGCTAACGACCCCACGCCGCCTATAGGAACTAACGAGTCGATAGGCACCAAAAATAGGGGCGCGCGGCCCCCGCGCAGGTAATCCCGCAGCCCGTGTGCGGGCTGCGAGCGAACAGAAAACGGGCGGAGAGCATCAGCTCTCCGCCCGTATTTCTGTTGGTGGAGCTAGGGGGATTCGAACCCCCGACCTTCTCATTGCGAACGAGACGCGCTACCAACTGCGCCATAGCCCCTCACACCCAAGGTGCTTGGCAATGGTAGCAAGCCCATTGACGGATGTAAAAACCGGGTGGGCGTGGCGCCCGCCACGCCCACCCGGGCATCAGCCTTCCGGGTCAGCCCACTGCCCGGCGACGCTCCAGCACGTTCTCGATCATCTGCGCGGTTTCCGCTTCCAGCCTGGCGGCCCCGTTCAGGGTGCGCTCGACCTCGCGCAGGTCAGCCGCCGTCACCGGGGTGCCCTCGTGGCGCGCCGAGCGCTGCGTGGGTGCGGCCGCCTCGTACGGGTTGGCCACGCGGCGGGTCAGGCGCGGCTGGCGCGCGTAGGTGGGCTCGGGGACCGGGCGGGGGGTCCAGCCCCGCTTGGCGGGACGCGTCCCGCCCCGCGCAGCCCGGGACGCAGCCTGCTTGACCCCCTCGACGGGAACCTGCGCGGCCTCAGCGGCCTTCGCGGCCTCCGGCGCGGCAGGCGCCTCGGCCACCCCTGCGGCAGCCTCCTGAGCCGCCCCCGCAGCAGCCGACGCGGCCACGATTTCGCCCGCAGCCTCGCCGTCCACGGACTCGACCACCTCACCGGTGCCCGCAGCCTGAGCAGCTTCGGCGTGCGCGGTGATCGCGCCCACCGTCTCGTCCTGATCGGCGTCGAAACCGGGGGCTTCCACCAGGGACTCGCTGCCGCCGGCCACCGCGCGCGCCTGCGCCGGCAGCACCAGTCGTCCGGCCGCACCGCCGGCAGCACCAGCACCGCCGGCAGCACCAGCACCGCCCGTAGCACCGACACCGCCGGCAGAACCGTTCGCCTTCGCGGCGGCGGACACCGGCACGCGCACGGTTCCGCGCGGGGAGGTGATCACCCCGGCCTCCTGGCGCGCCTGGGCGATCTCCGCGCGCAGGTCCTTGTCTTCCTCGACCCACCGGTCGGTGAGCTGGCGGGCGGCGACCACGCTGAAGGCGGCCACGACCGCGCTGGCGGCGGCGCTCCACCACGGCCAGGTGGTGAGCGCAGAGGCGATCACGCTGCCGACCAGCGCCACTGCGGCGACCAGGAACACGTAGCGGTAGGCGGCGGCCCAGCGGTTGACGCTGGCCACCCGCGCACTGCGCTGCGCCACGAGTTCCTCGAACGCGGCCAGCTTCTCAGCCCGACGCTTGTCGACAATCGCGGGACGCTTCATTCCGGTTCCTTTCGCGCCGACTGGAAGCAACTGGGGGCGGTGGGTCTGGAGGGGGTCAGCCACCACCGGGCGGGTAGAACGCTGCGTGGCCAGCACGCGAATTCCGCCGCTGAACCTGTCTTCCGTCCGGGATTGGGCCTCGCGGTTCTTGCTTTTCAGCAGCGCGGGAAGCACAAACGCGGCGACCACGATCGCCACCACCAGCATCCCGAACACGTGAGGGTCCACGTGCGTAACTTAAGCCGCGCGTGGCCTTGGAATCGGCAGGCCGGGCGGCGTGTTCGCAAACCGACCTTTCCGCCTCGCGTCGCGCCGCCCCTGCGGGGCCCCTTGGTGGCCGACGTTCCGCCCACCCCGCACCCCACAAGGCACCGCCCGCTTTGTCACCGCCCGGGTGGCCGACGTTCCGCCCGCCCCGCACCCCACAAGGCGCCGCCCGCTTTGTCACCGCCCGGGTGGCCGACGTTCCGCCCACCGCCCCCAGTACTTCCCCCGGATTCCGCAGCGCGGCGGCGATTTCCTGCCCGCCCCGGCCCGGTGGCCGTTGCGCGAGCCGGCAGGCAGGCACGCGGGCTAGAGCCTGGGGCCCGACCGGTGCCGGGCGGCCGCCTCCAGGCGCCCAACTAGCCCGCCCTCGTCCAGTTCCTCGGCGGTGATAGCGAAGCTGCGGTGGTCCGCCCAGGCGCCGTCGATGTGCAGGAAGCCGCGCCGCTCGCCCTCGTAGCGCAGCCCCAGCTTGGCGGGCACGCGCAGGCTGGGGGCGTTCTCCGGGCGGATGTTGATCTCCACCCGGTGCAGCCCGCCGTGCAGCAGCAGGAAGTCGATGCTCATCGCCACCGCTAGGGGCATCACCCCGCGTCCGGCCACTGCCTGGTCCACCCAGTAGCCCAGCGGGGTGGACAGCCCGGCCCCCCACTGCACGGCCCCCACGCTGATCTGGCCCACCAGCGCGCCGTCCAGTTCGATGGCGAACGTGAAGTTCTCTCCTCGCCGCGCCTGGCGCGCCAGCTCGCGCCGCCAGGACTGAAAACTCTGCGAGATCGCTCTCTGCCCGGGCGGGGGAGTCGGCTCCCACGGGGCCAGCCAGTCGCGGTTCTCCCAGCGCAGCCGGTGCCACTGCCCCTCGTCGGAGCGGCGCAGCGGCCGCAGCGCCAGTACCTCGCCGGGCAGCTCCGCCCCCACCGCGTCCCGGTAGTCGAGCGAGGAGGGGCCGGCGGCAACGTCGTCCACTCCCCCGGCCTCCCCCACAGGGGGCCGCAACAGGCCGCGAGCGCACAGGTCGAACTCGATCAGCTCCACGGGCCAGGGCACGGCGCTGCGGCCGGGCAGGCCAAACAGGCGGCGAATCTCCATGCGGACGGGCCTAGGCGTCGTCCAGCACGAAGCAGGGCAGGCGGTCCCCGGCGCGCACCACGGTCTTACTCTCGGGCACCACGGCCAGGGCGTTGGAGCGGGCCAGGGCGCTGATCAGGCGCGCGCCGGGCTCGCCCTGCGGCTCTGCCAGGTAGCCGGCCGTGGGGTCACCGGTCAGGCGCACCCGCACGAACTCCATCTTCCCGGCCGGGGAATTCCAGCCGCGCGTCACCCTGCCGGTGACCGTGGGGCGGTAGAGCTCGGCCCAACCCGCCATCTTGCGCAGCGCCGGGCGCACGAACACCTCGAAAGCGATCTGGGCGGCCACCGGGTCGCCCGGCAGCGCGAACAGGGCGGTCTCCCCGATGGTGCCGATGCCGATCTGGCGGCACGGGTCCATCGCCACGAAGTCGAAGCGCACCGTCCCCAGGGGGCTGAGCACGTCCTTGACCGTGTCCCCCTCGCCGTAGGACAGACCACCGGTGGTGACCACCAGGTCCGCCCGCACCAGCTGGTCGCGCAGCAGGTCCATCAGGTTGCCGCGCTCGTCCGGCACCGCGCTCACCCTGAAGGTCTCCGCCCCCGCGTCCCGGGCGGCGGTGGAAAGGGCGTGCACGTTGGCGTCAAACACCTTGCCGGGCACCGCCGGCCGGCCCGGCTCCATCAGCTCATCGCCGATGGAGACGATCACCACGCGCGGGCGCGGGTGCACCGAGACGCGCAGGCGGCCCACGCCGGCCAGCAGCGCCACCTGGCGCCCGCCCACCCGCTCACCGGCCGCCAACACGACCGAACCGGCCTCCACGTCCTGCGCCCGGGGGCGCACGTTCTCCCCCGCGCGCACTGCGGCCTTGACCTGTACGCGCACCTGACCACGATCGGTTGCCTCCACCGGCACCACGGCGTTCGCGCCCGCAGGCATCGGGGCGCCCGACGCGATCGCCACCGCGCCTCCCCGCACCAAGCGGACGTGCTCCACCGAACCGGCCAGCACCGTGGAGAGCACCTTCAACTCCACCGGGGTGGCGCTAGAGGCACCCGCCACGTCCTCCGCGCGCACCGCGAAGCCGTCCAGGCCCGCCGAGTCCGCGAAGGGCAGGTCGAAGGGGGCCACCACGTCCTCGGCGAGGATGCAGCCCACCGCCTCCGGCAACGCCACGTCCAGCGGAGGCTGCGGGGCGCAGACCTCCAGGGAGGCACCGATCAGGTCAGCGACGCTCTTCACCCATTCACCTCCGGGGCCACGCCGGCGGCGTCACCCACAGCAGTGGTCGCGGCGGCGGGAGGAACGTCGTCCCCCTTCTCCCCACCCGGAAGCGCGGGCACGAACCCACGCAGCCAAGCCACGAATTCCTCGCCCAGGTCGGCGCGGCGGGCGGCCAGCTGCACGGTGGCCTTGACGAAACCCAGCTTGTCGCCGGTGTCGTAGCGCAGGCCCTCGAAGATCACGCCGTGCACGCCACCGCCCTGCTCGGCGGGCACGTCGATCAGCTTCGCGATCGCGTCCGTCAGCTGGATCTCGCCGCCGTGGCCCGGCGGGAGGGTTTCCAGGATGTCGAACACGGCCGGGTCCAGCACGAAGCGACCCACGGAGGCCAGCAGGGAGGGGGCCTCGTCCGGCTTGGGCTTCTCCACCAGCTCGGTCACCCGCATCACGCGGCCCTCCAGGCCATCCGGGGCGTTGGGGGCCTCGAACACGGCCGCCGAGCCGTACAGGGAGATCTCCTGGCGGGTCACCGGCATCAGGCAGAGCACGGAGCCGCCCAGTTCCTCGCGGACGCGGATCATCTCACGCAGGATCACCTCGTCCTCGTCCATCAGGTCATCGCCCAGCAGCACCGCGAACGGGTTGTCGCCAACGTGGTGGCGGCCCTGCAGCACGGCGTGGCCCAGGCCCAACGGGTCGCCCTGGCGCACCGAGTGCAGGCGCGGCAGGCCGTCCGGGGAGAACTCTCGGCCGCTCAGGCGTTCGTTCGGGTCCATCGGGGTCTCCAGCGGGCGGTCGCCGGTGGTGTCAAAGTGGTCCTCGATGGAGTGCTTGCCGCGCCCGGTCACCAGGATCGCGTCCTCGATGCCGGAACGCCCGGCCTCACGCAGGACGTACTCGATTGCGGGCCGGTCAACTACCGGCAACATCTCCTTGGGTACTGCTCGGGTGGCAGGCAAGAAACGGGTGCCTCGACCGGCCACGGGGACGATTGCGTGAGTCACGCGGGACTTAGCGAAGGTCGGCTGAGAAGTCATGGAAATTAGCGTACTGAGAAATCCCCGCCTGTCAGGCGCTCCCCGCCGAGCAAACTGGGAAACTTCAAGCATGTTCAACGCCCAACCGTTTGCCGCCCCGCTAGGACTCGACGTAGAGGACGCAAAGCAGGCCATGCGCAAGCACATTCGCGCCACCCGCCTGAGCCGGGCGCGCAAGGACCACCAGGAGGCCAACTCCGCCCTCACGCAGAAGGTGCTGGAGGTGTGCGAGGGCGCCCAGAGCGTGTGCGTGTACGTCTCGGTTGACGGCGAGCCCTCCACCCTGGAGGCGCTGGAGGCGCTGCGCGAGCGCGGTCAGCGGGTGCTGGTGCCCGTGCTGGGGCCGGGCCTGGCGCGCACCTGGGGCGAGTATCGGGGTGCGGAGGACTTGCAGCTGCGTAACCCGGGCCGCCCGCCGGAGCCCTCCGGCGAGGTGCTGCCTGCGGAGGCGCTGGAGGCGTGCCAGGTGATCATCACCCCGGCGCTGGCCGTCGACGCCGCCGGCAACCGCTTGGGGCAGGGCGGGGGCTGGTACGACCGCGTGCTGCGCCACGCCCACCCCGACGCCCGCGTCTACGCGATGGTCTTCGACGACGAGCTGGCCCCGCTCGGGGTGCTGCCCACCGAGGACCACGACCTGCCCGTTCACGCCGTCATCACCCCCACCCGCGTGGTGCGGGTGCGGCGCGGGTAGGACGCGCGTGCGGCGCGCGGGGCTGAAAGCGCGCAGGGCTGAAAGCGCGCGGGCCGGGCGCCGGTAGGGCGCCGGTAGGGCGCCGGTAGGGCGCGCCGTGTCCTGAATCGGCGGGGGCGCAGTCTTTTCCCCCGGCCGGAGCGGATGGTCGTGCCTGTGGATCGTCGCGCGGCGCCCATGGCTGTGGATAGTGCCCGCGCCGCGTCGTGCGCACCCGCCCTTTCGTCGGCCCGGCCCGCGCGGGCAGCCTTGCCCCATGCGGACCTTGTTTTCCCGGTACGGCCGGCTGCTGGCGGTGATAGCCGTGGTGGCCGCGCTGCTGGTGGCGTGGACGGCAATGCGACCGCCCACCCGCACTGCTGTGGTGTTGGTGGACGACGTTGCCGCCGGCCAGCCGATTGCCGCCGCCTCACTGGCGATGAGGCCGCTGAGCGTGGCCGGGGTGCCGGCGGACTGTATCGGGGTGGTGGCGGAGGCGAGCGGGCGGGTGGCGGCCGTGGATCTGCGCGCGGGCACGGTGTTGAGTCACTCACTGCTGCTGGGGGCGCAGCGTCCCTTCGTCGCGCTGCCCGGGCAGGTGCTGGTTCCGGTCGAGGTGGACGATCCGGTGACCTGGCAGCTGGCTCGCGTGGGCGATTCGGTCCGGGTGTTGCTGCCCGCGAGCGGCCTGTCGCCGCCAAAATCGCAGACCGGCGAGCCGCCAGTGGTGCTGGCACACCGAGCCACTTTGATAGGGCGGGTCGATCAATCTGCCGAGGTCGCTGAACAGGGTCTATTGGGCGGAGTGGCCGGGTGGGAATCCCCCGGTTTGTCCACAAGACGCTTTTTTCTCCTGAGCGCGGAGGAGTCCGCCGCTAGCATGATCGTGTCGCGCAGAGGCGAGGGCCGTCCAGCGCTCCTCCTTCTGGGACCAGATTCATCCCGAGATTAGGAGAGAAAATGCTCAAGGGTTTCAAGGACTTCATCACCCGTGGCAACGTTGTTGACCTGGCCGTCGGTGTGATCGTCGGTGCCGCCTTCTCCGGCATCGTCAACGCGCTGAACGAGAAGTTCCTCAGCCCGCTCATCGCGGGCATCTTTGGCCAGCCCAACTTCGACGCCATCGGTCAGTTCACCGTCCGTGGCGCCGTCGTCCAGCCCGGCGCCATCGCCACCGCCGTGCTGAACTTCCTCATCGTCGCCGCCTCCCTCTACTTCTTCGTGGTGCTCCCGCTGAACAAGATGGCCGAGGCCCGCAAGAAGAACGAGGAGGAGGCCCCGGAGGCCCCCGTCAAGACCGACGAGGCCGTGCTGCTGGAGGAGATCCGCGACCTGCTGAAGAAGCAGTGACCCACTCACGTTCCGCATCACCCGCCCGGGGCGAGCTGCCCGGGTAATGGCGAGCGGCGGCAGATGCAGCAGTGGGGGTTGGCGAGCTAGTGCTCGCCAACCCCCACTGTTTCTTTTGCGACCAGCCCGGGCCCTGGGTCTACTCGCCGAGACTTGTCCAATCCCCGCGAGACTTGTCCTTAGCGGGGTGGCTAATGGCAAGGCCCGGCGCGCTTTGACAAGTTCCGGCGGGGAACTGGGAGGCACGGGGCTACCAGTGCGGCGGTACCTCGCGCTTCAGCTCAGCCTCCCGCTGGGCCTGGGCCTGCCGGGACGCCAGTAGCTCGCGCAGGCGCTCGGCCCCCTGCCCCTGGCCGGGAGAGGTGGGCGTGCCCGCAGCCTCTGCCTCCGCCGCGAGCAGGGCCTCCTGCTCCGCGCGAAAGGCCTCGCGCGCCTTGGAGCCTGCCACGATGCGCACGTTCCTCTCCTGCGGCAGCTCCGCCGGCAGGCGAAAGCGCAGCTCCCGCTTGCCTGGGGAGACGTCCTGCGGCTGGGTCCGGGCGCCGCGCCCGCGCCTGCCCACCATCACGACTGGTGGGCGCGGCGCACCACGTGCCCCAGCACCGCGTCTGCCTGCGCGCCCCGGCGCTTGAGTCCGAGCTCCTTGCGCAGCTCCTCCACCAGCTCCTCGTGCGAGCGCTCCAGGCCGTCGGACTCGATCCAGGCCAGGAGCTCGTCCAGTTGGTCGTCGCCGTACGCGGCCAGGGGCAGCCCGGAGGCGGTGGGCGGCCGCACGCCGCGCGGCCGCCCCACGGGCGCGGCCGGCGCGGCCGCGCCCTGCTCGCCTTCGTCGCCGCTTTGCGCCGCCTCGGCGTCGGCCTCCGGCTCATCGCTCGGCACCCCGGCTGCCGCAGCCTCGGCGTCTTCCTGGCGCTTGCGTTCCAGGGCGCGCTCGCGCAGCACGTCTACCACCAGGGATTCCAGGTGGTCGGCCTGCCACTGGGGGTCTAGGAAGATCGCGGCGGAGGAGGCGGTGTGGACCACCCAGCCTCGGTCTTCTAGGCGCTCCACCCAGTGCCGGTCGCGGCGGCGCTGGGAGGGTTCGGCCACGTAGTCGGCGTTGTCGGTCAGGAGGGCCACCACGTACTCGTCGGGCAGGTCTGGGTGTCCCAGGGCCAGCGGGATGCGAATGCCGCCGGGGGTGCCGTAGTTCGCGGTGACGGTCAGGCCCTTGCGGAAGAGGCGCTCGGCCAGGTCCACGAGCAGCGGGTCGGGCTCGACGTCGCTGCCCGCTCCCGCTCCCACGCCCGCGCCCGCTCCCACGCCCACGCCCGCGCCCGCGCCGACCGTCGCACCGGCGGTCGCCGCCTCGTCGCTGCCGACGCCAGCACCACTAGCACCGCCAGTCCCGACACCACTGGCACCGACCTCACCAGCGCCCCACGCACCGGTCACGCCGGCACCGGCCGCACTGCCATCCCCGCTGGCGGCAGCGGCACCGTTGGCCGCGTTGTCGCTCTTGCCCTCGGCGGCAGCGTCGTCCCTGCCGGCGGCATGCGCGCGCTGCGGGCCGCGCTTGGGGGCGGCCGCCACGGTGCCGGATCGGCCGACGCCGCTCGCGTTGTCCGCCTCGGCGGGGGCGGCGGGCAGGTCCAGCAGCTCCAGCTTGCCCTCGGCCGCCAGCAGCAGGTCGCGCAGCAGGCGCGGGCCGGGGGCGAGCAGGCGGTGCGGGTCCAGGTCGTCGCCGTGCAGGCAGGAGACCACGCTGAGGCGGGAGCGCACGGCGTCCAGGGTGTCCACCATGCCGGTCAGGCCCTCGGGGGTGGCCAGGGCGCCGAAGCGGTGCAGGACCCGGTTGGACTGGGTCTTGGCGAAGCCGACGGCCAGGATCACGTGGTCGCGGCGCAGGCCGGCCACGTCCTCGACGGCGCGCACCTGGAACGCCTCCGGGGTGTCGGCGTAGATGAAGTTGGCCAGCTCCACGCTCTCCTGGGCGGCGCGGTGGATCGCGTCGGTGATCCGGCCGGCGTGGAAGGCGTTGAGGGCGGTGACCGCCAGGGTCTGCTCCGGGAAGACGGTGGCGTGCTCGCACACCGCCTCCACCACGGCCGCCACCTCCGGGTCCACGGACTGCACGTTCTCAGCGCCCGGGTTGGGGGTGCCCCGTCCGTCCACGAACAGCATCCGCAGCCGGGAGATTCGGCGCGGGGAGGGCACGGAGCGCACCAGGCCGCCGTGCCCGTAGGCGGCCAGCAGGGCAGAGATCTCGCCGTCGCGGTCGGCGCGGTCGGTGGGCAGTTCCAGGGTGGGCAGCAGCTCGCGCACCTCGGCACCGATCCCGCCGGGGCGGTGCAGCTCACCGGCGATAACCACCTGGTGGGCGCGCGCCACCAGGGAGATCACGCGCTCGATGGGTACGTTGGCCTCCACGATCAGCAGGTCGATCGGGGTCTCGTGCGGCAGTAGGGCGGGGGCCAGCAGCGCCGGGATGGACCACATGGGCAGCAGGCGGCGGGCCAGCGGGTAGTCGGCCAGGGTCTGCGCCAGCTGCCCGGCGTGCTCGGGGGCCAGGCAGTAGTAGAGCTGCCCGGCGCCCTCGTAGTCGCGGTCCACCTGTTCGCGCACGCGCGCCACGGCGGCGCGCAGCAGCGGGCCGGCCAGGGTCTGCACGTGCTGCTTGTCCAGGTTGCGCACGGAGAAGGACAGCTGGCTGAGCGCCTGCCCGTCCAGGTTCTGCAGGTGCGGGTCGCCGGTGAGGATGTGCTGCAGCACGGACACCCACCAGGCCAGCTCGAACTCCTTGATGAGCATGTCGCTCTCGACTCGCCTGCCGCGCAGGTCGGCCACCAGCTCGGTGAGGCCCAGCTGGGCGATCTCCTGCGTCAGCTGCGCGTGCAGGGGCAGGCGCTCGGTGTAGGCCGGGGAGGCCAGGGCCGCCAACAGGCGGGCCAGCGGCTCGAAGGCCACGTCAGCCAGCGCCACTCCCCCGGGCTTTGCCACCACGGCGTCCACCACTTCCAGCTCCGCAGCCACCCGGTCGGCGTGGGCGCGCAGCTCGGCCAGACCGGTGGGCAGCACGGGCCACCCGCCCTGGGCGGCGTAGCGGCGCCAGATCTCGCGGCGCTGCTGCACCTTGACCAGCTCCCCGTGCAGGTCGTCCACCGTGCGCCCGGGGCGCACCAGGGACTTGGCCTGCTTGGCCAGGCGGCGCCGGTCGCGCCACTTCATCGTGTAGGCGTGCTCGCGGCGCCACTCCTTGGTGGCCGTGGCGATCACCATGTCCGCCGCCGAGCGCTCGAAAATGGTCGGTAGGAACACGTCTAGGGAATCGCGCACCCCGTCCAGCATGTCCAGCTGTTCCAGCCACTGGTTCACCGTCTCGGCCTCAACCAGGCCGGTCTCCTCGGCTACGTCGTGCACGTCCACCCGCAGCGTCTCCAGCATGCCGGCCTCGGCCAGCGGCGTCTGGCCCGGCACGTCCACGGCCTCGGTGCCGGGCTCGCCGTGCAGGGCCAGCACGGAGGCCACCACGGTCTCGGCGTGCTCCGGGCTGTCCAGGTCCGCCCCGAACCAGGGCGTTGTGTGCGGCTGGGCGGCCAGCAGACCGGACTCGTCGGTGCGGCGCAGCAGGTCGTGCGCCGCCTGCCGGCCCGCCGCAGAGATCGTCTGCAGCTGCTGGGAGGAGAACTGCACTTTGGTGCGCGGGCAGGGCCTGCCGGAGGTGAGGCCGGAGAGCTCGCCCAGCACCTTGTGCATGGAGGCGCCCCACTCCTCGCGGTGACGGTAGAGGGCGTCGATGTAGTTGGCCAGGCCGGTGCGGGCCGCCACCAGGCGTTCGCGAATGTCGGCAATCTCGTCGTCGTTGATGTCAACGGACTCGCGACTGATGGCGGCGCGCAGGGAGGCGGCCAGGCCCGCCTGCCAGCCGTCCTCGCGGGTGGCGTCAGCGAACAGGCAATCCAGGCCCAGGTCCGTGACCGTGGCGCTCAGGGCCGCAGCGGTACGGCGGGAACCGGGCACGAACACGCTCACCCGGCCGGTGGCTGCAGCGTCGGCCATCACGGCCGCCACGGTGGCCGCCAGGTTGGAACCGGCCGGCGCGTTCACCGCCAGGTCGTTGCCGGCCACCACGGCGTCGATCACCGCCAGCTGGTCGGGGTCAAGGTCTCCCGCGCCGCGCTCCAGCGACGGCTCCCGGTCGGTCTCCACGCGGGCCGGCAGGGCGGTGTTCAGCACGGACAGCGCGCCCTCGTCGCCCACGATCGCCGCCACCAGCGCGGAGGAGCGCAGCTCCGGCAGCGCCTCCTCGAAGGCGGCCAGCAGGTCCTCCTCCGGCTGCACCACCAGGCCCAGCCGCAGCGTGTCCACCTTCTGGAAGCCCGGCAGGGCCTCGCTACCCAGCTGCTGCAGGAAGTCCAGCGCGGCCTGCGGGGAGAAACCGCGCGGGGTGACGCAGGCGTCCACCAGGGCACCGCTGTCCACGTGGATGCCGCGCGCCCGCACCGCGCGCACGAAGGCCGGGGCCACCTGCAGCGCCGTGTCCACCGTGAAGGTGACCGCGTCGTCCGTGGCGCCCGTCAGCTTCACCGGGCACAGCAGCAGCGGCGCGTGGGCGCGGCTGGGCTGGCTGGCCTTCACCCCGATCGTGTGGTCGGCGCGCTCGTTCAGCTCCCGCACCGAGGTCTCGCCGCCCACCTCCTCGGTCCACGAGGCCTCACCGATCGCCAGGTGGATCGGGGCCACCACGTTGTTGGAGCGGGCCTTGGACAGCGCGCGACGGATCGCCCGCACCGTCTTTTGCGCCTCCGCCAACGCGGCCGGCTCCCGCAGCAGGTTGGCCAGGCGCGTGGGCCGGCCCGCGAACAGCTGGGCGTGCCCGCTCGGGTGGGCCTGCGCCAGGTCCAGGATCAGTTCGTCGCCGCCCAGGTCCGTCTCCTCCACCAGGCGGGTGGCCCACTCCAGCAGCTTGTCCTCTACCGCCCCCCGGTGGTCCTCCTCGCTGAGGATGCCCGCCTCGCGGTCGGCCGCAACCTGTTGGCCGACGTCGCCGCCGCCACCTTCCTCCTCGCCCGGCGCCTGCGCGGGGGCGGCCAAGTCGGAATCGGCGGGGGCTGCGTCAAAGATCTTGCCCTCCAGGGGGGAGGCGTCTCCACGCCGCGCCTCGCTCCCCGAGTCGGGCTTGTCAGCGTCGCTCTGGGACCGGCGGAAAAGAGAAAAGGGACTCACGCGCCCACCCTATGCGGAAAGGGGCGGAATATCGCGGATTTTCCCCGGCGCGCCTACACCGAGAAGTGCGCCTCACATTGGCCGCCCAGGGCGCGGGCGACCGCGCGGGAAAAGCGCGGGTTGAGCGGGGGCAGCGCGTCGGCGCGCACGAACCGGGCCGCCACGTTCTCCCCGTCCGCCGGGTGGGGTTCGCCGGAGATCCACTCGTAGGCGAACGCGATGTCCAGGTATGAGGTGACGTCCCCGTTGGGGTAGGTGACCGGTCCCACCACCTCGGTGGAGAGCAGCCGCACGGCGCGGGCCTGGACGGCCGCCTCCTCCTCGATCTCGCGGGCACCGGCAACGGCCGGTTCCTCGCGCGGGTCGATTATGCCGGTCACCGGCGTCCAGTGGCCGTTGTCCGCGCGCTGCACCACCAGCACCTCCACGGCGGCGGGGTCCAACGGGGCGGACCAGTCCAGGGCGGGGCGCGTGGCATCGGCATCGGCGGCGCCGTCCGGGACGGCTGGGGCCGTGGCGGCGGCGCCGTCCGGGGCGGCAACGGCGCGCACCACGACGGCGGTGACACCGGGCAGCCAGAGCTCGGTGTTTCCGATCTGGGCGCGCAGTTCAAGGATGAAGTCCGGGGTGGCCATGGACGAAAGGCTACCGCGCGCGGCCGCGCTGGCCCGGCCCGCCCCACGCCTGCCCGGCCCGGAGTTGGACCCGCGCACACCCCGACCCGCCCCGGACCTCCCGCCCCGGCTGCCCTTGGCCGCGCTGGCCCGGCCCGCCCCACGCCTGCCCGGAATCACCGGCCCGGTGTTCCCGGGCGCAAAGCCTGCGGGGTGGGGAGGGCGTTTCCGCCCTCCCCACCCCGCAGCCCAGGTATGGGTTAGCTCAGTTGCCGAACAGGCGGCCGAGCCAAGAGCCGCCGCCCTCGCCCTCGTGCCCCTGGCAGCGCTCGGACTGGGGAACGCCAGCCAGCGCCTGCTCGATGTGCTGACCGCACCCGGACCAGGTGGCCTTACCGCACTTGCGGCACGTCACTCGACTACACATGTTCAGTTTCCTTCCTTAACGAGGATCTCTGCAGCCCGCTTCCCGAGGGTGGTCCGCATGGTCAGCATGCCTCCACTCATGTTGGCGGCCTCCAACCCAGCCGCCAGCAGGACGCGGGTGGCCAGGTAGGAGCGCATCCCGGAGGCGCAGTGCACGTGGACCTTGCGGCCGTCGGCCGCAGCGCGCACCTCCTCCAGGCGCTCGCGCAATTCCGTGTGCGCGATGTTCATGGCGCCGGGCAGGTGCCCGGTCGCAAATTCGGCGGGGCTACGCACGTCAAGCACAAAGCCCCCACTGGCCAGAACGTCGTCCACCTGGGAGGCGTGCCAGAGCGGCATGGTCCCGTCCAGGACGTTCGTTGCCATCATGCCGGCCATGTTGACCGGGTCCTTGGCGCTGCCGAACGGCGGCGAGTAGGCCAGGTCCAGGTCGATCAGGTCGGCCATCTGCATGCCCGCCTTCAGGGCGGTGGCGAAGACGTCGATGCGCTTGTCGACGCCGGCCTCGCCCACGCCCTGCGCGCCCAGCAGCGCGCCGTCCATCCCGAAGTGGACCACCAGGTGCATCTGCACCGCGCCCGGGAAGTAGCCCGCGTGGTTCATCGGGTGCAGGTGGATCGTCTGGTACTCGATGCCTGCGGCGTCCAGGGAGGCGCGGTTGGCGCCGGTCAGCGCGGCGGTCAGCTTGCCGGCGCGCACGATCGCGGTGCTGGCCAGGCGGGGCAGCTTGTGGTGGGTGCGGCCGCTGATGGCGTCGGCCACCAGACGACCGGCGCGGTTGGCCGGACCCGCCAGCGGGACCGGGCGGCGCATGCCGGTGGCGCTGTCCACGCTCATGGTGGCGTCACCCACAGCCCACACGTTCTCCACGTTGGTGCGGCCCAGCTCGTCGATCAGGATCGCGCCGCGCTCGCACTCGACGCCGGCCGCCTCCCAGGTGGCGGTGTCCGGGCGAACGCCCACGCTCAGCACCACGAAGTCGGCCTCCAGGCGGGTGCCGTCCCCCAGCTCCACCACGTCGAAGTCGGCGCCCGGCTCGATCGAGGTGGCGGCCACGCCGTCGTGCACACTGACGCCGATGCGCTCCAGCTCGGCGCGCACCAGCACCGCCAGCTCGGACTCGAGCGGGGGCAGCACGTGCGGGGCGAGCTCCACCAGGCTCACCGCCAGGCCCCGGTGGGCCAGCGCCTCGGCAGCCTCTAGGCCGATGAAGCCGGCGCCCAGCACCACGGCGCGCTTGGACTGTCCCGCCAGGCGCTCCAGCTCCAGGGCGTCCGGCACCGTGCGCAGCGTGTGCACGCGCGGGGAGTCAATGCCCGGGATCGGCGGGCGCAGGGCGCTGGCGCCGGGAGCCAGGATTAGGTGGTCGTAGCCCAGCGTGTAGGTGCCCTCCGGCCCCTCCACCGTCACCTCGCGGGCGGCGGTGTCCAGGGCCGTCACGGCGGAGTTGATCCGCACGTCCAGGGCCAGGGCGGCGCGCAGCCTGCTCGGGGTCTGCACCTGCAGCGCGGACTCGTCCTTGATCTCGCCGCCCACGTAGTAGGGCAGGCCGCAGTTGGCGAACGAGACCTCGCCGCCACGCTCCAGCACGATGATCTCGGCGTCCTCCTGCAGGCGACGCAGGCGGGCGGCGGCGCTCATTCCACCGGCCACACCACCAACCACAACGACTCGCATGGTGTCACTTCCTCCCCCGGGGCGCTCGCCCCAATCACCTTCCAAAAATACCCCGGGGGGTATACGCTGGCAAGCGGTAAACGGAAGGACAAATATGACCGCGCCCACACCCGCACCGGAGGACAGCGCCGCCTCCCACCGCCGCATCCTCAACCGCCTCAAGCGCGCCCGCGGCCAGCTCAACGCCCTCATCGAGTCCTTCGAGTCCGGCGCCGACTGCCGCAGCGCGGTCACCCAGCTCGCCGCCGTCACCTCCGCCCTGGACAAGGCCGGCTTCGCCATCATCGCCGCCGCCATGCGCAACTGCGCCATCGCCGAGGCCACCACCGGCGCCGCAAACTCCGCCGCGAGCGCTGAGACCGCCACCGGCGCCACAAACTCCGCCGCGAGCGCTGAGACCGCCACCGGCGCCGCCACTTCCCCCACCGGTTCGGGCTCCCTTTCCCCCGATTCGCCCGCCACGCAGGCCGGAGTGGACGACGCTGCCACCGGCCACCCTTCCAACGCGACCAACACCGGCAACGCAGGCAGCACGGCCAACGCCGCCAATCCCCCACTCACCCAGGCGGAGCTGGAGAAGCTGTTCCTCTCGCTGACCTAACCGGGCCGGCGCGCGAAGGCGCGAACCGGGCCACGCCGACGCGCACCTTCGCGCGACAGGCCCAGGCACACCGCCCCCTGCCGCCAAGCCCGGGCCACGCCGACCGGGCGGGTCACCTCCCCCACCGTTCCAGCTCGGCTTTGCCCGGCGGAATCCAAAGGGAGGTGTGGGCCCCGGCAACGTCGTCCCCCAAGGCACCATCCCGCACAAGGGCCGACCTCAACGCAGACAAGTCCCGCAGGTCCTCCCAGCGGTAGCGCACCACCCGCCACCCGGCGTTCACGATCGCGGCCTGGCGCTCCACCCACGCGTAGCGCGACTCGCGCAGCTCCCGGTCGGTGCTCCCCAACTTGGAGACACCATCGAACTCGATAGCCAACCGAAGATGCGGCACCGCCAAATCCACGAAGTAACTGCGTCCCCCCGCCTCCACGCTCTGCTGGCAGACAACCGGCGCGCCCGTCAACGTGGAAAGCACGTACAGCACCACTCGCTCCCCCAGGCTCTCGCAGCCGGGGTCGGCCGCGTTGATGAGCTGGTGGGCACGCCGCCGATCCGGGACGTAGCTCAGCCCCTCCACCAGCCCGTGCAGGCGAGCGCGCACCTGCGGCGCCTGGGCGGCGATCGCCTCCCGACTCGCCCGGCCCCCGCAGGCCTCCAACACCATGAGCCGCATCAGGCCACTCAGCGCCACAACCGCCTCGAGCGGGTGGCTGGTCGCGGCGAAATGAACCGCGACGACAGCCGGATCGTCCACCATCACGCCCCGGCATCGGCGCGGCGGCAGCGGGGCGCGCGCCCAGCTCTGCCTGCGTTCGACGCCCGGCACGACGGTCTTGCCCACCTGCACGGCCGGGAGAGTTTGCGGCATTTTCCGCCCATCGCACCTGACCAGCACATCGGGGTTCTGCACCCACCCGTCGATGCCCATTAGCAGCAGGGCGGACTCGTTCGTGAACACCAGCGGCAGCTTCGCAGTCGCCTGCGTGGCCAGGATCCGGGCCTGCCCGACCGCACTGACAATCTCCCACCGTGGCGCACCGACTGCCCCCGGCGGCAAGCGGAGCGCCACGCCCCTACGGATGCGCACCAGCTGCCCTGGCTCGAAACTGGCGGCCTCACGCCCAGCGGTGAGGACAAGGTCTGACATGTTCACTTGCATGCCTCTGATCTAGCCGCACCAACTCGACAAACGCGATCCGCCCTCGCATTTGTGCAGCTCCGAGAGTTTTCCACAGGCAAGGCGCCGCCTAGCGTTGCGCAACCGTTCGAGGGCTTAGTGAACCTCTCGTAGGGTTGGTGCACCTTTCGTAGGGTTGGTGCACCTCTCGAGGTGTTACCCACTCCGGTAAGCCCTCAATCGGTGCACCAAAACCTCAATCGGTCGGGAAAACGCTCAGTCGGTGCACTAACCCCTCAATCGGTTGCGCACTGCCCGTGCCACGCTTGGCGAAATGGCCGCCCGGCGCAGCGCCACCTTCATGCACGACGCCCCACCGACCCCGCACCGGAACAACCCGCCCGGCGCAGCGGCCACCAAACGGCCCCACCGCCAGCCGCCTGTCCGGGGCGCCTAGGCGATGATCCGCCCGGCGCGCATCTCGACGACGTGATCGGCCAGCTCGCGCACCTCGGGGTCGTGGGAGGCCACGACCACCACGGCCCCACGGTCGGCCTCCTCGCGCAGCACGCGGTGGATGATCTCGGTGGAGGCGACGTCGGCTGCGGCGGTGGGCTCGTCGGCCAGCAGGATGGGGGCGCGCTGGACCAGGGCCTGCGCCACCAGGGCACGCTGGCGCTGACCGCCGGAGACGCGGGAGAGTTGCCGCCCGGCCAGGTCGGTGATGCGCATGACTGCCATGGCGTCGTCCACGCGCTGCCGGTCCCGCGCAGTCAGGCCGGCCATGAGCCCGCGCGCGGGCCAGCATCCCATCTCGACTGCGGCGCGCACGGTCAGGGGCAGGCGCTCGGGGGTGGGCGGGGCTTGCGGCACCAGGGCGACTCGCTGCCCGGCCAGGCCGTCGATGTGTCCGCCCTCGATCTCGAGGCAGCCGGCCAGCGCCAGCAGCATGGTGGTCTTGCCGCATCCGTTGCCGCCCCACAGGAGGGTGATGGCGCCTGCGGGCAGGTGGACGTCGACGTCGTCCAGGGCAAGGATCTCGCCGCGCCGCACAGTCACGCCGTGTAGGCGCAGGCCCTGCGCGGCGCCCTCGGCCCCTTGGCGGGCGCCGGCTAAACCGGCGCCTCCGGGGACGTCGGCGGGGCTGGGCATGGAGTCGGCGCGCATGTGACCAGACTACCCCTGCCAGCGAGAATGATTCGCATTTAGACTGGCGCCATGTCGATTCTCCAGGCCCTGCTGGAACCGCTCGAGGCCGCCTTCTTCACCAACGCCCTGTGGGGCGGCATCCTGGCTGCCTTGATCTGCGCGGTGGCGGGGACCTGGGTGGTGGTGCGCGGGATGGCCTTCCTGGGGGAGGCCGTCTCCCACGGCATGCTGCCCGGCGTGGCGATCGCGGCGGTGGCGGGCGCTTCCCCGCTGCTGGGCGCGGGCATCTCTGCGCTGGTGATGGCGATGGGGATCGGCTGGCTCACCCGCCGCGCCAGGTTGAGCCAGGACACGGCGATCGGTATCGCCTTCGTCATCATGCTGTCGCTGGGCGTGATCATCGTGTCGCGGTCGCGCAATTTCGCCACGGACCTGACCACGATCCTGTTCGGCGATATCCTGGCGATCTCCACCCCGGAGCTGTGGATCCTCTCCGGTGGCCTGGCCTTGACGGTGGCGTTGGCCTTCCTGCTGCGCCGCCCGCTGACCGCGCTGGCCCTGGACCAGAACCTGGCCAAGACGCTCGGTATGCGCCCGCGCCTGGCCCAGGTGGCGTTGACGATCCTGGTGACTATCGCGGTGGTCGCCTCTTACCGCGCGATCGGTTCGCTGTTGGTGGTGGCGCTGCTGGTGGCGCCGGCGGCCACGGCTTCGCTGTGGGCGCGCTCGATCCCGGCCGTGATGGCGTGGGCAGCCCTGTTGGGGTCGGCCGCCGTCGTGGTCGGCCTGTACATCTCCTGGTTTGCAGCCACTGCCGCCGGGGCCTCGATCTCGGTGGTCTCTGGCATGACCTTCTTGGTCTGTGCCGCGCTGCGGCCCGCCTTTTCCCGCCGCCGCGCGGCTGAACCGACCCATTTGGCCGACGACGCCCTCCCGGCCGCCCGGACCAACTAGCCCCGATTTGGAGTAACCATGTCCCGCACCCTGTCTTTCAAGCTGGCAGCCGTCGCCGCCGCGAGCGCCTTGGCGCTCCTGGGCGGCTGCTCCACCCACGACCATGACCATGACCACGAGCACGGCCACGAGCACGGCCACAGCCACGAGGGTCACGACCACGATGGCCACGACCATGAGGGCCACGACGACCATGAGGGCCACGGCCAGGTCGAGGGCGCCGAGCAGCTGAAGGAGCCGGCGCTGTCCCTGGTGACGCTGACCGGGGATGGCCACGTGTCCTTGGTGGACCTGGCGGAGTTGAAGAGCCAGGAGATAGCGCACGTGGACTCGCCGGTGGCGCTGGTGGGCGATGGCCGTTACGTGGCGGTGCAGACCGGCACGGAGGCGCACCTGGTGGACTCGGGCGTGTGGTCTTGGAAGCACGGCGACCACTTCCACTACTACCGCGCTGCGGCCGGCATGGTGGCGCATCTTCCTGGCACGGGCGCGGCGGCAGCGTCGTCGGAGGATTTCGCGCTGGTGCGCGCCGGTGACTCCGCGCTGGTACTGGACAAGGAGGCGCTGACCCCCGGCAAGGCCACCGAGGCCGGCCTGGAGGTGCCCGGGGTGCAGTTCGCGGCGCTGCTGGAGGACACGCTGGTGAGCGTGGAGGGCGGCAAGCTGGTCTCGCGTGAGCTGGGAGACCACCTGCCTGCGTCCCTGCCGGCGGCGCAGTCCCCGATCGACTGCGCCGACTTCAAGGGCGGGGCGGCGATCCGCGACGCCCTGGTGGTGACGTGCGGCAACACGGTGCACACCGCGACCGTGGACCACGCGGCGCAGGAGCTGGTGTTCGCCAGCCACACCCTGCTGGACGTCGAGGCCGGCGCCCTGCCGGTGAGCTTCTGCGGCCGCGCCGATCAGACTCAGCTGGCCGCGACCTCCGGGGACGGCTCGGCGCTGTGGCTCATTGACGCTGCGGGCGCTGAGGTGGGCCGCGTCGCTATCGACGCCCCGGTGGCCTCCGCCTGCGCGCTGGGCGGAGACTCCCACCGGGTGGTCGCGGTGGACGCGGCCGGTGCGGTGCGCGTGTTCGAGGGCAGTAGCGTGATGGGTCTGAACCAGGCCGCCGTCACCGAGGCGGTAGCCTCCCCGCAGGCTGCCAAGCTGGGCATTGCCGTCACGGAGAACCGCGCCTACGTGGTGGGCGCCAAGGGCGATGAGGTACTGGAGATCGACCCGGCCGACTCCGCCCGCGTGGCCCGCACGATTCCCGCCCCCGGCGTGGTGGCGCTGGCGACGGTGGGCCTGTGAGCCGGCGGCTGCGATTGGCCGCGGCGGCGGTGGGCGTCGCCGCACTGGCCGCGCTGGGCGGCTGCAGCGCCACCGGCGACGACGGCAGGGCGTCGGTGGTGGTGACCACGAACGTGCTGGGCGACGTGGTGACCAACCTGGTGGGCGACCAGGCCGAGGTCACGGTGCTCATGCCCCCGAACGCGGACCCGCATTCCTTTGGCGTCTCCGCCCAGGACGCGCTGAAGATGCAGAAGGCGGACCTGCTGGTCTACAACGGACTGGGCCTGGAGGAGGGCCTGCTGAGCCACGTGCGCTCGGCCGCGGACGCCGGCACGCCCACCTTCGTGGCAGGCGACCACGTTGAGCTGCTGGAGTACGCAGGCGGTGAGGCCTCCGGGCCCGACCCGCACTTTTGGACCGACCCCACCCAGATGGTGGCGGTGGTGGAGGCGCTCACCGAGGACCTCGCCAAGATCGAGGGCATAGACGCGGCGAAGTTGAGGGACGACGCTGCCGCCTACACCGCCCTGCTGGAGGAGGCCGATGCGCGGGCCCGCGCCGCGTTCGAGGCGATCCCCGCGCAGCAGCGGGCGCTGGTCACGAACCATCACGTGTTTGGTTACCTGGCGCGCCGCTACGACTTCAGGGTGATCGGCGCGGTGATTCCCGGCGGGGCAACGTTGGCGGCGCCTTCTGCGGCGGACCTGGCCGACCTGGCCGACGCGGTGAAGGAGGCCGGGGTGGGGGCGATCTTCGCGGACGTCTCCAGCCCGGACAAGCTCATCAACACCCTGGCCGAGCACACCGGCATGGACATCGAGGTGGTGCCGCTGTTCACCGAGTCCCTGTCGGAACCCGGCGGGGAGGCGCCCACGTACCTGGAGATGCTGCGGGTCAACACGGAGCGAATCGCCCGGGCGCTCGGCTAAGCCGGGCGGGGCCGCCCGCAGCCTGAGGCTCGCGGGAGTAAGGCTGAAGGGGGGGCGCCGCTTTACCAAGCGGCGCCCCCTTCACTCATTTGCTCAACACCGGGGCTCTTGGGCGTGCCCCGGCGCCGGCGGCTACCTGCAGGCGGTGATCTCGAAGAGGTAGGAGCCCTTGCCGTTCTCCATCACCGTCGTGTACCCCTCCCAGCCCGGCGGGACATCCATGCCGTACCAGCGCGTGTAGTCGAAGTGGATGGCGGTGCCACCGTCCTTCGGGGTGTTGTTCTTGGGCATGGAGAGCATGTAGCGGATGCCGTTGCGCTCCAGCAGCTCGCACACCTCAGGGTCCTTGGCGGCGTAGATCGGGCGCGTGCGCAGCAGGTCCTGCTCCGGGGTGGGCTTGCCGATCCAATTCGCCTCGAAGGAGCGGAACACCACGTTCAGTCCCACCAGCGAGTAGCCGAAGGCGGAGCCGTCGTAGGGGTAGTTGATGATGCGCGCGTCGCCCACGCGGTCCTTGACCTGGCGCATGAACTCCAGCTCTGAGGCGGTCAGCGGCGGGTCCTCGTCCAGCACCGTGTAGCGGTAGACGCGGTCGGCCCTATCGGCATAGTTCTGGCTGTTGACTGTGCGGTGCACCAGCACCCCGGAGGCCAACACCGCCACCAGCACGGCCGCGGCTGCGGGCACCAGGCGGCCCCAGCCCCGCTCCCCCGCGCGGGACAGCGGGCCGGTCACGGCCCCCAGGCCCTGCTCCACCAGCCGGGCCAGCGAGTCCACGCCGGCGGCAAGCAGCACCACGGCCACCAGCACCGGGATGGCGGCCAGGCGCCGCTGGTCGTGGTACCAGAACCCGGTCAGAATGTCTCTAAGGATGGACTTCAGGGCGAAGCCCGTGACGCTCACCGAGGGGACCCCGGAGCCCACCACGTACACGCCCATGGAGACCAGCAGCGCGCCCACCAGCCACAGGCCCCGGTCGCGCCTGAGTACGCGCTCCACCACCCAGATCACGGCCGAGGCCACCACGGCCACCCACAGGAAGGTGGTGGCGGCGAAGTCCGGGGTGGCCCCGGTCAGCACCTCCTTCACCGCGCCGGGCAGGTCCGTGTGGGCGGGCCAGTCCACCAGGATGGTGCGCTCCATCAGCTTGGTGCGGTGCAGCCCGAACCAGGCCAGCGCCAGCGCCCCCAGGAAGCCGGCGCACGCGGCCAGGGCCCACCAGGTGGCGGAGGCAAGCGGCCTGCCCCCCGGGCGCATCCCGGTCACCAGGCGCCAGATCTGCCCCAGCAGGAAGGGAGTGAGCAGGATCGCGCCCGTGAAAACGCCGTTGGGCTGGGCCAGCGCCACACCCACGAAGGCCACCAGGAAGCCGAAGCCCTCCAGCCACAGGGAGGCACCGCGCAGGCTCCAGGCCCGCACGAACAGCGCCATCGCGGCGGGCAGGATCGCCCAGGATAGGGCGTTGGAGTACAGCACGCCCCACATGAGGAACTGCACCGGGAAGGCCGCGAACAGCGCGCTGGCCACACCCGTGGTGAACAGGGCCAGCGGGCGCCCGGGCAGCAGCACCCGGGTCAGGGCCATGGCAGACAGCGGCCACACCACCAGCAGCATCGCGTACACGTTGGCGTTGACCACCACCGGCAGCCACGCGCCCGTGGACTTGACCACCAGGGCCACCACGCCGTGCCACGCGGCCGGGTAGAACGAGGAGCCGATCGTGTTGTCCACCAGGGCCGCCCCGATGGAGGAGCCGTTGGACTCCTGCAGCATGTAGGTGATGACTGAGAAGTGGAAGGGGGTGTCGTAGGTCTGCGTGATCGCCTCCGGCCCGGCCAGGCCGCGCAGATAGGTGTACCACTGCACCAGGCCACCCACCACGACGCCGCCGGCCACGGCGGCCCACACCGGCCAGCCGCCCGCGCCCTCACCGGCCCGCCCGTCGCCGGCACGCCCATCGGCGGCCCGGCCGCCAGTCCCGCCCCCAGACCGGCCTCCAGACCGGCCTCCAGACCGACCTCCAGACCGGGCGGCGCGGGAGGAGGCAGGCGAGGCGGCAGCGTCGTCCACCCCACGCCTACCCAGCAGGGCGGACAGAAGGTAGACCACCGCCGCAATCACCACGCAGGTGGCCAACACGAAAGGCAGATTGAAAGGCAACCCCGCCTTCCCCAACAAGATGGCCGCGCCACCAACCAGTCCCACGGACAAGACGGGCGCGAAAAGCAGCACGTCCACGCCGCGCTTGCGGATCGCATACGCCAGGGCCGCACCGGGCGCCACGTAGACGAGCGCGCTAAGCAGGGTGGGCAAAACGAGTGCAGTAGCGTTCACCAGCAACTCCCTTGAACCGTTCAACCACTCCACCCTAACCCGGCCGTTTCTTCGGAGCGCAGGGGCGCGGCGCGGTAGTGTGGTCGTGGTCCATCCACAGACCCGCGTTTCTCCGTGCCCTGACGAGTTAAGGCCTGCCGTGAACCTAGCCGACCTGAAGATCGCCGCGATCATCCCCTGCTACAACGAGGAGGCGGCCATCGCCACCGTAGTGGCAGACCTGCGCGCCGCCGTCCCCTCGATGGACATCTACGTTTACGACAACAACTCCACCGACCGCACCAGCGAGGTCGCGCGCGAGGCCGGCGCGATCGTGCGTTTCGAGGGCCGCAAGGGCAAGGGAAACGTGGTGCGCCGCGCCTTTGCCGACGTGGACGCCGACGTCTACCTGATGATCGACGGCGATGACACCTACGACGCTGCCGCAGCGCCCGCAATGATCGAGCTGCTGGTGAAGGAGAACCTGGACCACGTGCTCGGCTGCCGCGAGGACGACAAGGACAACTCCGCCTTCCGTCCGGGGCACGCGCAGGGCAACAAGGCGTTCAACGCGCTGGTGAGCTGGCTGTTCAAGGAGAAGGTGACGGACATGCTCTCCGGCTACCGCATCTTCTCGCGCCGTTTCGTGAAGTCCTTCCCGGCGCTGTCGCGCGAGTTCGAGATCGAGACGGAGCTGACCGTCCACTCCATGTCCCTGCGCATCCCGCAGCGCGAGTACGGGGTGGGCTTCAAGGACCGGCCCGAGGGCAGCGAGTCCAAGCTCAACACCTTCCGCGACGGCTTCAAGATCCTGGGACTGATCTGGCGCCTGCTCTCCCACGAGCGCCCCACCCTGTTCTACGGCCTGTGGGCCACCCTGTTCGCGCTGGCCAGCCTGGGCCTGGGCGTGCCCGTGATCTGGGAGTTCGCGCAGACCGGACTGGTGCCGCGCCTGCCCACCGCCGTGCTCTCCTCCGGGCTGGGAATCATCTCGGTGCTCACCGGCGTGGTCGGGGTGATCCAGTCCGGCATCCTGAAGGGACGCCAGGAGGCGATCCGCCTGGCCTACCTGTGCTACAAGACCCCGCTGGGCTGAGCGCGCGCCGACCAGTGAGGCGCGGGCTGAGCGCGCCGCGCCGCCTCCTCCCGGGTGGGGCGTGGCCCAACCTCGACGTTCGCGCCGCCGCCTCCCCGGTGGGGCGTGCCCCAACCTCGACGTTCGCGCCGCCCCGCCTCCTCCCGGGTGGGGCGTGCCCCAACCTCGACGTTCGCGCCGCCTCCTCCCGGGTGGGGCGTGGCCCAACCTCGACGTTCGCGCCGCCCCGCCTCCTCCCCGGCCGGCGCGAAACTAGACGAAAGGCCCTTCAACTCGACGTTTGACCCTTCAACTCGACGTTAGACCCCCGACTAACGTCGAGTTGAAGCCCCGAACGTCTAGTCGAGACCCCGAACGTCGAGTCGAGACCCCAAACGTCTAGTTGGAGCCACCTTCACCAGGCTGCAGCCACCACCCCCAACGCCCAAAAACCATCCCACCCCACCACCTCCCCCAACTTTCCTGACATCGCGTCACCAGCTTTCCGCTTCAAGCTCACACACCCCCGGTAGTGACACCCCGTCAGCTCCCCTATTAGGCTTGCCTTAGCTGACTTTCTGGGAGGGTTGGATGCGAAAGACACCCGTGATCGCACTGGCATTGGGCTCCTCTGTGGCCCTGGCCGGCACCTACCTGGCCGTCGGGCGGGGCGTGGACCACCTGCTGGCGCGCCAGTCGCCCGCCGCACCCCTGGCGCTGGCCGCCGCGTTGGCGGCCTTGTCCGGACTGGCTGCATGGGCCGTCGTCCGCCTGACCACCGCCGCGCAGGCGCAGGTGGAGAGCCAGACCCGCCACGAGCTGCTGCGCCACCTGTTCTCCCTGGGCGTCACCCAGCGCACCCGGGAGCGTGCCGGGCGCCTGGTGAACACGGCCACCGACGGGGTGGAGCGCTACGCGGTCTACCGCACGATCTTCCTGGCCCCGCAGATCGCCTCCCTGCTCACCCCGCTCCTCGTGGTGGCGATCGTGGCGTTGGCAGTGGACTGGGTGAGCGCCGCGATCCTGGCCGTCTCCATCCCGATCGTCCCGCTCAGCATCACCCTGTTCCAGCGCGCCTTCAAGCCGGTCTCCAAGCGTTACCGGGCCTCCTCGCGCGCGCTGGCCGCCCAGGAGCTGGACGCCATCCAGGGCCTGTCCGCGTTGGTGCAGATGAACGCATCGGGCAAGATGGCAGCAACGCTGGCCGCCGCCGCGGAGGAGGTGCGCGTGCGCGTCATGCGCTACCTGGCGGGCAACCAGCTGGTGTTGTTCATCGTGGACGCCGTCTTCAGCCTGGGCATGATCACCGCCGCGA
This sequence comes from Buchananella sp. 14KM1171, assembly GCF_041380365.1. NCBI lineage: Bacteria > Bacillati > Actinomycetota > Actinomycetes > Actinomycetales > Actinomycetaceae > Buchananella > Buchananella felis. The sequence goes on along the minus strand of NZ_CP159981.1, from coordinate 1,611,452 downwards.
CCGGCCTGGCGCTGTGGCGCTACCAGTCGGGCGCGATCACGGCCGGGCAGGCGTTGGCGCTGGTTTTGTTGAGCGCGATCATGCTGGACCCGCTGGACCGGATCGGCCAGTTCTTCTACCTGGGCATGGGCGGCATGGCGGCCGACCGCGAGATCAAGCGCATCCGCGCCGAGCAGCCCGCCTCCGCCGACTCCCCCGGCCTCACCGCCCCCACCACCGTGCCCTCCCCCGGCACCATCGAGGTGGACGACGTTGCCTTCAGCTGGGAAAAGGACGTGCCGGTTCTCCGCTCGGCCAGTCTGGAGGTCGGGGCCGGGCAGAGCGTCGTCCTCACTGGCGAATCGGGGGCGGGCAAGTCCACGCTCTCCGCCCTGCTGCAGGGCCACCGCCGCCCGGAGAGCGGCGCGATCCGCGTGGAGGGCCTGGACCTGCGGGAGGTTCCGCTGGATTGGCTGCGCTCGCGCCTGGCCGTGGTGGAGCAGACCACCTACCTGTTCTCCGGGACACTGCGGGAGAACCTGGCGCTGGCCCGCCCGGAGGCGAGCGACGAGGAGATGCTTTCCGCGCTGCGCACGGCCCGCCTGGGCGAGCTGCTGGAGCGCCTGCCCGCCGGCCTGGACACGGTGGTCGGCGAGCGCGGCCTGGCGCTGTCGGGCGGCGAGGCTCAGCGCCTGGCCGTGGCCCGCGCGCTGTTGAAGGACGCCCCGATCCTGCTGCTGGACGAGCCCACCGCCCACGTGGACCTGGCCAGCGAGGCCGACCTGCTGGCCGCCCTGGCCGAGGTTGGTAAGGGGCGCACCACCCTGACAATTTCCCACCGTGCCGCCACGATCGCTGCGGCGCAGCGCGTGGTGGAGCTGAAGGACGGAGCACTGCGATGAGCGCTCACCTGCACACCCCTGCCGCCGGGGCACCTGCCGCCGAGCGGGGCGGTACCCCACACTCCGGTCCCGTCGGCGGGGAGGCGGGGGCGGCAGCGTCGTCCGCGTTGCAGGCCCCGGCATACCTGTCGGTGTGGCAGCTCTCGCGGCGCCTGCTGCAGGTGGCGCGGCCGGTGATCGCACCGCTGGGGATCTCCATGCTGGCGCGACTGGCGCAGCTGCTGGTGGGGATCGCGATGTTCGGCCTGGCCGGCTGGCAGATCGCCGCGACCGCAGCGGGTGAGGCGGCGCTGTCGCTGCCCGCCACGCTGTGGTGGCTGGTCGGGCTGGCGTTGGCCAAGGCGCTGCTGCGCTACCTGGAACAGTTCGCCGGGCACTGGGTGGCCTTCCGTTCGCTGGCGCTGCTGCGCGGCTACTTCTTCACTTCGCTGGAGCCGCAGGCCCCGGCGCTGACGGAGGCGATGGATTCGGGAGACCTGCTCTCTCGCGTCACCAAGGACGTGGACCGGGTGGAGGTGTTCTTTGCGCACACCCTGGCGCCGCTGACCACGGCGGTGCTGGTGCCGGTGGCGGTGTTGACGCACCTGGGGATGAGCACGTCGTGGTGGGTCGCACTGGCGTTGGCGCCGTTCCTGGTGCTGGCCGGCGCGGTGGTGCCCGCCCTGGGTGGGCGCGCCAGCGAGGCCGCGGCGGTGCGGATCAGGCGGGCGCGCGGGGCGCTGTCCCACCAGGTCACCGACTCGGTGCAGGGCGTGCGCGAGGTCCTGGCCTTTGGCGCCCAACAGCGCCGTCTGGACCAGATGGCGAGCCACGAGGAGCAGATCGGCGCCGGGCTGCGCACGGCGGGCGGCTGGGTGGCGGCCCGGCGCGGCCTGAACCAGGCGCTGCTGGGCGGGGCCGTGGTGGCTATGACGGGCGTGGCCGGGCACCTGTGGCTGGCCGGCGAGCTCAGCGCGGGGCAGCTGGGCATGGCGGTCGGCGTGGCGCTGGCGGCATTCGCGCCCGTGCTGGCCGTGGAGGACTTCGCGGTGGACCTGGACCAGGCGTGGGCAAGCGCCCGGCGCATCTTCGAGGTCACCGACCGCGCCCCGCTGGTGGCGCAGCCCGACTCCCCGCTGGAGCTGGCCACCGGCGGCGCGGTTGACGGTGGCGGCTCGTCCGAGGGCGACGCCGCTGAGGGCGGCGGCGCTAACGGCGGCGCGGTGGGCACTGCTAAAGGCGGCGCGGTGGGCGTGCGCGTGCGCGGCGTGGACTTCACCCACCCCGCTCTGCGTGAGGCGCTTACCGCCCCCGCGCCCACCGGCAAGGGGGACGACGTTCCGCCCGCCGCCCCAAGCACCGGGCCCGGTGCCGCTCCGGCCGCCCAGCGACCCCAGGTGTTGCACGGCGTGGACCTGGACATCCCGGCGGGGAAGGTGACAGCGATCGTGGGGGCGTCGGGCTCGGGTAAGTCCACGCTCGCCTCCCTGCTGACGCGCACGTGGGACACGGATGCGGGCAGCGTGGAGCTGGTGGGCGCTAACGGGCAGGCGGTGGATGTGCGCCGCCTGGACCTGGCCCGCCTACGCGAGGTGGTGGCCTACGCCCCGCAGCGGCCGCACGTGTTCAACATGAGCGTGCGGGAAAACCTGCGCCTGGCCGCGCCGGGGGCGTCGGAGGAGGCGGTGGCGGCCGCGTGCAGCGCCGCAGCCCTGGACGAATGGCTGGCCACCGAGCCGGCCGGCCTGGACACCAAGGTGGGCGAGATGGGCGAGCGCGTCTCGGGCGGGCAGCGCCAGCGCTTGGCGCTGGCGCGGACCCTGCTGCGCGCCGCCCCGGTCACCGTGCTGGATGAGGCCACCAGCCAGCTCGATGCCGCCACGGAGGCGCGCGTGCTGGACGGGATCACCCGGGCCACCCGGGGCCGCACCCTGGTGGTGATCGCGCACCGGATCTCCACGGTGAGGTACGCCGACCAGATCGTGGTCATGGATCGCGGCCGCGTTGTCGAGGTGGGCCGGTGGGACGAGCTCATGGCGAAGCCGGACGGCGCCCTGGCGGCGCTGGCCGCGCGGGAGTCGGCCGCCACGGGCGCCTGACCCTGCCGCAAAGCAGAGGGGGCGGGCGGACACGTTGCGTGTCCGCCCGCCCTTTGCGTTGCCCCGCAGGCTTGCCTTCCCCGTCCGGCCAGCGCGGGCCCAGCTGCCCCTCCCGGGCGGGGCGGCCTTCCCGCCCCGCCCGGGTGCTTGCCTTACAGCGTGGTGAGCCTGATCTTGCGCCCCCAGGCGACGCTGGCGGCGACCAACACCGCCCCGACCAGCGGGGCGCCCCAGCGCGGCAGCTGCAGGAAGTCGCCCACCGAGGCCTGCCCGTACATGGGCACGAAGAACAGCACCACCACGGCCGCCAGCGCCAGCCAGGGGACGATGAGCGCCACCCCTGCGGTCCAGTGGAGCCTGACGAAGCCGATGCCGATCAGGCGCCCGGCCGCCGCTAGGGCCACGATGGCAAACACCATCGCCAGGCCGTGCCAGACGGGCTCTGCACTGTAGAGCTCGTACCCGGCCCGGGAGGCCCCGGGGAAGAGCATTCGCGCCACTGCGGGGAGGATGAAGACCAGCGGAACGACGACTGCCATAAGCGCCAGGTCCGCCGTCCAAGACGCTGCGATCTGGCGCAGCCTCGATGCCCCGCTAGTCGAGGCGACCGAAGGCACCGCGTACTCCAGGACGCCCATGACCAGCACGAAGCCCCACGCCACGGTCATCATCCCGAAAATCAGTAGCTCAGGGCTGGTGGGCTTGTAGCCGGCGATCAGCCTCACGGCGACGTTGATGGCAAAGTTCCCCACCACGATCACGGGGACCGTGAGAAGAAATCCCTTGCTCATCTTTAGGTTTGCCTTGGCCAGGTCCCAGAACCTGGGCGGTGCGGGCAAAGCCGGCACACCAGAACCAGCCGGACCGGCCGGAGCCCCCGGACGACCCTGGCCGCCGGGCGCCGCCGCAGCCGCCGAGGGGATCGAGTGGGTCAGTTTCGCAGCCATTTCAGTTCTCCTCCTGGATCAAGTGGACAAAGGCGTCCTGGAAGGGGACGGGGCTTATCTGCACGCCCTGGGCGGCGAGCCCAGCCAGCAGGGAGCGCTCCGGGTGGCAGTCCAACACCACTTCCCGGGTGGGCCCGAGTTCGCGGGAGCTGACCACCTTCCAGGCGTTTTCCCGCACTGCGGCCGACAGGACGTCGGCGGGGCCAACCAGCGCGGTCAGGCGGGAGCGCAGCTCCTCCGCAGGCCCGGCGGAGAGCAGCTTGCCTTCCTTGAGGATCACCACGTCCTCCACCAGGTTTTCCAGTTCGGAGACCAGGTGGGAGGAGACGATGATGGTGCGCTCGCCCTGCGCGGCGATCCTGGTGATCTCCTCGTAGAGGGCGTAGCGGTTGGGGACGTCCATGGTGGCCTGGACCTCGTCCAGCAGCACTACCGGCGCCCCGCTGGCCAGCGCGCCGGCGGCCACCAGCATGGTGGACTGGCCGCGCGAGTACTTGGTCACCTTGTCCTTCAGGGAGAGCCCGAAGCGGGACAGCAGGCGGTCGAACATTCCCTGGTCCCAGGTGGGACGGCAGGCGGCGTAGCCGGCGTAGTACCCCAGCATGCCGGTGGAGGTTTCCGCGATCTGGCCGGCGTATGCACACCATGCCAGGCGCGCGTCCACGTCTACCTCCCGCCCGTTCAGGGTGAACTGACCGCTGGTCTGCGGCAGGTAACCGGCCATCGACTTCATCAGGGTGGTCTTGCCCGAGCCGTTGGGGCCGATCAGCCCCGTAACTACGCCCGGCCGCAGGGCCACGTTCAGCCCGTCCAGGGCGGTCTTGCGCCCGTAGCGGTGGCTGAGGTTATTCAGGGTGAACATGTCATTCCTTCCCGGGGGTCGCCCAGCCGGAGAACTGGGTGGCAACGAACGTTTGGATTTCGGTGGCGCCGATCCCGAGCGCGCGGGCCTGCTCCAGGGCGGGGGCGAGCACGTCGGTGAAGTACGCGTTTCTGCCTTCCTCCCGCAGCTGGGCCGGGGCCCCTGCGGCGACGAACATGCCGATGCCGCGACGCTTTTCCAGCAGGCCCTCCTCGATTAGCTGGGCAAATGCCTTGGCGGCGGTGGCCGGGTTGATCCGGTAGGTGGTGGCGTATGCCGTGGTGGACATGACCTGGTCTCCTTCCCGCAGGGTGCCTGCCAGGATTTGCCTGCGCAGGTCGTCGGCTATCTGCACGTAGATCGGCGTGACGGAGTCGAACTGCATTCCCCCTCCTTCGCTCTCTCACCGGCCCCTCGCTTCGCCGGTTCATTACATGACTAATTAACCACCTAACCAATGGGGTTGTCAAGCGGTTGTGCGCACCTCCCGCCCGGCATTTCCTGCGCCCCCCATCCCCCACCTCGACGCCCGGGCGCACGCCCACAGCCCGCAAACCCGCCGGCCTGCAACGCGAGATCCACTCGCCCTCCACCACAAGCACCCAACGCCAACGAATGCAACGCGCAGCCGGGGCGGGCGAGCATGGACGCGACTGGGCCGACCCCGCCACCAGCACGGGGAGCCGGAGTGGGCGGACGCGGTGGAGGTTCCCGCGCACCCGCCCGGCGTGACGACGAGCGCCGAGACAACTGGGCTGCCCGCACCACCCGGGCTGGCGAGATGGCGCTTTCCTCGTGCGCACCCGGGGTGAGGACAGACGGCCCCGGACGCGCCCACTGTCCCCCAGGCTCGCAAATGCGACAACGGGGTACATCCGACCGACCGGTGCCATGGCACCAAGCGGTCGGATGTACCCCGGACTCGCTCTTGTACGCTCGGGGGCGGCGACCATCGGACACCCCCCAGGGAGCACCCTCCACAGGGCGACGCCTGCAAGAGAGCCCCACCGAAACACCCCACACGGCGCCACCCCACCGGAACACCCTCCACGCGACGCTCCCACAAGAGCACCCAGCAGGGACAGCCTCCACGGCGACCCGCCCAAACCAGCGACCCGGCGAGATTGGCGGGGCGACGGGAGGAACGTCGGCCACGAACCCCCAAAAACCACCCCTGAAAGAAATTGCAGTAATGTTGCAAGGGTGCGGTTCGCAAGCGGGCAAGGTAACACCAACCTGCCCCCAACGGCCCCCGCCATTGCGAGACAATGGGACCGGGCCGGCGCTTCGGCGCCACCGGGGACCCCACAGGCACCCGTTGAACCGCGCCCACTGACCAGTAAACGAACAGGGGAAGAACGTATGTCTCACAACCTGACCGAGACCCTGTCCTCGCAGGTGCGAGCCGGCTCCGGCCGCCCGCTACGCGCCTCGACCCTGATGGAGGTGTGGCAGGGCCTTTCTGCCACCGTCATCGACAAGATCGCTGATCGCTGGCACGCCACCGAGCGCACCTACGCCGCGGGCCGCCAGGAGCACTACTTCTCCGCCGAGTTCCTGATGGGCCGCGCCCTGCTGAACAACCTGTCCAACCTGGGCATGGTTGAGGAGGCCCGCGCCGCCCTGGACTCTTTTGGCCTGAACCTGTCTGAGGTGCTGGAGCAGGAGCCCGACGCGGCCCTCGGTAACGGCGGCCTGGGCCGCCTGGCCGCCTGCTTCCTGGACTCCTGCGCCACCCTGGACCTGCCCGTGACCGGTTACGGCATCCTGTACCGCTACGGCCTGTTCAAGCAGCTCTTCGACAACGGCTTCCAGACCGAGCACCCGGACCCGTGGATGGAGGAGGGCTACCCCTTCGTGGTCCGCCGCGAGGAGGCCCAGCGGATCGTCCACTACGCGGACCTGACCGTGCGCGCGATCCCCTACGACATGCCGATCACCGGCTACGGCACCAAGAACGTGGGCACCCTGCGCCTGTGGAAGGCCGAGCCGATGGAGGAGTTCGACTACGACGCCTTCAACTCCCAGCGCTTCACCGACGCGATCGTGGACCGCGAGCGCACCATGGACATCTCCCGCGTGCTCTACCCGAACGACACCACGTTCGAGGGCAAGGTGCTGCGCGTGCGCCAGCAGTACTTCTTCTGCTCGGCCTCGCTGCAGGCGATCGTGGACAACTACGTGGAGCAGCACGGCAAGGACCTGAGCGACTTCGCCAAGTACAACGCGATCCAGCTGAACGACACCCACCCGGTGCTGGCCATCCCGGAGCTCATGCGCCTGCTGATGGACGTGCACGGCCTGGGCTGGGACGAGGCGTGGAAGGTCGTCACCGCCACGTTCGCCTACACCAACCACACGGTGCTGGCGGAGGCGCTGGAGACCTGGGAGATGAGCATCTTCGACCGCCTGTTCCCGCGCATCGTGGAGATCGTGCGTGAGATCGACCGTCGCTTCCGCGAGGAGATGGCGGAGCGCGGCCTGGACCAGGGCACGATCGACTACATGGCCCCGATCCAGCACAACATGGTGCGCATGGCGTGGATCGCCTGCTACGCGTCCTACTCGATCAACGGTGTGGCGGCGCTGCACACGGAGATCATCAAGCGCGAGACGCTGGGCCACTGGCACGCGATCTGGCCGGAGCGGTTCAACAACAAGACCAACGGCGTCACCCCGCGCCGCTGGCTGAAGCAGTGCAACCCGCGCCTGGCCGAGCTGTTGGACGAGGTCACTGGCTCTGACGCCTGGGTGCGTGACCTGTCCACGCTCTCCCAGTTCACCGACGCCGGCACGGACTGGATCTACGACCGCCTGAACCAGATCAAGCACGCCAACAAGGTGGACTTCGCCGCGTGGGTGGCCGCCCGCGAGGGTATCGAGATTGACCCGGACGCGATCTTTGACGTCCAGATCAAGCGCCTGCACGAGTACAAGCGCCAGTTGCTGAACGCCCTGTACGTGCTGGACCTGTACTTCCGTCTGAAGGAGAACCCGAAGCTGGACGTGCCGGCTCGCGTGTTCATCTTCGGCGCGAAGGCGGCCCCGGGCTACATCCGCGCCAAGGCGATCATCAAGCTGATCAACGCGATCGGCGAGCTGGTGAACAACGACGCGGACATCAAGGGCCGCATCAAGGTGGTCTTTGTCCACAACTACAACGTTTCCCCGGCGGAGCACATCATCCCGGCTGCGGATATCTCTGAGCAGATTTCCACCGCCGGTAAGGAGGCCTCCGGTACCTCCAACATGAAGTTCATGATGAACGGCGCGCTCACCCTGGGCACGCTGGACGGCGCGAACGTGGAGATTCTGGACGCGGTGGGCCCGGAGAACGCCTACATCTTTGGCGCCACTGAGGACGAGTTGCCGGAGCTGAAGCGCAACTACGACCCGCGTTGGCACTACGAGAACGTGCCGGGCCTGCGCCGCGTGCTGGACGCGCTCACTGATGGCACGCTGGACGACTCCGGCTCGGGCTGGTTCCACGACGTGCGCCACTCCCTGCTGGAGGGTGGCTACGAGCCGGCCGATGTCTACTACGTGCTGGGTGACTTCGCGGCCTACCGCGAGGCGAAGGACCGCATGGCCGAGGACTACGCCGACCAGCGCGCCTGGGCCGCCAAGGCGTGGGTGAACATCACTCGCTCTGGCCGCTTCTCCTCCGACCGCACGATCAGCGACTACGCGCGCGAGGTGTGGAAGCTGGACGCCACCCCGATCGACTGATTTGGGGTTGATCGCGGGGCGGGCTGCCGATTGGTGGCCCGCCCCGCTTCGTTTTTGCGTGGCCGACGTTGCCGCAGCGCCGCCCGGATTTTGCGGCCACCCATGTACGACGTCGCCGCCGCGCCGCCGCGATGAGGCTGCCCGCCGCGAGACCGGCCGTACAGTGCCCGACCGAACCGTGCCGACCACACCGTGCCGGCCACGCCGCGCCGGCCGCCGCGACGGCGCGCCGCAGTGTGCGGGGCGGCGAGTGGGGCGTCGTCCACTTGGAAGGCTTGACACCACCCACCAAACGTGTCACTGTATTAGTGTATTAATACAGCAAGGCAGAAGGGAGCGGCGGTGCAACTAGACGACAACCGCCCCATCTGGATCCAGCTGGTGGACAGCTACCGCCAGCGCATCGCCACCGGCACCTGGCCAGCCGGGGCAAAGATCCCCTCCGTCCGCGAACTGGCCCTCGAGGGCGGGGTGAACCCCAACACCGTCCAACGCGCGCTGGCGGAACTGGACCGCGCCGGCCTGACCCGGTCGGAGCGCACCACCGGCCGCTTCGTCACGGCCGACGCCTCCACCGGCCCCGCCACGCGCACCACCCTCGCCACCGAGGCAACGGACGCCCACATTCGCACGCTGCGCCAACTGGGCGTGGACCTCACCGAGGCCACCGCCCTGCTGGCCGCACGCTGGCAAGCCAAGGAATGAACCGATGACAACGCAATCCCCACCGCTTAGCACGACCGTCGCACGGGCAGTGGACGACGCCCCGCCCGCCGCCCTCATCGACGTCTCCCACCTCTCCAAGCACTACCGCAAGGTGGTCGGGCTCGACGACGCCAGCCTGACGCTGGGTCCGGGGCAGATCGTCGGGCTGCTGGGGCCCAACGGCTGCGGCAAGACCACCCTTTTGAAGATCCTGGCCGGGGTGCTCTCCGACTACTCGGGCCGCGCCACCGTGGCCGGGCTGGCACCGCACAGCCCGCAGGCCAAGGCCCGCGTGGCCTTCCTACCCTCGGCGCAGTTCCTGGACCCGCGCCTAACCCCCACCAAGGCCATCGAGCTGTTCGCGCGCTTCTTCCCGGACTTCGACGCCGCCAAGGCGGCGCGGACCATCGAGTTCTTTGGGCTGCCCTTTGACCGCCCGCTGAAGCAGATGTCCAAGGGGATGGCGGAGAAGGTGCAGATCGCACTCATCATGGCGCGGCGCGCCCGCGTCTACCTGCTGGACGAGCCCATCAGCGGGGTAGACCCGGCGGCGCGCGAGGTCATCATGCAGGGCATCCTGCGGGACTTTGACCAGGACGCGCTCATGGTGATCTCCACCCACCTGATGCAGGACGTGGAGCCGATCATCGACACCGCCGTGTTCATGCGCGACGGCAAGGTCACCCGCGTGGGCAACGTGGACGACCTGCGCGCCGAGCACGGCCTGTCCCTAGACGCACTGTTCAAGAAGGAGTACCGGCCATGATCGCCAAGGTTTTTGCGCAGGAGGCGCGCGAGCACGGGCGCACGCTGCTCATCAAGTGGGCCTTCGGCTACGGCCTGAGCGCTCTGTTCCTGGCAGGTAGCTTCCTGCCCGTCCCGCTCATCTCCGCCCTGACCAAGGGGGCCGTGTTCGGTGCCCTCATCGCGTTGCCGCTCGTGGTCATCGTGATCATGACCGCCGCCTACTGGCGCTCCATGTACGGCGAGCGCGGCTACTTCACCCACTCCCTGCCCGTGCGGGGCCGCGACCTGTTCTGGGGTAAGGCGCTCTTCATGCTGGCCGCCACCAGCGCCACCGCCCTCCTGACCGCGCTGGCCGGGGCGGGGGCCCTGCTCACCGTCAGGGCCCAGCAGATGGGGGTGGAGAGGGCGCTGGAGAACGCGCGCCAAGCCCTGCACGTGGTCGGGCCGCGCGGCGCCCTGCTCGCAGTGGTGATCACCCTGGCCTGGCTGTTTGCCAACAGCGTCGCCATCCCCGCCATGCTCAGCGTGGGCGCCCAGGCCCGCTGGAACGCCTGGGGGTTCGCGGTGCCGGCCGCCCTGCTGGTGGCCTACTACCTGGTCAACCAGATCCTGCTGCTCGCGGTCACCTTCCTGGTGCCGATCGGGGTGAACACCACCACCGGCGAGCTGACCTACACGTGGATGCTGGAGGATGTGGTGGCAAACCTCGCGCACGGCTCCCCCGTCAGCCAGGTGGGGATGGCCGGCATCGTCACGGTCCCGCTGCTGGCGCTGGGCGCGGCGGCATGGGCCGTGCGGGTCATCTCCACCCGCACCTCCCTGCGGTAGGCTGGGCGCCTCGGGAGGAAATGCGGCGGGGGCGGCAGGCTTGCGAGCCGGCCGCCCCCGCCCGCTGCGCTAGGCGTGCCGGGCCTGCTCCGACTCCGAATCCACGATCCGGGCGGTCTCGATCTGGAAGGTGGAGTGCTCGATGGAGACGTCGAAGTGCTCGGCCACGCACCGCCTGACCGCCACCAGCATGTCCACGGCGTGGCCGTCGTGGAAGCACTCCTCCTCCACCACGATGTGGGCGCTCAGCGTGGGCAGCCCCGTGGCGACGGTGCTGGCGTGAACGTCGTGCACGTCCACCACGTGGGGAAGGGCGCGGATGTGCCCACGCACCTCCTCCAGGTCCAGGCCGGGCGGGGTGAACTCCATCAGCACCGCAGTGGTCTCCCGCATCAGCACGAAGGCGCGCGGCACTATCAGGCCGGCGATGAAGAGTCCCGCGATGGAGTCGGCCTGGGAGAAACCGGTCGTGGCGATCACGATGGCCGCGGTAATCACGCCGGCCGAACCCAGCGCGTCGTTCAACACCTCCAGGAACGCGGCGCGCATGTTGAAGTTCGCGCCGCGCCGCGCGGAGAGGACCGCCATCGCCGTCAGGTTGGCCACCAGGCCCAGCACACCGAATACCAGCAGCTCGGTGGAGGGCACCTCCGCCGGCTTGAACAGGCGCTGCACGCCCTCCACGGCCGTGTAGACGCCCACCGCCAGCAGCAGCGTGGACTGCGCCAGCGCCGCCAGCACCTCGATACGGCGATAGCCCCAGGTATGCCGGTCTGTGGGCGGGCGCAGGGCCAGCTTGCCCGCTATCAGGGCCACCAGCAGCCCGGAGGCGTCCACGGCGGCGTGCGCCGTGTCCGTCAGCAGCGCCAGGCTCCCGGTCACCAGCGCCCCGATCAGCTGCGCCACCACGATCGCGCCGGTGATCCCGAACGCCCAGGCCAGGCGCACCCGGTTGGCGCGGGAGGTCGCGTCAGCGGCGTGGGAGTGGGCGTGGGAGTGGGCGTGGGCGCCGGCCTGCGCGCGGTCCCGGGGTTCGTTTTGAGCGCTGTCCTTCTGGTTGGCCATCTGCACCCTCCCTCTCGTCTCCGGCGCCGCTCACGTTTGGCGAGGTCAAGCCCCTTTCCTGCAGCTGCTCGCTGCACTCGCGCGGGGCGGCTGCCGGTGGGGACGGGCTTTGCGAGGAACCCTACTCCCGGGTTTAAGACTGCGGGTCAGATGCACGGCCGCAGCGCCGGCCAAGAGAAGTGCCCCCGAGACGATTCGAACGTCCGACACCCGCTTTAGGAGAGCGGTGCTCTATCCACTGAGCTACGAGGGCCCACCCCGGCGCCCGGGGGCACCAAGGAAGTACCCCGGTAGCGTACCGGGAAAGCGGGGGTGCGGGAAACTCCCGCACCCCCGCGTCCATCACACCCGTCCTAGCGCCGACTCCAGCGGCCCGTGTACGACGGCTCGCCTTCCTTCTTCTTGTTCGGCCCCGGCACCACCATGACCGGGCAGGTGGTGTGGTTCAGCAGCGCCTGGCTGGTGGAGCCCAGCAGGAGCCCGGCAAAGCCGCCCCGCCCACGGGTACCGACCACCACCAGGTCCACGGCGGTGGAGAACTCGGCCAGCAGGGCGGCCGGGTTGCCGTCCAGGGCGTGGCGCCGCACGTTCACGTCCCGCCCGCCCAGCACGCTCTCGATGGTGGCGTCCAGGCCGGCGCGAGCGTCGGCCACCACCGTCTCGCGGTCCACGGAGGTCGGGATCCAGGACAGCGTGCCCATCCCGGTGGTCATGGGCACGGCCGCCACGGCGGTCAGCTCGGCGTTCCACAGCATCGCTTCGTCGATCGCCAGGGAGAGGGCGCGGGCGGCAACGTCGGACCCATCCACGCCCACCACGATGCGGCGGATCGGCGTGAACTCGCTGCCGGACTCGTGGCGCGGCACCACCACGACGGGACAGTGGGCGTGCGCGGGCACGGCGGAGGAAACCGCGCCCAGCAGCCGGTCGGCGAACCCGCCGCCACCGCGCGTGCCGACCACCACCAGCCAGGCGTGCTTGGAGCGATCCACCAGCACACCGGCCGGGTCGCCCGTCTCCAGGTCAGCCTCCGCCTCGATCCCGGCGTCGCGTACGCGCGCCATCGCCTCGTCGATGACGGCCCGCGCACCGGACTCGATCGCGGCGTCGTCGGCGATCGCGAACCCGCCGTCCAGGGAGGCTGCGGTGAATGAGGGCAACGAATAGGCACACACGAGCCGGAGCGGCGCCTCGTGCGCCTTGGCGACGTCGATGGCCCACTGGAGCGCATCCTTGCTCTCCACCGAGCCGTCAACCCCTACGACGATTTCCTTGCTCACCATTGCCGCCTCCTTGCGCTTGGGTCACCTCAATTGTGCCCTACAACACAGTTTCGCGGGTGGTGGTTTAGCGGTTAAGTGTGGCGCCACGCGTCGGCGCACAGCAAAGCGGGGCCGCAGCTCGATGCTGCGACCCCGCTTCTGCCTCACGCGCTAGCTCAGCCCACGCGCACGAACCACGGAGAGCCGTAGATGGAGGCGATCTCCACGCTGCGACCGAAGTCGGGGGCGTGAATGATCATGCCGTCACCCAGGTAGATCGCCACGTGACCACCCCAGGCCACGATGTCGCCCGGCTGCGCCTCGGCGTAGGAGACGATGGTGCCGGCGCCGCCCTGGCCATAAGAGGTGCGCGGCAGGCCAATGCCGGCCTGGGCGTAGACGTACTGCACGAAGCCGGAGCAGTCGAAGCCGTTCGGGTCGGAGCCGCCCCACACGTAGGGCACGCCCAGGTAGCGCTGGGCGATCTCGACGATGGAGCCGGCGGCGGCGTTGACGGCGGGAGCCTGGTAGGTGGTCTCCTGCGCAACTTCCTCGGCGACCTCGGGCGCCTCCTCGGGCGCCTCCTCGGCCTGCACCTCCTCGCGCTCAGAGTCACGGGAGGCAGCCTCCTCGACGGGGGCCTCGACGACCGGGGCCGCAGCGGCCTCGACGACGGCGTCGTCCAGGGAGAAGGCGGCGTCCGGGGCGACGGTCACCGTGGGGTTGGTGGCCAGCGCACGGCGCGCGTCGCGGGTCAGGGCGGAAAAGTCAACGGGCTGAACGTCAGCCGGAGCGGCGAAGGCCGGGACGGAGGACAGCGAAAGCGCGAGTCCACCGGAGGCGACCACAGCGAGGGTGGCGCGGCCCGACTTGGCGGCCTGCTGAGCCAGCGGGGTGAAGACCGTGGCGGGACGGCAGGCGGCGCGGTGACGCGCCTTCCGGGTCTGCGAAGTCATATGAGTACCTCTCCTTTGCGCTTGCGAGGTGAGCTGTCGGGTTCGGGCCGAGGAATCGCCCGGGGCAGCTAGCTACCCTTCACCCCAAGGTCCGCTTGCGCGAACCGATTTGGTTCCCCCGCTCCTGCCGTTTGCGGTCTCTGAGCTAGTCACGCGAAGGCGGCAGGACTAGACGCCCTTCGCGCGGCGGCCGGACTTGAGGATGTCCAACCACGAGGAAAACGCTAACCCACCCCGCTTTGTTACGGGAATGTAACAGCCCACTTTGGGGTGCACCTCACATTTCCCGTGACCGTTTCGTGACAATTCCGCGACGCGGGGCCACCGCCCCCTGTCTCACATCGTGGACGACGCTCCTCCGGCCGCCCCGATCACACGCCCTTCGCGGCCCGCGCCACCGGGCGCACGCCCAACACGGCGGGAAAACGGGCGGGTGGCCCGTCGCGTTAGCGCGACGGGCCACCCGCCCCAGCCTTCCGGGCCAGCCCGGCCCTTCGGGCCGGCCCCAACCTCAGGATCCGGCTCAGCCGTCCAGGGATTCGGCGAACACGTGCTTGGCCAGCGTCGAGTTCAGGGTGACCTGACCGTTGAGGCCTCCCACGATCACCCCGCCGTGGCGCTCGCCCATCAGGGTGACGTCGGTACCGGGCAGGATGCCGGCGGCCAGGAACTCGCGCAGCAGTCCGGGCTCGGCCTGCACGGGCTCGCCCAGGCGGGCCAGGCGCACGCGCACCCGCTCACCGGCGATCTCAAGGGCGTCGGGCAGCGCCACCAGCGGAGCGGACTCGTGGCCGGGCAGCGGGTTGCCGTAGGGGTCGGTCAGGGGGTTCTTCAACAGCACGTCTAGGCGGGCGCGCACATGGTCGCTCATGACGTGCTCCCAGCGGCAGGCCTCGTCGTGGACCAGCTCCCAGGGCATCCCGATGACGTCGAGCAGCAGACGCTCGGCCACGCGGTGCTTGAGCATGACCTCGCGGGCAACCTCGCGGCCCCGGTCGGTGAGCTGGATGCGCCGGTCGCCGGCCACGACCAGCAGGCCGTCGCGTTCCATGCGCGCCACGGTCTGGGAGACGGTGGGGCCGGAGTGCCCCAGGCGCTCGACGATCCGGGCGCGCAGCGGCGGGACGCCGTCCTCCTCCATCTCGTAGATGGTCTTGAGGTACATCTCTGTGGTGTCGATCAGATCGCTCATCGTGTCAGTTCCTCGCTGGCCAGGTGCTTTGGTGTCCTTTCTACCCTTGGTTTGGTGCCGATAGTGCGACTTACTCGACGCGGCGCGCCCTGTTGGCGGGCATTGGTGAGGTGAAAGAATTGCGCCATGGTTGACTTCGCTGCCCGTGACATCAAGATTCCCGCCAATCTGCTGCCTTCCGACGGCCGTTTCGGGGCCGGCCCGTCCAGGATCCCGGCCGCGCACGTGGCGGAAATTGCTTCCTGCAACTTGATGGGAACTTCCCACCGGCAGGCCCCGGTGCGCGCCTTGGTGCGCGAGATTCGGGAAGGGTTGGCTGACTTATTGCGCATTCCTGCCGGCTACGAGGTGGTGCTGGGTAACGGCGGCGCCTCGGCTTTCTGGGCGCTGGCCACGGTCGGCCTGGTGCGCAACCACGCCGCCCACGCGGTCTTTGGCGAGTTTGGTGCCAAGTTCGCTAAGGAGACGGACCGGGCCCCGTTCCTTGCCCCCTCGACGGTGTTCAGGGCGGAGCCAGGCCAGCTGGCGGTGGTGGAGGCCGTAGAGGGCGCCGACGCCTACTGCTGGCCGCAGAACGAGACCTCTACGGGCGTGATCTCCCCGGTTGCCCCGGTGGCGGGCGCGGCCCCGGAGGCGTTGACGATCGTGGACGCCACTTCTAGCGCCGGCGCGGTGGAGGTGGATTTCGCGGGGATCGACGTCTACTACTTCTCCCCCCAGAAGGCCTTTGCCTCCGACGGCGGCCTGTGGATCGCCGTGATGTCTCCGCGCGCTGTTGCTCGTGTGGAGGAGCTGGCTGGGGCGGGCCGGTGGGTGCCGGACTTCTTGTCCCTGCCGATCGCCCTGGACAATTCCCGCAAGGATCAGACCTTCAACACCCCGGCGCTTGCCACCCTGATCCTGCTGCGCGCCCAGGTGCGCGAGCTGCTTGCCTCGGGCGGCCTGTCTGCCAGCGCGGCGCGTGCCGCCGCCGCCTCCGGGCACATCTACACCTGGGCGCAGGAGCGTGCCTTCGCTTCCCCGTTCGTGGAGCGCCCGGAGTGGCGTTCCCCCGTGGTGGCGACGATCGATTTCGAGGGCGTGGACGCCACCGACATCCAGGCCGCCCTGCGCGCCAACGGCGTTCTGGACGTGTTCCCGTACCGCTCGCTGGGACGCAACCAGTTGCGCGTGGCTACCTTCCCGGCCGCTTCGGTGGACGACGCTGCCGCCCTCACCGCCTCGATCGATTACGTGGTGGAGGCGCTGGCCTGATCGGGCCTCCGCTGCCCGGTCGGCACGCACGCCGCAGCGACCAAGTGCCCCGGGCAGCAGGCACGCCGCAGCGACCAAGAGCCCGGGCAGCACGCACGCTCCTGCTGCACGCCCCGGGCAGCAGGCGTCCCTGATTACGCTGCGGGGCACATGGCCGTGGCGGCGCTGCCACTAAGGCAATGGGCGGCGTCGTTTTGCCCCCGAGCGCACAAGAGTGCGGTCGGGGTACATTCGACCGCTCGGGGGCGTGGCACCGAGCGGTCGAATGTACCCCGTTGCAACATTTGCGGCGTGAACGCGGTGGTCTTGGCCGTCACCCGGGCCCGGCCATCGGGCGAGGCAACGGCGCGGTCATCGGGCCGCTCACCGGCGCGCTCGATCCGGCCATCCCCATCGACGGGACGCAAGGCTTTCCCGCGCGGAGGTCTACGGGCACCGCCGGGGCGCGTCCGCGCCGCGATAGCCCACCCGCGCCGCACCGCCTCACCGAGTAAACGGAAGCGGGGGCGCTGCCGCCAGGCAGCGCCCCCGCTCCTTTGCTCCCGGGAAGCCTTAGGCCCCGGGCCCTTGGATCAGACGTTCAGCAGGTCGCGGATCGGGCCAAGGGTGAAGTAGATCAGGAAAATGAAGGAGATCAGCCACATGAGCGGGTGGATCTTCTTCACGGCACCCTGGGCGATGCGGATGACCACGTAGGTGACGAAGCCGGCACCGATACCCACGGTGATGGAGTAGGTGAACGGCATCAGGATGATGGTGAGGAAGGCCGGGATGGCGATCTCGAGCTTCTTCCAGTCGATCTCAACGACCTGGGTCATCATCAGGTAACCGACGATCACCAGGGCCGGGGTGGCGGCCTCGTAGGGCACCATCTCCACGACCGGGGCGATGAACATGGACAGCAGGAACAGCACACCGGTGACCACGGAGGCCAGACCGGTGCGGGCACCGTCGCCAACGCCGGAGGCGGACTCGATGTAGGAGGTGTTGGAGGAGACACCACCCATACCACCGGCGGCGGCGGCCAGGGAGTCAACCACCAGGATCTGGCGGGTGCGCGGTGGGTTGCCGTCCTTGTCCAGCAGGTTGCCCTCGGCACCGATGGCGACCATGGTGCCCATGGTGTCGAAGAAGTCGGCCAGCATGAGGGTGAAGACGGTCAGAACAACGGCCACCACGCCGATCTTCTCGAAGGAGCCAAGCAGGGAGAACTGGCCCAGGGTGGACAGGTCGGGCACCTGCACCGGGGAGCCGTTCAGGCTGGGCACGGCCAGGCCCCAACCGCCGGGGTTGGTGCCGTCCACGCCCTTGGGGCCAACGTGGTAGATGCGCTCGACGGCGATGGCCAGGGCGGTGGCCACGGCGATACCGATCAGCATGGCGCCACGAACCTTGCGGACCATGAGCACGATGATGAGGAACAGGCCGACCACGAACACGACGGCCGGCCAGCCGCGCAGGGAGCCGCCGATACCGAACTGGACCACGGGGATGGACTGGCGCACGATGCCGGCGTCGACGAGGCCGATGAACGCGATGAACAGGCCGATACCGACGGAGATGGCGACCTTCAGCTGGGCCGGGACGGCCTTGAACACGGCCTCGCGGAAGCCGGTCAGCACCAGGACCAGGATGATGACACCCTCCAGGACCACCAGGCCCATGGCGTCGGCCCAGGTCATGTTCGGCATCGTGGTGATGCCGTAGGCGACCATGGCGTTGATGCCCAGACCCGCAGCCAGGGCCAGCGGGAAGTTGGCGACCACACCCATGAGGATGGTCATGATGCCCGCGATGAGGGCGGTGCCGGCCGCGATGGCGGGGATGTTGGCGGACTCGCCGCCACCCAGGAAGCCGCCGGAGGCGTCCGGGCCGGACAGGATGATCGGGTTGAGGATGAGGATGTAGCTCATCGCGAAGAACGTGACCAGGCCGCCGCGGATTTCCTGCGGGATGGTGGAGCCACGCTCAGAGATGCGGAAGAAGGAGTCGAGGACGCCAGCGAGGCCGGCCTTGGTGGTGGCGCGCGACTCTCGCGCCTGCTTGGTGTTGCTCACCCGGTAATTCTTCCACCCGCATTCAGGTTATTCCCAGGCCGGGCCGCCATTCGTGGGCAGATTCACGCGGGCACGGTGGCGGGACGACGCTGCCGCCGCGCCGCCCGGATTAGCCACGCCCTTCGGTGCCGACCGGGCTCACCGCTGGAGCTCGACCACCTCGATGTCGGACTCGTTGACGCGCGTGGGGGTGAGGGGCCATTCCTCTTCCTGCGCGGGGGCCTTGATCTGGGAGTGCTGCCCGCAGCCGTGGTCCAGGGCCACGGCGCTGCCGTCGTCGCTAGCCCACTCGTTGGCGCACACGCCGAACACGCTGCCCACGGCGCCCTCCATGGGGAGCAGGAAGCCGCAGGTGCCGCAGGAGGGCACGCCGCGCGGCCGGCCGCTCGGGCCCTTGTCGGAGTCGTACCAGCGCTGCGCGGCCTGCGCCCGCCCCTCGGGGGACAGGACGCGGTGGCGTCCCAGCGTCTCCTCCATCCCTTCGGGCACGTCCAGCGCAACGTCGTCCAGCGCAGCACGCTCCGCCTCGGTGTCTACTAGCTCAAGGCGAGCGTCGTCCACCGCAGGCGGCATGATGTCGCTGCGGCCAAGGTCGCCGGGGCGCAGGCGGTCCTTCCACGGCACCCACTCGGGGGCAAGCAGGGCGCCCTCACCGGGGGCCAGGCTGACCTCGCAGACGGTGGCGCGGCGCGAGCGGGGCGCGCGGGCCAGGCTCACCGCCCAGTTCCAGCCGGCGTATCCGGGCTTGAGGCAGGTAAAGAGGTGCGTCACCAGCCGTTCGCCCTCGGCGCGCACCCCGGCGGCCTCCCCCACTTCGTCGGGGGAGGCGATTTCCAGGGCGGCGGCGCGCGCTACGTCAACGGCGCTCGCCAGGTTTGCATCGGGTCGACTGGTAGTTGCCACGCGTCAGACCTTAGTCAAAGTCGGCGGCCACCGCGCGCAGCACGGAGGCGATCTTGCGGGAGTTGTCCGGGTAGCGGCCGGCCTGCAGGGAGGTGGCGGCGTCGTCCAGGACCTTGATGAGGGTCTCGATGCGCTCGGCCATCTCCGCCGGGGCCAGGCGGCGCGAGCGCTTGGGGGCCTCCAGGATGGTCAGGGAGAGCACCTGGGGGCCGCGCCGGCCCTCGGCGATCGAGTATTCGATGCGCGTGCCCGGGGCGATGTCGTCCACGCCGGCCGGCAGCGCGGTGGCGTGCAGGAACGCCTCGCGGCCCTCGTCGTCGGCCACAAAGCCAAAGCCCTTGTCCGTAAAGAAGCGCTTTACCTTGCCGGTAGGCATCGATTTTCCCTTTCTTTTCCCAATCTTGCCGGGCCCAACCCGGAAAATTACAGGGTCACCCAGCATAGCCCGTGCCCCACCCGATGGGCCAGGCGGGGGCCGGGCCGTTTGCGTCACTTCCCCGGCGGGACGTGCGCAGAACCACAGGGCAGGCCGGCCGCCCCACCCCGGACCGTGGCGGCCGGGAATCCGCGCCGTTCAACGCGTGGGCCCACTGCCCGCCTTGTGAAATCCATTCCCTCCCGCGAGGGGTGGGGCTTACAGTAATCACATGGCTTTTACGTATTTATTAGTCGATGGTGAAAACATCGACGCTACTTTGGGTTTAAGTGTTCTGGGGCGCAGGCCCGAACCGGCTGAGCGTCCCCGCTGGGACCGCGTGCGCGCCTTCGTGGACGAGGACTGCGCGGGTGCCCCGAAGGTCAGCGTGGATGAGGACGGCGAGGAGGAGGCTCCCACGCTGCGCTCCACGCGCTCTGCGGCGCTGTTCTTCCTGAACGCCTCCAACGGCTCCCTGCCGATGAACTTTGTGCAGGCGCTGCTGGCGATGGACTACCGCCCGATCCCCCTTTCCGGCGTGGGCCCGGAGAAGGTGGTGGACATCGGTATCCAGCGCACCTTGAACGCGATCGCTGACCTGCCCGAGGGCGATGTGATCCTGGCCAGCCACGACGGCGACTTCATCCCGCAGCTGGAGCGCCTGCTGGGCCAGGGCCGCAAGGTGAGCGTGATCTGCTTCCGCGAGTACCTGAACTCGCACCTGGCGGCGCTGCAGGACCGTGGCCTGAAGGTCTACGACATCGAGCACGACATCCACGCCTTCCGCGAGCCGCTGCCGCGCGTTCGCATCATCCCGCTGGCGGAGTTCGACCCGCTGCAGTTCATCTAGCGGTTCTTGCTGGGTGGCCCGGTGCGCGTTGCGTGCCGGGCCGCTCGCTTAGCATTGGCGGGTGCCCTCCCTCCCGCCGTCCCCAAGTGCTGACGATTCCACCGACCAGTTCAGGTTGGACGACGCTGTGCCCTACCGCAGCGACCAGGAGCCGCTCTTTGATTTGCCGCCCGGGGTAGTGCCGCAGCCTCCGGCTCGCGTGGTCTTGCTGGCCGGCCCGTCCGGGTGCGGCAAGACGTCCATGACTAGGCGGCTGGGCCTGCCGGTGGTGAACCTGGATGAGTTCTACAAGGACGACACGGCGCCGGGCCTGCCGATGTTGAGCGGGTCGCTGGTGGACTGGGACTCGCCGGAGGCGTGGAACACCGAGGAGGCGCTGGCGGCCCTGGTGGAGCTGGCCTTCCACGGCAGCTGCGAGCTGCCGGTGTATTCGATCCCCCTCAACCGCCGCACGGGGTTTGCGCAGATGTCCCTGGGTGAGCACCGCGTGTTCATCGCGGAGGGCGTGTTTGCCTCCCACATGGTTTCTCACGCCCGCAAGGCCGGGATCCTGGCCGACGCTATCTGCATCAAGCGGCCGCGCTGGAAGAATTTCTGGTTCCGCCTGCTGCGGGACGTGGCCGAGGGCCGCAAGTCGCTGCCAGTGATTTTGCGGCGCGGCTTCAGGCTGCTGCGGCTGGAGCCCTCCTTCATTCGCGCCTGGATGGCCGACGGCTGTGAGCCGATGGATGTGCCGCAGGCCGAGGCGCGCATTAGGCAGCACGCCACCCACCCCGCAGGCGGCTAGGCACCAGGGCGGCCGCTCCTCGATTCGCTGAGACTTGTCCAAACCTCACGAGACTTGTCCTTAGCGGGGCCGCTAAGGACAAGGCCCGGCGCGGTTTGACAAGTTTCGGCGGGGCGGCCGGAAGGCGCGGCGTCGTCCCACGGGCAAGGCGCAATGCGGCCGCGCTCAAGGCCGGTACCACGACACCGGATTGGTCAGGGCCAATCACGCCCGCTGCCGGCGGAATGAGGGGCAAAATGGGCGCGAGGAGGCCGCCATGACCCTGCAGAAGCTGAACACCCCCGAGTCCACCCCGGTGACCAACCAGACCATCAGTGTCCAGATGAATCACCGCACCATCCGGGCCTTTACCGGGCAAAAGCTCACGCCGCAGGAGGTGCGCACCCTGCTAGAGGTGGCCCGCCACACTGCCAGCGCGGCGTTCCTGCAGCAGTGCACCGTCATCCACGTGGTGGACCCGGAGGTGCGCGCCGAGCTGCACGGCGCCTCCGGCCAGCCGTACGTGGGCGGGGACAAGGGCGAGCTGTTCGTGTTCGTGGTGGACCTCTACCGCAACTCGCGTATCCGCGCCGAGGCGGGGCTGGGCAACGAGCCGCTGGCCCGCATGAACCTGTTCCTGGAGGCGGTGGAAGACACGACGCTGGCGGCACAGAACATGGTGGTGGCCGCCGAGTCCATGGGGCTGGGCACCTGCTACCTGGGCTCCATCAACGCCGACCCGCGCCGCGCGATCGCCGCCCTGGGCCTGCCCAAGCTGACCTATCCCCTGTTCGGGCTGCTGGTGGGCCACCGCGCCCAGGAGCCGCAGTTCAAACCGCGCCTGCCGCTGGAGGTGATGAGCGGGGTGGACTCCTACCCGTTCGTGGACTCCTACGCCGAGGCGCTGGCGGAGTACGACGCCGTGATCCAGGAGTACTACGAGCTGCGCGAGGGCGGCGGGCGCCTGGACTCCTTCACCAACCAGATCCGGGTCAAGCCGGGGCGCGGCCCTGCCGAGGCCTCCCCGATGCTGGAGATCCTGCACGAGCAGGGCCTGGCGCTGCTCTAGGACCCGGGCGGGCGGCTCGGGCGTTTGCGAGGCTCGACGTTTGAGCCTTCAACTCGACGTTGCCCGCCGAATCTCGACGTTCGCACCCCGGCAAACGTCGAGATTCAGACCAGTTCGTCGAGACTCAAAGGCAAACGTCGAGATTCACTGCCCGGGCCCAGCCCGCTGCGCAGCCTAGTCACCGGGACCACCAAGCCGCCGGGCCGCCATGACCCGGGGCCTCTCCCCCGGGGCCTCTCCCCCGGGGGTCACCGGGGTGCCGTGTCACCGGACCGCTACGAACCGTGGCCCGAAAGCCAAGCGGGGTGGGGACGCTACCAGCGTCCCCACCCCGCTTGACGTTGCTCGTCTAGAGCGACTTCACCAAGGGGAAGGTGATGGTCTCGCGGATGCCCAGGCCGGTCAGCGCCATCAGCAGGCGGTCCAGGCCCATGCCCATGCCGCCTGCCGGCGGCATGCCGTACTCCATCGCCATCAGGAAGTCCTCGTCCAGCACCATGGCCTCCGGGTCGCCGTTGGCCGCCGCCAGGGCCTGCGCCTCGAAGCGCTGACGCTGAATGACCGGGTCCACCAGCTCGGAGTAGGCCGTGGCCAGCTCGAAGCCGCGCACGTACAGGTCCCACTTCTCCACCACGCCCGGCTTGGAGCGGTGTCCACGGGTGAGCGGGCTGGAGTCCTCCGGGTAGTCGCGCACGAACGTGGGCTCCCACAGCTTGTCGCCCACGGCGGCCTCGAAGATGACCTCGGCCACCTTGCCCGGGCCCCAGTGGTCGGCCACGTCCTCGCCCAGCTCCTCTGCGATACGCACCAGCTCCTCCAGCGGGGTCGCCGCAGTGAACTCGCGGCCCAGCGCCTCGGCCGTCGCCTCGAACATGGAGATCTCGCGCCAGGTACCGGACAGGTCGTAGCTGGAGCCGTCGGCCAGGGTGACCACCTCAGTGCCGAACGCGTCACGGGCCGCCTTCTGCACGAACTCGCGGGTGCGGCGCGCCATCGTGTCGTAGGAGCCGTAGGCCTCGTAGGCCTCCAGCATCGTGAACTCCGGGGAGTGGGAGGAGTCCGCGCCCTCGTTGCGGAAGTTGCGGTTGATCTCGAAAACCTTGTCCACGCCGCCCACCACGGCGCGCTTGAGGAACAGCTCCGGGGCGATGCGCAGGAACAGCTCCGTGTCGTAAGCGTTCATGTGCGTGGAGAACGGGCGGGCAGCCGCGCCACCGTGCAGCGTCTGCAGCATCGGCGTCTCGATCTCGATGAAGCCCGCCTCGTCGAAGTACTCGCGCAGGGACTTGACCACCTTGGCGCGCATGCGCACCATGTCGCGCGCCGCCGGGCGCACGATCATGTCCAGGTAGCGGCGGCGCACCCGCATGTCCTCGGACAGCGACATCTCGGTGCCGTCCTCGGCGGTGTAGCTCTTGGGCAGCGGGCGCAGCGTCTTGGCCGCGATCTGCCACGCCGGCACCGGGTCACCCTCGGCGATCCCCGGGGTGAACAGGCCGGCCGGGGCAACGCCCGGACGGGCCATGATGGACAGCTCGCCACGGCGGGAGCTGATCACGCGGCCGTGCACAAACAGGTGGTCGCCCAGGTCCACGTCCGTCTTGTACTCCGCCAGGGACTCCGCGCCCACCTCGGCGGCAGAGAGCATCACCTGGATGCGCTCGCCCGCGCCGTCCATCAGGGTGGCGAAGCACAGCTTGCCCGTGTTGCGAGAGAGCACCACGCGCCCGGCGATACCCACCAGGTCCTCGGTCTCCTCACCGGTCTCCAGGTGGGCGTACTGCTGGCGCACCTGCGCGATCGTGGTGGTGATCGGCAGGACTACCGGGTAGGCCTCCTGGCCGGACTCCAGGAGCCGGGCACGCTTGTCAGCGCGCACCCGCACCTGCTCGGGAACGTCACTCTCGGGGGTAGCCGCAGGGGCCTGGTTCTCAGTCACAGGGCGAAATCCTAGTCTCGGAAGGGCAGGGAGGCGCTGATCAGCTCAGCTCCCGTGTCGGGGGTGGTAGCGCCGGCGGGGGCGGCACCCGGGTGGGCCCCGGCCTCCACCAGGCGGTTGTCCGCGTCCACAAAGGCCACGTGCGGCTGGTAGGTACGCGCGTCGGCGTCGCTCATCACACCGTAAGAGATGATGATGACCACGTCACCCGGCCCCACCAGGTGAGCGGCCGCGCCGTTGATACCGATGACACCGCTGCCGGCCTCGCCCCGGATCACGTACGTGGTCAGGCGGTTGCCGTTGGTGCAGTTGACCACGTCAACCTGCTGACCCGGCAGGAAGTCCGCCGCGTCGCACAGGTCCGCGTCGATCGTGATCGAACCTACGTAGTTCAGGTCTGCCTGCGTCACCGTGGCCCGATGAATCTTGCCGATCATCATCGTGCGCTGCAGGGAGGCGGGGGTAGTCATCGGGCCATTACCTCTATCTCTGCGTTGTCGATCAGACGGGTGGTGCCCACCCGGGCGGCCAGCACCAGCAAGGCGCCTCCCACCCCACCTGCCGGGAAGGGCTCAAAAGTCTTGGGGTCCACCAGCTCGGCGTACTCCAGCTCCACACCGGGGGCCACCTGCAGGAACGAACGGGCCGCTGCGGCAACGTCGTCCGCCTGCTCACCACGCGCGGCGGCCTGCTGCGCCAAGCGCAAGGAAGCGGACAGCGCCAACGCCTGCTGGCGCTCCACCTCGCTCAGGTAGGCATTGCGCGAGCTCATCGCCAGCCCGTCCTCCTCGCGGCGAATCGGCACCGGCAAAATCTCCACGGGCAGGTCCAGGTCCTCCACCAGCTGCCCGATCACGGCCAGCTGCTGGGCGTCCTTGCGACCAAACGCCGCCACATCCGGACGGGTCAAGCCCAGCAGCTTGATCACCACCGTGCACACGCCCGCAAAGTGGCCAGGCCTGCGCGCCCCCTCCAGCGGGGCGCCCGCGCTCCCGGGCTGGATCGTGGTGGTGGGCGCCCCGTGCGGGTACATCTCCGCCACGCTAGGCGCAAACACCACGGCGGCCCCGGCGCCCGTCAGCTTGGCGAAGTCGCCCTCCAGGTCGCGCGGGTAGGCGTCCAGATCCTCGCTGGGCCCGAACTGCAGCGGGTTGACGAACACGGTGGCCACCAGGTGGTCGCACACCTTCGCGGCGGCGCGCACCAGGTCCAGGTGGCCCTCGTGGATCGCGCCCATGGTCATGACGACGCCCCGGCGCCCCTCCAGGCGGGAGAGAGCGTCGGCCAGTTCAGCGCGCGTGCGGGCAAGGATTTTCACGCCTTCCAGCGTAGGCGCCTGGCCCGGCCGGGCTCCACCCCGGGCGACCCGTGCCGGGAAACGTCACACTGCTGCGTCACCACGGATGTGCTGCTGCGTCACCGCAGGGGCGCGGCGGCACCCCGGGTCCCCACCCGAGACCGGGCGCGGCTGCACCCCGGGTCCCCACCCGAGACCGGGCGCGGCTGCACCCCGGGTCCCCACCCCGGCCCGCCCGCCCACTAAACCGCTCGACCTAGACCTTGTGCACTCGACCTAGACCTTGCGTAGCGTTCTCAGGTCTAGGTCGGCTGCATAAGGTCTAGGCCGTACGAATTTGAAACAAACACCCGGGCCAAACCCGGGCCAAACCCGGGCCAAACCCGGGCCAAACCCGGGCCAAACCCGGGCCAAACCCGGGCCACCCCACCGGGCACCCCTCAACCGGCCAGCGCCTGCCCTAACTGGCGCACCTGCTCGGGGTTGAGCCGCCCCAGCGCCTCGCAGCGCTCCACCGTCGCGGTGGCCAGGTGCCGGTAGGTGCGCGCGGCGGAGGCGAGTTCGGCGGCGACGGCCGGCTCGTCGTCCACCCGCGCCCCCACGGCCGCGGCCTCAATGGCCTCCAGGTGTCCACGCACGGTTCCCGAATCTCCTCGTGAAACTGGCCCGGTCAGGGCCGAGTCGCTCTCCCGCAGGGCTCGGTCTAGAGCCGTTTCCAGCAGCGGGCGCAGCGCCCCAGCGTCCCTCACCCCGGCGGCCTGCGCCAGCCGCACCGCCTGGTTCACCAGCGTCACCAGGTGGTTGGCGCCGTGCGCCAGGGCCGCGTGGTAGAGCAGCCGCGCCTCCTCGGCGACCACGAAGGGTTCGCCGCCCAGCTCCACCGCGAGCGCCTGCCCGATCGGCAGGATCCCGGGGGCGGCGGTCACCGCTATGGGGCAGCCGGTCAGGCGCGGCAGGTCCAGGGAGGTGCCGGAGAACGTCATGGCCGGGTGCAGCGCCACCCCGATCGCCCCGGCGGCGGTGGCGGGGGCCAGGACCTCCACCCCGAATCGCCCGGCGGGGTGCACCACGATCTGTCCCGGTTTGAAGCAGCCCAGCTGGGCCAGGCCGGACACCAGGCCGGGCAGGGCGTCGTCGGGCACGGCGAGCAGCACCAGTTCGCTGCGTGCCACCACCTCTTCCACTTCCAGCACGGGCACGCCGGGCAGCATCACGTCGGCGCGCTCCCGGCTGGCCTCGGAGGAGGCGGATACCGCTACGACGTCATGCCCGGTGGCGCGCCACGCACTGCCCAGCACGGCGCCCACGCGACCGGCCCCGACGATGCCGATGCCGAGCCGGCCGGTGGCGATCACTGCGCGGCCCCCTGACCGGGCTCTTGGTGGCCGACGTTCCACCCGCCCCCGCCAAACTGCACGGCCCCCTGACCGGGCCCCGCCGGGGCGACCGGTGCCCCGGGCACGCCCACCGGGGCGACCGACGCCCCGGCCACGCCAACAGATGCAGACGCAGCCCCGCCCCCGCCAACCGGCACCGGCGCAGGCACGCCACCCGGCGCGGGCGCGGCGGGGACCTCCACGCCTACGCGGGTCATCCACTGCTCGGGGGCCTCGCGGTGGCGGTCCTCCCGGGACAGGCGCACCAGGTTTTCCTGCAGGTAGGCGGCGTAGCCGGCCTCGACGTGCTGGACGCGCACGGGGGCGGTGTTTGCCACCGCGAGGGTCAGGCAGGCCACCCCGGCGGCACGATCGAGTGGGCCGGCCTTTGCCGTGACGCCCTGCAGGCGCACATGAGGCACCACCTGCAGGGAGCGCCTGATGCGGCCGCTGCGGTAGAGGGTGGTGCGCTCGGCTAGGCGCACGCCCAGGCGGCGGAACTCGATGGGGTTGAACCAGCGGGCGCCACGTGGGCTGACCACGAATCCTGCGGCCTCGCCCTGCCCGGTCAGGCCGGCTGCCAGCACCTCTGCCGGGCTCTCGCCGGGCAGCAGCCCCAGCTCCGGCACGGCCAGCCAGAGCGCGTAGAGCGCTTCCTCTCGCGAGCCGACGGGCAGCAGCGTGATGTCGTTCTCCAGCTTCTGGTTGTTGCCGTCTTGGCGGCTTTGGCCGGCCACCTGCACGGTAACGCGCCACCAGTCCTTGCCTCGCCACAACAGCGGCTGGGTGAGGGTGACGGCCTGGATGCGCCCGGGCGGGATGGTCTGCGCCACGGTCTGGGTCAGGCCCCGGTGGATGCGCACGCCGTCGGCGGACAGCGCGGCCCGGAAGTTGTATTCGCCGGCGAAGCGCTGCCACAGGAAGCCCGCGAAGGCGATCACCATGGGCAGCAGGTAGGCGGGGCCGGCCAGCAGCACCTCGATGTGCCCGAGCGCGGTCAGTACCAGGGTGGCGGTCACGACCCCCAGCAGGGCGAGCGCCGCGACCCAGACGGCGAGGTTGCGCATGAGCGCGCCGATGAGGTTGCTGGGCGGGACGCGGTAGATGAGCCGCTCGGGCGCCACCGGGGAGCGCCGTGCCTCCATGGACATGTCCACGCGCTGGCCGCCCTGGAAACCGCTCAGAGCCGCTGGGGCAGTCTGCTGCCCGTGCGGAGCCGGCGCCACCGGGTGCGCGCCCGTCTGCGCGGCTGGCGGAGCCACCGCGATTGCCGGCCCTGCCGCCGGCATTGCCATGGCCGACGCTGCCGTCCCGGCCGCCCCCACCTGTCCAGGCTGAGCGGCTGGGACGAACTGGGTGGGCGCTCCCGGCGCGACGGGCTGGGCCAGGCCAACGCCCTGGCCCACCTTGACGCCGGCGGCGCGGGCCAGCACCTCCGCGCGCAGCTCGTTGAGCTCGCGCTCGGGGAGGAAGCCGATCTTGACGCTGGAGTCGGCGCCACCGGCCGCCTCCACGGTGAGCTCGCCGAGCCCCAGGATGCGGCCCAGCAGCGGCCGGGTGATGTCTACCGTCTGGATGCGCGTCAGGCGCAGCACGCGCTGCTGCTTCATCAGCACGCCGGTGTTCAGATGGACGCCGTCGGAGGAGACCGTGTAGCGGATAGCCCGCCATTGCAGGAAGAAGCCCAAGGCCACCAGCCCCAGTAGCAGTCCGGCCCCGCCCAGCGCGTGGAGGGTGTAGTCCTCCACGACTCCGGCCAGGGTGCCGAAGAAGCCGGTGCTGCGGAAGTCAGACATGAGCTCCACAAAGACAGCGAAGAGAACTGCGGCCAGCGCCACCACTGCCTGCCAGGAGCGCACGATGGGGGTGACACCGTGCACGCGGCGCCAGATGACCTGTTCCGGGCCGCGCTCCAGCATCACCGTGCCCACCTCGCCCTTGACCTCGCCGGCAAAGGACAGGGGCGCGGCGGTGGGGGGTGCGGGCGGAACGTCGGGCATCATGGGCGCGCTCACAGGCCCGCCAACTTCGCCTCGCCGAGCGCGGTCAGGCGGGCGCGCAACCGGTTGGCCTCCTCCAGGGGCAGGCCGTTGATGACCACGTCGCCCTCCATGGCGGCGGTGTGCATCTTCAGCTCCGCGATCCCGAAGGCGCGGGCGATGGGGCCGGCGGAGACGTCCACGTACTGCATGCGACCGTAGGGCACCACGGTCAGTTGCTTGAACATGACGCCCTTGCGCCACAGCAGCTCCTCGGCGCTTTCCGCGTATCCCATCGCCTTGACCTGGCGGGAGACCAGCAGGCTCACCCACAGCGCGATCACAGCGAAGAAGCCCGTGCCGATGTAGAACCAGGGGCTGACCAGCACGGCGGGGATGGCGAAGGCGATCGCCCCGATTCCGCAGGTGATCCAGGTGCCTGCCAGGCGCACCGGTGCGAGCTTGGGCGATACCGGCTGGAAGACCACGCCTGGCGGGTTGAACGGGTCGGCGGTGGGCATTGATAACTCCTCGGTTCAGGACGGGCTTTGAGAATTATCGCTGCTCGGGTCAACTCCAAGCTCGCCCCGAGGGAGGACTGGGGAAAAATCGAGGCTCCTCCGGGCGACTCTCCATCCACAGCCCACTCAACTTCCAGCCAACCTCCAGACAAAAGGGGGAATAATTGATTTATGAACGCTTCAACCCCTGAGGCTCGCCTGCTGGTAGTGGATGACGAGCCGAACATCCGCGACCTGCTGGCGTCGTCCCTCCGCTTCGCGGGCTTCGAGGTGATCACCGCCTCCAACGGCACCGAGGCGGTCACTGCCGCACTCAACGAGAACCTGGACCTACTGGTCCTGGACGTGATGATGCCCGACATGGACGGGTTCTCCGTCACGCGCCGGCTGCGCGAGCGCGGCATCCTCACCCCCGTCGTGTTCCTCACCGCGCGCGACGACATGCAAGACAAGGTCCAGGGCCTGACCGTGGGCGGCGACGACTACATCACCAAGCCCTTCGGCCTGGAAGAGGTGGTGGCCCGCATCCGCGCGGTGCTGCGCCGCACCAAGAAGGACGACGGCGGCGACGACGGCGTGTTGCGCGTGGCCGACATCGAACTGGACGAGGACGCACACGAGGTGCGCCGCGCCGGCAAGTCCATCGAGCTCTCCCCCACCGAGTTCAAGCTGCTGCGCTACCTCATGCTCAACGAGGGCCGCGTGGTCTCCAAGAGCCAGATCCTGGACCACGTGTGGGAGTACGACTGGGAGGGCGAGGCCAACATCATCGAGTCCTACATCTCCTACCTGCGCCGCAAGATCGACTCCGTTGCCCCGGAGGGCGACGTGCCCGCCACCGAGCTGATCCAGACCCGCCGCGGGGTGGGCTACATGATCCGCGCTCCGCGCCAGTAACCGCGTGGCAAGGCAGCAGGGGGGCGGGCGCGCTGGGATCAAGGCGCGCTTTCACGACAGTTGGCACGCGGCGCCGCTGACGCAGCGGCTGGTGGTGCTCACCACGGCGCTACTGACGCTTGGCCTGGCGATCGCCTCGATGGTGACCGTCACCCTGCTGAACAACCACCTGATGGAGCAGCTGGACCAGAAGCTGACCGGGACCGCGCCGGTGATCGCCACGCGCGCCCTGCAGCTTTCGCTCCAGTCCACGCCCGGTGACTTCAACTTCGTGGGCGACTACTACGTTCACATCAAGTTCGACGGCTACGACACCACCACCCTGCTGTGGTCTGAGCTGGAGAAGTCCTCCGGGCGGCCGGTGGACCTGGGGGTGAGCTACGCGGACGCGGTGGTACGCCTGTCGGAGTCCGGGGACCCGGTCCCCTTCACCCTGGCGTCCAACATTCCCGGCAAGACGTGGCGCGCGGTGATGATCCCTATCTCCCCTCGCACCACCTCCCAGGCGCGGGGCGTTGCGATCGTGGCGTTGTCCACCGAGCCGCTGAAGGCGACGATCCTGCGCACCGTGGGCGTGATGATCGTGGTGGCCACCGTGATCCTGCTTATCTCCGTGGTGGGGGCTAGTTACCTGGTCCGACGTGCCCTGCGGCCGCTGCGAGAGATCGAGCAGGTGGCCGGGCAGATCGCCGGCGGTGACCTGGCGGTGCGTATCCACGCTGAGCCGCCCTCCACCGAGGTGGGCTCCCTGGCCGGTTCCCTGAACCTCATGCTGGCGCGCATCGAGCAGTCCTTTGCGCGCGAGCAGGAGCTGCGGGAGAACATGCAGCGCTTCGTCTCTGACGCCTCACACGAGCTGCGCACACCCTTGGCGGCCGTGCGGGGCTACGCCGAGCTCTACCGCATGGGCGGTATTCCCGCCGATCAGGTGGGCTCCACGATGCGCCGCATCGAGTCCGAGTCCAAGCGCATGGGGGGCCTGGTGGAGGACCTGCTGCAGCTGGCCCGCCTGGACGAGGGCCGCCCCCTGCAGTTCAGCAACGTGGACCTGAGGCGCGTGGCGGCCCGGGGCGTGGAGGACCTGCGTGCCCTAGCCCCGGACCGCGAGGTGAGCCTGCTGCTACTGGCAGACAACGCCCCTCAGCTGGGCGACGGCACCCCGGCCGATCCCACCGACTTCACCCGGCTGCCCGCGCAGAACGGCGCCGACGCGCACCCGACCGCCCTCGGCCAGATAGCCCCGGTCAGCCCCAGCCAGCCCGCCCCGCTCCTGGCGGTGGCGGACGCCGACCGGATCACTCAGGTGGTCACAAACCTGCTCGGCAACATCCAACGCCACACGCCCCCCGGCTCCCCGGTGGAGATCGCCGTGGGCAGGCGCGGCGGGATGGGGGCCATCGAGGTGCGCGACCACGGCCCTGGTATTCCCCCAGAGGCATCCTCCCGAATTTTCGAGCGCTTCTTCCGCACAGACACCTCCCGGGCCCGCGCCACGGGCGGTTCTGGCCTGGGCCTGGCGATCGTCTCCGCGATCATGGCCAAGCACGAGGGCACCATCCGGGTGCTGGACACCCCCGGCGGTGGCGCCACCATGCGGATCGAGGTGCCGCTCGCTGGCCCCAAGGCAGCACGCACAAAAGCCGTCTCCAGCGGGGACGAGGGTGGGACGTCGGCCCCAGCGGAAGCCAAAAAGCGGCGCTAAAACACGCAGGCGGGGCGTGAATCGGTCCCCAGCCAGGCAAAACGAACTGGACAAGTCGCGGCAAGCGGACCATTCTTTAACGCTGATAGGCAAGCAAGGGAGTACGCAGTGACTATTGCCGCGTGGTTGCTGCCGGCGTTCATTCGCTCGGTGCAAGCGCTCGGAGCACAGGCCGATGAGGAGAAGATCAGCAGGATTGGTCGGGCCCTCATCGATTCGTGGCAATCTCCCGAACGCACCTTCCACTCCGTCAAGCACCTGGTGGCGGTGCTGGAGCGCCTGGACATTCTGGCCATCGCCTCCCACCACCCCGACGCGCTGCGCGTGGCCGCCTGGTACCACGGCGCCATCTACCGCACCCCGGCCCCCGGGCTCGACCCCCGCAAGTTCGGGGAGGACACCCAGGCCGGCGCCGTGCGGGCCCGCCTGGAGCTGACCGAGCTGCGCGTGCCGCCCGCCATGATCGACTACGTCGAGAAGATGGTGATGAACATCGGCGGGGCAGGCCCGCGCGACGTGGACTGCGCGGTGCTGTGCGACGCCGACCTGGCGATCCTGGGCGCCACCCCGCAGAAGTATCGCGACTACCGCACCAAGATCCGTGAGGAGTACCGCGAGCTGGACCCGCTCACCTACGTGGTGGGCCGCCTGGCCGCGCTGGAGCGGCTGTTGGCGCGCCCCGCGATCTTCCGCACCTCGGCCGGGAAGCAGTGGGAGGAGGCGGCCAGGCAGAACCTTGCCTCCGAGCAGGCCCGCCTGGAGGCCGAGCTTGCCGAGCTGGACCCCGACGGCAGCCTGCGCGCCGAGCTCTTGGCGCACGCCGAGGTGGACGCCGCCGGGGAGGTGCCGGCGCCGGGCGTGCCGGAGGCTACTACGCCGCGTCTGATCGTTGCCCCCCTCCCCCAACCGGTCGCCCCCGCTGCCGTGGCGACGCCGATTCCCGGCGGGCGGGGCGCCCACCCGGCCGTCGTGAGTCCCCCGGTGGACGACGCTGCCGCCCGGCCGACCGCCAAGTCCGCCGAACTCCTGGGCGGTGAGAAGGCGGTGGCCGGAGCTGCTAAGCCGGTGGTAAGCGCTGCTAACCCGGCGGCCGGTGCCGCAAAGCCGGTTGCCGGCACTGCTAAGCCGGTTGCCGCCGACGGCAGTGATGGCGTGCACCGCATGGAGGTGACGCAGCGGATCGAGCCGGTGCCGGGTCTGGAGATCGACAGCACCCAGGCGCTGGCGCCCGTGGTTGCGCCCGCCCCGCAGCGGCGCAGCGTGGCCGAGCTGATGGCGGCCCTGGACTGTCCGCGCGCGGCCGAGGACGACTTCTCCACCCTGGAGACCTGCCTGGAGGACCTGGACGCCTTTGACCCGCGCCCCGCAGCGCCGGTTGCCGCGAAGCGTCCCGCAGCGCCCGTGACCGCTGCCGAGCCGGCAGCGGTGGAGGTGGGTAACGCCGGGCTACCCACGGCGGGCGGCGAGGGCCTTGGTGCCGCCACTGACGGGCCAGAGCTCTAGCCTGACTTTTGACACCGTTAGTGACCCATTTTGTTGGTGAGGCTGGCCAGGATGTTGGCGGCTTGGCCTTGGGGTTGGCTGGTGGCTGTGAGTTCGTGTCCGTTGATGTTGATGGTGACGTCAATGACGGGCCTGAGGGCCTGGATGATCTTCTTGATGGACAGGCCGGTTCGGGTCTGTAGGTGGCGGGCTATGGCCAGGGCAGCGGTTACCACGGTCAGGTGAGCCTGGATGGATTGGTGGGTGTGGTGGAAGACCGGGCGGGCGCGTAGATCGTGTTTGGACATGCGAAAGGACTGTTCCACCTTCCACAGATCGTGGTAGTCAGCCACAATTTCGGCCGCGCTCATGGCCTGGGCTGGGATGTTGGTGACATAGCCCTTAAGCCCGACTAGACGCCGCGCCCTGGCCAGGGCCTTTTCATCCAGGCCCCTTCCTTGGGAGCTAGTGGTGACGAACCTGGCTGAGCGCATAGCTTTTTCCCCAGCAACGATGGCTCTAGCCCGGTTCTCCTGGAGAGTAAGGGTCTTGTTGTCCCTGGCGGCACGCTTTGATGAGTAGACCCAGATCGCCCGCCACGAGCCCGGGTGTGTTTGTGGGTGCCAGACCGGTTCGGCCTTGAGGCGCTGATCGCGTTCTTGTTTGCCGGCGTGGCGTGGGGTGATGGTCTCAATGATCTGCCCATCAGTGAAGTAGTCCCCGTGCCAGAAGAAATGCGCTTGGAGGTCCAGGGGCGCTTTGGTCTGCCTGGCCCCGACAATGAAGCCGTAGCCAGCCTCGTTGAGGGCTTGCAAGTTAGCCCGAGAGAGCATGCCAGCATCAGCTACCACCACCAGGTTTTCCACCCCAGCGCGTTGCTTGAAGGCCTCGATGGTAGGGATGAGGGTATGGGTTTCGCACTTGTTGCCCTCCCAACAGGAGGCCTCTAGGGGAAAACCGTTGCGGTCTACCAGCAGGCCGACCAGGATCTGGGGATCGACGCGGCGTTCCTTGGAGTAACCGACCTTGCGTAGCGCGTCTTCTTCCTCGACTTCGAAGTACAAGGTAGTCACGTCGTACAACACCAAGGACACATCCCCATACGCCAGGCAATGCGCCAAAGCCGCGCGAGCCAAAGCGCAGCGGTAATCACGCTCCACACAACGGGCCAGGGCACGAAAGTGGGTGCGTGAGTCAAAGGATTCCAGCCCCAGGCTGGTCAACATTGCTGCTATAGCGCTCTTGCTGGTGGGTTCGATCAGCCGGGCCAGGACAATCTGTTTGAAGGCCTCATCGCCTACCGCTTGGTCAAAGCCAAGATCCCGCCAAGCATCGCAAAGGATCTGCCACAACAAGCCGCTACGGTGGCCAACCACGCGCGCTGCGCTACTGGCCGCCTGCCGGTAGTCCTCCAGGCCACCCGGCGCGGAGTCTGCCCACCCCGATGAAAGGTCCAGGTCTAGCTCGAGCTGGCCAGGATGGAGCTTTTCCCGTGCGATCTGGACCAAGGCAGCAAGCTCGCCAGGCGTACGAGCCGAACCAATGTGCTCAACAATCCTGTTACGCCGGCCTTCCTTGATCACGATCTGCACAGCCGTGGCCCCCGAGGCAGTACGCACTTGACGGATGAACGGGCTCACAAACCCTCATCATAGCCACCCCCTTAGTGACCCAAACCAACCCCCACACCCGCAGAAAATCAACGAAAACCCGACCCAAACCACCCAGCTCCATACCAAGTGTCAAAAGTCAGGCGGAGCTGCTAAGCCGGTGGTAAGCGCTGCTAACCCGGCGGCCGGTGCCGCAAAGCCGGTTGCCGGCACTGCTAAGCCGGTTGCCGCCGACGGCAGTGATGGCGTGCACCGCATGGAGGTGACGCAGCGGATCGAGCCGGTGCCGGGTCTGGAGATCGACAGCACCCAGGCGCTGGCGCCCGTGGTTGCGCCCGCCCCGCAGCGGCGCAGCGTGGCCGAGCTGATGGCGGCCCTGGACTGTCCGCGCGCGGCCGAGGACGACTTCTCCACCCTGGAGACCTGCCTGGAGGACCTGGACGCCTTTGACCCGCGCCCCGCAGCGCCGGTTGCCGCGAAGCGTCCCGCAGCGCCCGTGACCGCTGCCGAGCCGGCAGCGGTGGAGGTGGGTAACGCCGGGCTACCCACGGCGGGCGGCGAGGGCCTTGGTGCCGCCACTGACGGGCCAGAGCTCTAGGAAGCGAGGGGCGGGCGTCCGTGCCGCAGCCGTGTCCCGCTAGTCGGGTCGTTTCACCACGTAGTCGCTGAGCAGCGGTGCGCCCGCCGGGTCCATGTAGGACTGGGCCAGATCACCCACCGGCAGGTCGGCAATGTGGGAGTACTCGACAATGCGACAGTATCTCCCAGTAAAATCTCCCGACATTGTAATGGGGACCGTTGTTCCATCACTCCTGTCCAAGGTGGACCAGGCTGCACCAAGCGCACGCACCTCGTAACCGCCCCTCACCTCGGCCGCATCGCCCGGCAGCTCGATCTCCGGCAAACTCATAAAGTGCCTATGAATCTCTCCAACACGCTTAATGAACCATCTCTCAGCTGCATCTAGCCGAGAACTGAAAAGCTCGGCCCAAATGCTGCTGGCACGCTCGGAGCCTCCCACCTTATATAGCCCCCGCTCTTTATAAATGTGAATATACAAATCGCCGGCGAAGCCGAACGCGTACCCGCTGCCGGACTCCATGTTTGTCGACCTAAACGAGCACGTTTGCATCCGCGCTAACTCTTGCGTGTAGCGGTTGAGAATCCTCCACAAGACCACTTCAGCACTCCTCACGCGTAGACCTCGCCGTCACGCCCAATCCTGGCAATTCGTCATCTGCGCACATAGTCGCTGAGGAGCGGTGCGCCCGCCGGGTCCATGTAGGACTGGGCCAGATCACCCACCGGCAGGTCGGCAATGTGGGAATACTTAGCAATGTCGGAATAGTCCTCCCAAACAGTACCTAGAATCGCCACCGGCACCTCGGTCCCGTCGCTCCTGACCAGAGTGGACCAAGCACCCTCGAGCCCGCGAACTTGATACCCCGCACGCACATCTTTTAAACCTGCGGGCAATTCAATAGTGGGAGACCCGTCGTACGTACGCCGTACATCCCCCACACACTTCACAAACCACCGCTCGGCGGCATCAAGTCTCCGACTGACCACGTATGGAAAGACTGAACGATCACGTGACGCCGTACCAACCTTATAGAGCCCCTTCTCTTTATATATATGGATATACAAATCTCCGGCGTACCCGAACGAGTACCCGCCACCGAACGTGATGCTTGTCGACCTGAATTCGCAATTCGAAATTCGCGCCAACTCTTGTGTGTAACGGTTGAGACTCCTCCACATCACGGTTTCACCACCCCCTGTACGTAAGCCTCGCCGTCACGCCTAATCCAGGCAACACGTCATCTGCGCACATAGTCGCTGAGGAGCGGCGCGCCCGCCGGGTCCATATAGGACTTTGCCAGCTCACCCACCGGCAGGTCGGCAATGTGGGAATACTCAGCAATGTTGGAGTGTCGCTCGGTAACAGTCCCCAGCACCGCCACCGGCACCTCGGTCCCGTCACTCCTGACCAGAGTGGACCAAGCACCCTCGAGCCTACGAACTCGATACCCCGCACGCACATCACTTAAACTGCGAGGCAATTTAATCATCCGCAGGCCTCTATACCTTCTGCAAATCTCCCCCATGCGCATTACAAACCATCTCTCAGCCGCGTCAAACTGCGGACTGACAAACTCGACGAACACGTCACCGTCGCGCGACGACTTCCCAACCTTATACCTCCTCTTCTCTCTAAATATGTGAAGATATACATAGTCTGCGTATTCAAACACATACCCACCAGTTCGGCTCGACCACCTCAGGTCACAACCGTGCACGCGCCCCAACTCTTGTGTGTAGTGGTTGAGACTTCTCCACACCGTTATCTCAACACCCCCTTCGCGTACGCTTCATCGTCAGACCTAATCCTGGCAATGGGTCATCTGCGCAAATAGTCACTGAGGAGCGGTGCGCCCGCCGGGTCCATGTAGGACCGGGCCAGCTCACCCACCGGCAGGTCGGCAATGTGGGAGTACTGGACAATGCGACAGTATCTCCCAGTAAAATCTCCCGACATTGTGATGGGGACCGTTGTTCCATCACTCCTGTCCAAGGTGGACCAGGCCGCGCCAAGCGCACGCACCTCGTAACCGCTACTCACCTCGGCC
This sequence comes from Buchananella sp. 14KM1171, assembly GCF_041380365.1. NCBI lineage: Bacteria > Bacillati > Actinomycetota > Actinomycetes > Actinomycetales > Actinomycetaceae > Buchananella > Buchananella felis. The sequence continues at coordinate 1,573,453 of NZ_CP159981.1, read as the reverse complement.
GCATCGCCTGGCAACTTAATCTCCGGTAGGCCCCTGTAGTTCCTATGAATCTCGCCCACGCGTTTTATAAACCATCTCTCGGCGGCATCAAATCGAGAACTGCAAAGCTCGGCAAACACACCGCCGTCACGTGAGGACTTACCGACCTTATACACCCCTCCCTCTTTATATATGTGGAAATAAATATAGTCCCCGAAACCAAACATGTAGCCGCCAGTCTTGCCGGTCACCCCCAGGCTGCAACCCTGCACCCGCCCCAATTCTTGCGTGTAGCGATTCAAAATCCTCCACAAGACCACTTCAGCACTCCTCACGCGTAGACCTCGCAGTCACGCCTAATCCTGGCAATGCGTCATCTGCGCACATAGTCACTGAGGAGCGGTGCGCCCGCCGGGTCCATGTAGGACTGGGCCAGCTCACCCACCGGCAGGTCGGCAATGTGGGAATACTTAGCAATGTTGGAATAGTCCTCCCAAACAGTACCTAGAATCGCCACCGGCACCTCGGTCCCGTCGCTCCTGACCAGAGTGGACCAAGCACCCTCGAGCCCGCGAACTTGATACCCCGCACGCACATCTTTTAAACCTGCGGGCAATTCAATAGTGGGAGACCCATCATAATAGGCACGCCGCACATCCCCCACACACTTCACAAACCACCGCTCGGCAGCATCGAGCCTCCGGCTCACAAGGTCAACAAACACATCTTCATAACGCTCCGACGCCCCGACCTTATACAGCCCCTTCTCTTTAAATATATGGATAGACAAATCTCCGGCGTACCCGAACGAGTACCCGCCACCGAACGTGATGTTTGTCGACCTGAACTCGCAACCCGAAACTCGGACCAACTCTTGCGTGTAGCGGTTGAGACTCCTCCACATCGTTACTTCAGCACACCTCCCCCCTTCAGGTCAGCCCCGGTCCAGACGATACCCTTAGCCGTTTCAATGAACTGGACCTGAATCCCACCACCTGGAGAACCCAGAGCGGGGGCGATTTCCCCGACTTTGATCATAAACCCGTCTAGCGAGCCAGTTATCTGATACGAATAATGGGGGTGATCGTAGCCGCGCGGATCGATTCCTCGTTTCTCAGCCGAGATGGGCACACCGCCGGGCGCCTCAGCAAAGAACTTCCCACCTGGATGGCCAATCCTATCTAGGTGAAGGTCGTGCCCCGCCGCCAGATACTCCTCCAGGGAGTTATAGAATCTCTCCGTACCTGGAACAAAACCATTATTTGGCGGAAGATCTGGAATCAGGGAGTTGTCTTTTATATTCCACACGAGGAACTCATTCTCCCATTCAACCTGCGACCTGGGCGTTCCGTCCGCCTTCGCCCCGTACCTGAATTCAAGGTCCTCGACAAGGTGAATACTAGATTCCGAATCCCATTGATGCCGCTCAAAATTATCCCAGTGAACGTTTTTTCCCTCCAGATACTTGAACTTTGCGCGCGATGCTTCCCGCTCGCCCGGCGTCATCATCGCGCGACCTTCGCGAGGCTTCGTCATGTCAATCATGCGATTGCGAATTTCCATTACGGAGGCATGCATTCTGCGCACAGTCTGAACTGGATGGCGCAACGCTTTTGGTAGCATACGCACTGCATTCAATCCACCCACAGCAAGGGCCTCGCCTGTCTTGCGGATATTTCTTCCGTAGCCGAACACAAACCCCTTGAGGCTCGCTCCCTTTGTGGCTTTTCCCATCGCGAAGAGAACCTTGGGAGACATGTTCTTGACGGCTCCTGCAGCCCCCCGCAGCCCACCAAGCCCCACGCAGCCAAGCGCGGCAAAACCTACCGACACAACCACCTCGAGCAGCGTCTTTTCGCCCGCCACATACAAGACAATGTCGGCCATGGCCGCCACCACTCCAGTAACCGCGGCAATCGCCCCGAACCCTGCCGCAAGTACCGGCCCTACAACTGGAATAAACGCAAAGACCAACGCGAGAATGCCGGCAAACTTTGAGATTGCGCCCGCTACGGCAGATATCCAGCCGATGACCTTGGAGCCCCAGTCATCCCACAAGGAATCTGAAAGACCATCCGCTTCCACAGCCCCCTTGATCGCATCGATCGCGTTCTGTGCCGCCTGATCGCGTTCACTTACAGCAGTCTGGATCGCCTCAACCTGACGCCCAATCTCCGCTTCCGCGTCCGCAACGTCCTCGTCCGCCCAGCCGGCAAGCCGCGTGTAAAGGGCGTACTGGTCTTGCCCGTGCTCATCGGCTGCCGCCTCGTAGTCCTCGGCAAGTTCCTCGAACTGGCGCCTACGGCGTGTGGCATCCTCCCGCACCGCCACAGCGTTCTGAGCAGCGTAGAGCGCAAGGAGAGTGTCAGACTGCACCTGGTCTAGCCGAAACGCGTAGGTTTCGAGCGCACTACCGGCGCTCCTATAGCGCGCCTCTGCGGCGTTTACGCCGTCCACGATCGTGTCCCGCGTTTCCATGAGCGCCCGCACACTCTCGGCCTGGCTGGAGTCCCCCGCGTCCAGGGCACGCAGATTAGCCGCGCACGCCTTTATCGCATCAGCGACCCCCAGGTAGCGCTGCGCGCCATCTCGAACAACCGCTGGGTCTCCCGGAGTGGGGTCGGCGGGCAGACCAACGGCGCTCCAATCTGTTGGACGCCCGCTCATTGGCTCATCGCGGCATTGGACAGAGGGAGGCGAGGCTTCTGGTCCACACCGGTTCCCACTAGAACATTCCCTTGCGGGCCATCGCGGCGTACCCCGAAATCTCGAGAGAGGAAAGGTACTGGGTGAAGACTTCCGGGTTCTCCCGGTCCTGTTCCCTTAAAGACTCCAGTTTGGCGTCCAGGATGATGCGGTCCGTATTGTTGAAGAACGTGAATCTCACAGGGAAACCCATTGATTTGCTGTCACCGGCGACGACCAGGATGTCGTGCTCCGTGGCTGCAACGCTCCTTCTCAGGTCTCCGTTTACCCTTGCGAGTTCCTCCGTGATCCTGCGGTTCTCCTCGCCTCTCAACCCCACTTCCACCAGGTGGGTTGGGTCGAACTCCGTGTAGAGAATCAACTGTGCTGTCTCCAGGATGAAGTCCCACGTGGAGCGCCACGTACCGTAGAAGTGGTAGCTCGCCCAGACACCATTGTCCGACTTGACAACCTCTTTGAGCCTCACTTTTTCCTCCGATGTCCGCACGGATTACACCTTGAAACTATTGCCAGGCTAACACCGCACGCGAATGCGCTCTGCGCAATGGGCGTCAGGTGACCGATCCAACGCTTCCTGTGGACGGGCGCTATCCACAGCCACGCCCCGGCCCGCCGCTTCCTGCACGCCGCGCGCTCCCCCTTCTGGGGCCCCTCCTCCCCTGCCTAGCTTTGGGGGCAATCCCCTAACGAGACGGAAGGAAATCCAATGCGTTTCCAAGTTGATTCTGCAGAAGTGGCGGCCGCTGCCGCCCGCACGCGCGCCTCAATGGGCTCCATCTCTGCCGAGGTCTCGGCAATGATGTCCCACCTGACCGCCTTGCAGTCTTCGTGGACCGGCTCCGCCTCCGCTGCCTTCGCTGCGGTGGCGGAGGAATGGCGGGCAACCCAGGCGGTGGTGGAGTCCAACCTCGAGATGATCGGCCTTCAGCTGGACGCCGCCGCCAACACCTACTCGGCCGCCGAGTCCCAGGCCGCAGGCATGTTCGGCGGAAGGTAGCGCCCCGCCCCGGCACGCCGCGCCAATGCGGCTTTGGCCCCGGCAGCTACTGCTGCCGGGGCCAAAGCCTCCTGCGGAGAACCTAGCTCCGTCGTTTGCGTCCGCCCGCACCCCTACCGGGAACCGCGCGAGCCTCCGCTAGAGGGCGATCAGAAGCCGCCCATGCCGCCCATGTCGGCGCCGTGACCAGCAGCCGGGGCCTCCGGCTCCGGCTTGTCGGCCACGACGGCCTCGGTGGTCAGGAACAGACCGGCGATGGAGGCGGCGTTCTGCAGCGCAGAGCGGGTCACCTTCACCGGGTCGTTGATGCCGGCAGCCATGAGGTCCTGGTACTCGCCGGTGGCGGCGTTCAGGCCGTGGCCCACGGGCAGGTGGCGCACCTTCTCAGCCACGACGCCGCCCTCGAGGCCGGCGTTGACGGCGATCTGCTTCAGCGGTGCCTCCACAGCCACCTTGACGATGGCGGCACCGGTGGCCTCGTCACCCTCCAGGTTCAGGCCCTCGAAAGCCTTGGTGGCGGCCTGAATCAGGGCCACACCACCACCGGCAACGATGCCCTCTTCGACGGCGGCCTTAGCGTTGCGTACGGCGTCCTCGATGCGGTGCTTGCGCTCCTTGAGCTCCACCTCGGTCGCGGCGCCGGAGCGCAGCACGGCCACACCACCGGAGAGCTTGGCCAGGCGCTCCTGCAGCTTCTCGCGGTCGTAGTCGGAGTCGGTGTTCTCGATCTCGGCGCGGATCTGGGCCACGCGGGCAGCGATGGCCTCGGCGTCGCCGCCACCACCAACGATGGTGGTCTCATCCTTGGTGACAACCACCTTGGCGGCGGTGCCCAGGTGCTCCAGGTCGGCGTTGTCCAGCTTCAGACCAACGGTTTCGGAGATGACCTGGCCGCCGGTCAGGATCGCCATGTCCTGCAGCATCGCCTTGCGGCGGTCGCCGAAGCCCGGGGCCTTGACGGCCACGGACTTGAAGGTGCCGCGGATCTTGTTCAGCACCAGGGTGGTCAGGGCCTCGCCCTCGATGTCCTCGGCGATGATGGCCAGCGGCTTACCGGCCTGCATGACCTTCTCCAGCAGCGGCAGCAGGTCCTTGATGTTGGAGACCTTGGACTCCACCAGCAGCACGAAGGCGTCCTCCAGGACGGCCTCCTGGCGCTCGGCGTCGGTGACGAAGTAGGGGGAGATGAATCCCTTGTCGAAGCGCATACCCTCGGTGACGTCCAGGGACAGGCCGAAGGTGTTGGACTCCTCGACGGTGATCACGCCCTCCTTGCCAACGCGGTCCAGAGCCTCGGCGATCTTGGCGCCGATCTCGACGTCGCCGGCGGAGATGGCGGCGGTGGCGGCGATCTCCTCGGTGGTCTCGACCTCCTTGGCGTCAGACAGCAGCTGGGCCACGACGCGCTCAACGGCCTTCTCGATGCCCTTACGCAGCGCGATCGGGTTGGCACCAGCGGCCACGTTGCGCAGGCCCTCACGGACCAGGGCCTGGGCCAGCACGGTGGCGGTGGTGGTGCCGTCACCAGCGACGTCGTCGGTCTTCTTGGCGACCTCCTTGACCAGCTCGGCACCGATCTTCTCGAACGGCTCGTCCAGCTCGATCTCCTTGGCGATGGACACACCATCGTTGGTGATCGTGGGGGCGCCCCACTTCTTCTCCAGGACGACGTTGCGGCCCTTGGGGCCAAGGGTGACCTTGACGGTGTCGGCGAGGATGTTCAGGCCGCGCTCCATGCCGCGGCGGGCCTCCTCGTTGAAAGCAATGATCTTGGCCATTTACGTTCCTTCACGAATACGTGTGGGTGGTTGGCCACGCCCGCGACGGACGATCTCTTGGGCCGCCACGCGATTGCGGCGCCCCGCCTTACCTCGCGGCTCAACCGGGTTGTCTTGTCACTCCCACCTGGGGAGTGCTAACCCAACTCTGGCACTCTGCCCCCGAGAGTGCAAGTGTGCCCCTCGCGTTGTTCGCGAGGGGCACACCCGTTTCAAGCCGCAGTTTCTCCCTACTGTGTAACCAACACAACGACAACGGGAGCCGACTGCGCGGCGGCAGCGTCGTCCACCACTGCGGTGATACCGAGCGCGGCGGCCACCTCCTTCGCCTCAACGGCGTTGGCCTCACCGGCGTAGTAGACGGTGTTCTCACTCGGGGCGGTGCCCTCAAAGTTCTTGGCCGCAGCGTTGGTGTATCCAGCCGCCTTGGCCTTGTCGGCGGCTCCACCAGCCAGGCCCGCCACGTCAGTGGCGTTGTAGACCACCACGTTGATACTGCGGTCAGCGGGCTCCTCTGCGGGCGCTGCCTCCTCAGTCGGCTCGGCCGGCGGTGCCTGCGTCTCCGCCGGGGCGGTGGTCTCCTCCGGGGCCTGCGCCGCGGCCTCCTCGTTGGACTGCTGCGTGGGAACAGCCGGCGCCACGGCCGACGGCGTGGTGGGGGTGGTCGGGTTGGTGGCCCCCATCTTGGACAGCAGCGCCACGCCCGCCCACGCCACCAGCGGCACGGCCACGATCACGACCAGATAGGGCAGCAGCCCGCGCCACCACGGCTCAGGGGCGCGGTGCACGCCCTCCGGCACGCCTTCTGCGGCGCGATCGAACTCGTCCTCTGGATACTCACTCACGTTCGCAGATTACCGCGCCGCGTTACCTACCGCACGGTGCTGCCCGCGCGTGTTGATTAAATCCGGGCACTTCGCGCCGCTTTCACCCGCCCCGGCGAACCTTACGGACCCCCTTCCGTGGCGAGTACGGACGACGTCCCGCCCGCGCCCCTCCAGGCGACACCGCCCCCGCTCGGACCGCTCCCACCGACGCCGGCCCCGAGGGGCATCCGGGGGCACCCGCAAGCGCTTAGGGTGGTGGGGTGAGTCATTTCCCGCCCCTGACCCAGATAATGGCGCCCGACTGGGCACGCGCATTGGCCCCGCAGGAGGAGGCACTGGCTGCGCTGGGTGACTTCCTGCACGCCGAGCGCGCCGCCGGGCGCCCCTACCTGCCGGCCGGGCAGCACATCTTGCGAGCCTTTTCCCAGCCGCTGCGGGACGTGCGCGTGCTGATCGTCGGGCAGGACCCCTACCCCACGCCGGGGCACGCGGTAGGCCTGGCCTTCTCCGTCGCCCCCGGTGTGGCCCCACCACGCAGCCTGGTCAACATCTACCGGGAGCTGCAAGACGACCTAGGGGTGGCGCTGCCCACCACCGGAGACCTCACGCCGTGGACCGAGCAAGGCGTTTTGCTGCTCAACCGGGTGCTGAGTGTGGGGGTGGGCGAGCCCGGATCGCACCAGGGGCGCGGCTGGGAGGCAATCACGGAGGCTGCCATCCGGGCGCTGATAGCGCGCGGCGGCCCGCTGGTGGCGGTCCTGTGGGGAGCCAAGGCGCAAAGCCTGGCCCCGCTGCTGGGCAGCACCCCGATCATCGCCTCCCCCCACCCCAGCCCACTTTCTGCCTCACGCGGCTTCTTTGGCTCCCGCCCCTTCTCCCGGGTTAACTCGGCCCTTCAGGCCCAAGGGGCCGCCCCGATCGACTGGCGTCTGCCCTAGGTAGCCCGGTTTCCTTACCTGAGCCCCTTCACCGCCGCCCCACCTGGAGAGCGCGGCATTCGCCTCTGCCTGGCAGTACGGAAACACGCGGAAAAGAAGGGGCGGGCTCACCGAAGTAAGCCCGCCCCTCGCCGCTTAGTTAGCGCAGCAACTGGCGCAGCGCGCGTTCCACGCCGGCGTTGACCGAAGCCATACCGCCAACGATGTCAACGAAGCGTGGCTTGCGTTCAGTTATCACCGCGCTCGCCGCAGCAGGCAGCGTCGAGGCGCGGCTGAGAAGCAGCACGCCGTCATGGCTAGCCGCCAGGGCCCCGCCTGCCAGGGTGTCAGCGTACGTAGCGCCCGAAACCACCACCACTCGTGTACCCGCCGGGGCATATGTACTGACAAGATCGGCTGCCGTCTCGTAGCGGGTGGCACCCACCACAGTCTCCATCGTGAGGCCCGCGATGAAACCGTTCTTGCTCAGGGCGTGTGCCGCCGCACCGACTCCTACCACGCGTAAACCCGCGTTCAAGTACCCATCGGTCACCTGCGGCAATGCCTTGCCCGCACTGAACACCACTACCCCACCGGTACGGCCAGCCAAGGCCCCCGCCGCCACACCGTCAGGAAAGTTGGTGCCGTCAACGACGTAGACCATCTTCTTAGAGCCGGTCACGCGCTCGGTGGCTTTGGCCACCTGCACGGCAGTGTCGTAACGGTCTACACCAAACACGCGCTCAACTCCATGACCAGCGCGCTGCAAAGCAGCCAGCTTGCCGGGAGAGACGGAACCGGAGCCGCCTACGACAATCACCTTGGTGATGCCCTTTTCTCGCAGCACGCCGAGCACCTCGGATTCGAGTTGGGCGCCGGTGGTCAACAAGACCGGGGCGTTGTGGGCTGCCGCCAGCGGACCGGCCGCCAACGCATCTGCGTAGTTGTTTCCAGAGGCCAGGATCGCAGTTCTCCCCCACTTTTCCGCACGGGCGACCTCGATAGCGGTCTTGACTCGATCGACACCGCTCAAACGGCGTACTTGCGCAGGGACAGTTGGAACCGTAGGCGGAGCCGTCGTAGGCGGAGCCGTCGTAGGCGGAGCCGTCGTAGGCGGAGCCGTCGTAGGCGGAGCCGTCGTAGGCGGAGCCGTCGTAGGCGGAGCCGTCGTAGGCGGAGCCGTCGTAGGCGGAGCCGTCGTAGGCGGAGCCGAGGTCGGAGCCGAGGTCGGAGCCGTGGTCGGGATCTCCACGTTGTCTGAACAACGCACCCACATCCCGGCCCAATCGGCGTGGTCTTGTCCGTTGCGTCCCTGCGGATCCACCAGCAGGGAAAGCTGCGTCTGCCCATTGAGGGCAACCCTGGCACTCCCCGTAGGAGTCGAAGCCGTCATCAAGCCAGAGCGCCACAAGCTCGTGGCACCGGACTTGACCTCAAACACCACGGAGGCTGCGGAACCAGGCCTGCGCTGCACATCATCAATGCCGTAGTCGAAGATCAGCTCCTTGCAGTGAGCCGGCACGGTCACGTCCACCTGGGAGGCCGCGTGTGTCCCCAGCCCCTTGGAATAAAGCTTGCCGCCCATCCGCAACGGGCCGCCGTCACCGGCCTGGTCCTCTCCATTGGAGCGGTCCTTCTCCACCGGTCCCCACCCATTGCTCACCTGGGTCCAGGTCTGGTCAGAGAGGTAGAAACCACCCGCCACCACCGGGAATGACTGAGAAAACAGCTCGCTTGGCCCCGCACTCACTCTGATCTGGACGGTATCGATGCCCACCTTGCCCCGGGTGGAGAATTCGACTTGGGCGGTCTTTGCCTCCAGTGGGGCCAGCGTTACCGTGGTAGGAGCCGCCGCAAACAGTTCGCCAACCACATTGACGGTCACTGTGCGCTCCTGGTCGGTGATGTTGCGCAGCTCCACGCTGGCGGTAATCGGATTGCTCGGATCCTCTACCGCCGTGCGATCGAGTTGCACCTTCCCCACCGTCACGGAAGTAAGGTTCTCGTCCCCCAAAGCCGCGAGCAGAGCGTCGCGCAATCCGTTGAGCTTGTCGAAGTTGGTGCGCGTGGCATCGTCCTCCGCCCGCACGCTGCTTAGTGCAAGGCGCAGCGTGGCGTTGCCCTGCCCTAGTTTCTCCTTCGCCAAGTTCAGCAGCTCGGCATCCTCTAGGCCGTCCTTGAAGACCTCCCACCGAATGGAAGAAACCGGCCCCTGCTCACCGGGATAAATCACGTACTCATCGCCCTGCCCGTAGCGGAAGCTGGGGTTGTTATAAACGTCTAAGGGCCATGAGTTGAAGGTCCACCGCAGGTAGCCGTCCAAGTTGCGTTGCTCCACAACCCAACCAATGGTGCGGGCGTTGAAGGGCGGGGTCTTGACCACCGTGTTCGGTTTGGCCGGCTCGTTCCATGTGTAGAACAAAGTCGGTTCTCCCGCCCTGCGGCGTCGCTCAATCAAGTCCTGAGAAACCTGATCCAGGAACGTGTAGTTGAAGGAGATGAAGTTAGCCAAATCGGCTTCCGCCAGAGTGTTTGCGGCCAGCGCGATCTTGGGTTCCCAAGCGGGGTCGGCCTCCTTTATGAACGAAAAGGCCTGTTCCATGCGGGCAGCCGGCTGCTCGTCGAAGGCCAACGACGTGTCATCGAACCAACCTTGCTGAATCAGGTGGCGCTTGAAGTCGCGCAGGAAGGCAACCCACGCCGCCCGGTAGCGCTGGTCCGTGATACCCATGGACACCGACACGTGCTTCCCGGTGGTGGTGTCCAGGTAGTAGAGGCGGTCCCGGGACTGGAACTGGAGGGGCGCAAAGGCGTGGATGCGTTTGCCGATTCCATTGGACCGAGCCTCGGTGACCAAACGGTCAAATACCGTGTAGTCGAATGACCAGCTGGTCCCATCAAACTTCCACTCCACCGTGGAACGGTATGGGAAGGCAGTCTGAGCATGGATTGTCCCAGTGTTGAGCTGGACCAACCAGGGATCCTCCACCACCGCCAGGTCCAGGACGTCTTGACCTGCCTCTGCCTGCTCCTTCCAGTAGGGGACCAGAGCCGCGAAGTGCGCGTCTGACCACGGCTGCAGCTCGTTGTAGTCCGCCACTGCGTCGGGGTGGAACCACATGTCCAGGATGAAGGGGCGCTTGGCCACTGGACGCAATTTGGCCTTGGGGACCGTGACTTCCAACGGGTAGCTTGCAACAAGCTTGTCATCGGCTTTCACCTGCACGGTGGCGCGGTAGGTGCCCTCCTTGGCGTTCTCGGGCATGCGGACCGTGAACCACACCGGCTGGTTGTAGTTGGCGCCCACCTCAATCGTGTTTTCGCTGCTGAGCGGATCGGCAACTAGCTGGCCCGGGTTGTTCAGGTCAGGGATGTAAAGCGGGTAGCGCACCTGCACAATCTGGCCCAGGTCGTGCTCTGCTTGCTTCAGGGCAGAGACCTCCACTTGAAGCTTAGCTACGTCCTTTTGGGGCGTAACCACCAGCTGCGCCGAAGAGCGGGAGTTGGCCGGTACGGTCAGCTTCAACGGCGTGCCGGGGGGCGCCTCGTCACCGATTGCCCCCACCAATGGCACACGAGTAAAGGATGAGGTGGCGAAGGTGGTGTTGATCGGAGTCCACACTCCCACCTCGGTGCTGAAGCTTACGGAATCCTGTACGTTGACCGGCACCAATTTTGCGCTAGCCTCCACGCTCTTTCCCCCTCCGGTAGCTGTGGCGGTGTAGGTGGTGCTCCAGTCGCCAGCAATCACGTCTTCCTGTGTCACCACGTGGGAGGGGCTGTTGTTTCGGCATACGCTGGTGGCCCCCGGGGCCAGGTTGTTGACGTTGCAGTTCGCGGCACCGGCCGGGGCGCTGAAAGCCACGTTGACCGCTACGTTGCCGGAGTTTACCACCTCGACCCAGGGTTGAATCTTGTCGCCTACTATGCCGTCCACTCCGCCTGGGTAGATAGCATCCAGCACGGGCCTTATCTCCACGTTGGGAGCTGCCGCCTCGGCAGGAAGGGGGGAGTTTACTTCCACGACCGCGTTGAACTGGGCACTTCCGGCTGCATTGGTGAAACGAACCGTAACCGGGTGTCTACGTTGGTCCGCCCCAGCTGGAATGGTCAGCTGGACGTTGGCGGTGGCCTTGCCACCGGCCAAGATTTGGGCAACGTTTACGGGAGCGGCGGCCCAGCCCGGGGTGACTACCTCCAGTTGACCGGCCGCCAGGTCAGCCCCTGACTGGTTGGTTATTTCTACCGGCACCGTGACCTGAGCCCCCTGGGTTCCAGTCACCTCACTGGTCTGCCCCATGGAGGCGCAAACACCGCCTAGCCACTCCAAGTCAAAGCTCGTGTAAGACAAGTATCGGTAACCGTCACGCTCGTAGAAGAGCCCGTACTTCCCACCCCGTTCTCCGCTGCCCTCCTTGAGCGCGGTGAGGGTGGAGTACGCCGAAGCGCCCGACTGCACTACCTTGGAGACCGGCCAGGTCTGGCCGTCATCGCATGACATTCGTACTGTCAGGTTGCGGCGTACGTTGGAGTTGGCAGTGTTGCTCATCAGTAGCATGCGCGCCTGGGGACTGTTGGGCGCGGCGTCGGGGAAGGCCCGGATGATGCTGCCGTTGTTGCCCGGATCGGGCAGGTTAGGGTCAGTCTCGAAGGGGCTGTAGGTCAGTCCTGCGTCGTTAGAGCGGGCAATCTTGCGGGCTGGGGCAGCGCGCGAAGACAGCAGCACTGTGCCGTCGGAAAGCTCAACCACCTTGTTCTCATCTGCCCCGGGTCCCACAAGCCCACCGGCGTGCCAAGTGGCGCCGTGGTCATCGGAGTAGACGGACAGAGCGTAATTGCCTGCGCCCTTGCGCACCGTGTACTGCTGGATCAGGCGGCCGGCCTTTTCCCCTTGGCGTAGTTGGAGGCCTTCACCCGAGGCAGCGAACATGCCCGCCATGTCCGTGCTGCCGGCTTTGATGTCAGCCGTGATGCGGTGATGGCTCCAGGAGACCCCGTTGTCCTCACTGACGGAATAGTCGGCGTGCAGCACGTTCGGGTCGGTTGCACCGGCTCCAGTGGTGGAATTGGCGAAGCCTGCGTTGATGGAGGCTGCGTAGAAGACGAAGACCTTTCCGGTTTGGCGGTCCACGAGCAAAGAGGGGTCCCCAAAACCATTCGGTGCCGACTCTTGGCGGATTACTTGGGCGCCTTGCCAAGTCTTTCCGCCGTCAGTGGAGCGGCGCATCAGTAGCGTGATGTTACTGGGCAGGTCACGCATGGTGGGTCGGCCGTCGAATACGGCAAGCAGGTCCCCGTTGTTTAACTGAGTCAGGGCAGGGATCCGGTAGCGCATCCATCCCCCCTGCCCGCGCACCGCCAGGTCAGTCAGGGTCAGGTCCTCATTGATGCCATCTCCCAGGGCGGCCTTTCCTGCCATCACTACGGTGGAGGAGGCGACGGAACTGGCCGGTGCGGCCCGGTTTGGATTCGCCTCGAGGTCGGCCATTGCTGGACTGGACAGGGTGAAGATGGAGGATAGAAGGACCCCAAATGAGGCGGACAGCGCCACTGACCGCGCGGGATGCTTAGTTTTCATGTGACCAGCTCCATTCCAGATCGAACTGCGCCCAGCAGAGCTTGGGCGGCTGCTACGGACTGTATCAGCAGCGCCACATTTGCATTCTGCTTACTTGAATATTTCGCCCCTTGGCTTGCCTGGGTCAGCCAGGGCAGGCAGCCCTCCTGCCTGCCCTGGCGTTTGGGGGTTTGTTCTTCGTTTCCTGCACCTGGCACCCTCGCTGCCTTCACTCCCTCTGCCACTACCGATTGCTTGTGCTTCTGCCCGGCTCGCCGACGGCGGTCCAACCGTGTTCGCCGACGTCGCCTACTTTTCCACTCTGTACTTTGCGATCTTGCTCACGTAGCATCTATTGCAACGTTTCAGAGAATGGACTGCAATGTTTTCAGTACGACGGCGTGTTGTGGCCACCCTCTGCGCGATTGCGCTAGCCACTTCCGGCCTTGTGGCCGGCCTGTTCACCGCATCCACTCCCGCTGCTGCCGCCCCTGCTCGCACCGCCACACTGGTTGGAGACCTCCAGACCCAGCTTGGTTGTGCATCCGACTGGGATCCGGGCTGTGCTAGCACGCTCATGCAGCAATCTGCCACCAACCCCAACCAGTACGAATTCCGGGGGCAGCTTCCAGCCGGCTCTTACCAGTTCAAGGTGGCCATGGACGGCACCTGGAACGAGACCTACGGCAAAGAGGGCTTTACCAACTCCAACATTCCTCTGCGCCTAGCTGGCCCCACACAGATTTCCATCACCTTCGACTACACCACCAAGCACATCGGGCTGCGTCTGCCCGACCAGGAGCCTGCCCTAACGGAAGCCGATTCGGCCCTCATTCAGGCCCCAGCAACCCACCCCGGCGCAGGTCAGCGCTTCTATTTTGTCCTAACGGACAGGTTCCATAACGGCGACCCCACGAACGACCGCGGTGGTGCCACCGGCGATCGCTTGACCACCGGCTTCGACCCCACCGACAAGGCGTTCTTCCACGGTGGGGACCTCCGCGGAATCATCGCCCAACTTGACTACATCCAAAACTTGGGCACCACCGCCATCTGGCTCACCCCTTCATTCCAGAACCAGGCTGTGCAGGGCGAGGCGGAGCAGGCTTCTGCCGGGTATCACGGTTACTGGATCACCGACTTCACTCGCATCGACCCGCACCTGGGCAGCAACGAAGACATGCGCGAACTCATCGCCCAGGCCCACTCGCGTGGGATGAAGGTCTACTTTGACATCGTCGTCAACCACACCGCTGACCTCATCAGCTACGAGGACAACACAGAGCAGTACATTGACCTGGCCACCCGCCCCTACAGGGACGCAACCGGGGCGGAAATAGATATCTCAGCACTCGCCTCGAGTCCCGATTTTCCGGCTCTGGACGCCACCATCTCCTTCCCCCACCGGCCTACACGTCGAGAGTCTCCTCGTCTAGTGCCGGACTGGCTCAACGACGTCACCCTCTACCACAACCGCGGGGCGATGGACCCGAGCGGTCAGGGGGAGAGCGCCCTGCTGGGGGACTTCGGCAACCTTGATGACCTGATGACCGAGCATCCCCGCGTGGTACGGGGAATGGCTGACATCTACAACACTTGGGTGGACATGGGCCTGGACGGCTTCCGCATTGACACGGTCAAACACGTCAACATGGAGTTCTGGCGGGATTGGACCAAGCTGGTCCATCAGCACGCCAACGAAGCCGGGCGCCCCGACTTCTTCACCTTCGGCGAGGTATATGACCGACCGGCCCACCTCTTGGCAGCCTACGTGCGCGGCACGGACATGTCTGCGGTACTGGACTTCGGCTACCAGCACCGAGCCACGGAGTTCGCGCGCGGCAAGGGAGGCGATGCCACCCTCAAGCGCCTATTCGCAGACGACGACTACTACACCACCCCCACTTCCTCCGCTATCGTCTTGCCGACCTTCCTGGGCAACCACGACATGGGCCGGGTAGGATTCCTACTCCGCGAATCAGACAACGCAATGGCACGGGCCGAGTTGGCTCACAGCCTGCTCTACCTCACGCGCGGCCAACCGGTGATCTACTACGGAGACGAGCAAGGCTTTGTTGGAGTAGGCAACGGCACTGACAAGCATGCCCGCCAGGACATGTTTGCCACCGCCACCACAGAGTACGCCGAACAACCGCTACTGGACGGCACTCAACTGGGCAGCTCCGATCGTTACGACCAGTCCGCGCAGCTCTACCGCCATATCTCCGCCCTAGCCAAGTTGCGCCAGGATCATCCAGCCTTGAGCGCCGGCGCGCAGATAGAGCGCTGGTCCAGTTCCGGCTCCGGCATGTACGCCTTCTCCCGGGTGGAGCGCGCCGAGAAAGTGGAGTACCTGGTAGCTGTGAACAACTCCGCCGCCCCTGTCACCAATTCAGTCACGGCCTTGTCCAAGGACGCCACCTTCGCCCCGGTGGGCGCTAGCGGTCCCTCTGTCCGTTCCGATGCCGACGGACGGGTGGAGATCACCGTGCCGCCCTTCGGTGCCGTCGTCTATCGCGCCGATGCTCCTCTCACCGAGGTCGGCGCGGCCCCGGCCGGACAGCCCACCCGAGTCACAGGTGGTCTTACACTCGCAGGCCACCGCCTGACCGGGCTGGCTCCGGTAGGCACAGACATGAGCGGCCTAGAGTGGTCTGAGACCTCCTTCTCATACCGGCTGGCAGGCGAGGAACAATGGCACCCTCTCGGGGTAGACACCGGACAGGACGCGCGTGTCTTTCACGACGTCTCCGCGCTTAGCGCGGGCACCGTTGTGGAATACCGAACTGTAACTGTGGACGCCAACGGGAACCGGCATGCCTCTGCTGGCTACGGCGTGGTGGGCGTTGACCTGACTACAGGGACACAGGTGCAACAAACCGGAGTGCTGGTCACAGTTCCCGGAACCTTCAACTCCGAGTTGGGCTGCACCGGGGGCGTGGACGGGGACTGGGATCCGGCCTGCCTGCACACGAAGCTAAGCAAAGACCCAGAATCAGGACTATACGTGGGCAAGTTGTCCCTCCCCGCAGGCGAGCACCAATACAAGATCGCCGTGGGCGGATCTTGGGAAGAGAACTATGGCACGCCCACCGGGGAAAACGTCTCCCTATCTTTGCCCCAAGCCACGGAGGTGACCTTCATCTACGATCACTCCTCCCATGCCTTCTTCACCTCTCCTCCCTTCCCGCTCGTCACCCTGCCCGGTACCTTCGGTGCAGCGCTTGGCTGCACGCAGGGGGACCTGGAAGGAAACTGGGCCCCGGCCTGCCTAGCAGGGCTAATGTGGCCGGGGCAGGACGGCAAATTCCACTTCACCTCCAAGCGGATTCCTGCCGGAGAGCACGAGGTCAAGGTGGCCCACGGCCTATCTTGGGCAGAGAACTACGGGGACGGCGGGCAGAACTACCGTTTTACCCTTCCTGCCGGCCAGGCCCCGGTCTTCACCTACAGCCCGGACACCCACCGCCTGGAGATAACCTTCACCGACCTGGGCAGCATGCAGTCCACCGCCGCCCGGGCCATCTGGGTAGACGGACGCACCTTGGCGCTACCAACCAGCCAATTCGACGGCCACAATCCCGCCCAGGTCGAGGTGGCTTTGTTGGTCTCCCCCACCACGCAGGTTGAGTTGCGCGGCGGGCGTCCCCACGCTGCGGACGGCGAGGCGTCGTCCCTACCATTGACCCGTGCAGGCGCCACCCCCACAGCCGCTCAGCTCGCCAAGTACCCGCACCTGCGCGGATACTCCATCTACACGCTCAGTGACGCAGACGCTGCCAGGCTGGGGCAACTGCTCACCGGCAGCATGGCGGTGCTCGTTTCCCAGGGGCAGACGCCACTGACTCTGACCGGCGTGCAGATTGCTGGCGCGCTCGACGCGCTGTACGCACCCGCTGCAGCACAGACCCGGCTAGGCGTGACCTGGACCGCTCCCGGCACCCAGCAGGCCTCGCCCACCCTGCGCCTGTGGGCACCCACCGCCAAGCAGGTCCGCCTCCAGCTCTGGGACAATCCCGAAGGCACCGGCGAGCCCACGCAATATTCCGCCACGCGCGACGAGGCGAGCGGAACGTGGAGTGTGGAGGGCAGCCGAGAGTGGAAGAACCGGGCGTATCGCTACCTGGTGGACGTATACGTCCCCAGCGAGGCGAAGGTAGTCACGAACGCGGTAACCGACCCCTACTCGTTGGGCCTAACCACGGCCTCAACCCACTCTGTGCTGCTAGACATGGCAGATCCGGCCCTCGCCCCGCCGCAGTGGCAGGATCTACGCGTCCCGGAGGTGAAGCGCTCGGTGGACCAGATGATCTACGAGCTGCACGTGCGCGACTTCTCGATCACCGACCAGAGCGTCCCGGCTGCGCTACGCGGCACATACAAGGCCTTCACAGTGAGCGACTCCGCCGGTATGCGCCATCTGCGTGAACTGGGGCAGGCCGGGGTCAACTCCATCCATTTGCTCCCCACCAACGACATCGCCACCATCCCGGAGCCTGCCTCCGAGCAGGCAGTGGCTAGCATTCCTGCCGCTGCGCCGGACTCTACCGAGCAGCAGGCCGCAGTGGCTGCCGTGAAGGACCTCGACGGATTCAACTGGGGCTACGATCCCTACCACTACTTCGCACCGGAAGGCTCCTACGCCTCCGACCCCAGCGCCGCCGGACGCGTACGTGAATACCGTGAAATGGTGGCCGCCATAGGCCATGCCGGCATGCGAGTGGTGGCGGATCAGGTCTTCAACCACACGGCATCCTCCGGGCAGGGCGGCACAAGCGTTCTGGATAAGGTGGTACCGGGCTACTACCACCGCCTAAACGCTGACGGAAAGGTGGAGAACTCCACCTGCTGCGAGAACCTGGCCACGGAGAACGCCTTGGCCGAGCAGCTAATGGTGGACGCAGTCACCACCTGGGCACGCGACTACAAGGTTTCCGGCTTCCGTTTCGATCTAATGGGGCACTCCTCCCGGGCCAACCTGGAGGCAGTTCAGGCCGGTCTGCGTCAACTCACCCTAGACAAGGACGGAATAGACGGAGCAACCATCCACCTCTACGGCGAGGGCTGGAACTTTGGCGAGGTAGCCAACAACGCCCGCTTCTACCAGGCCACCCAGGGCCAGCTGAATGGCACAGGCATCGCCACCTTCAACGACCGCCTTCGCGACGGGGTACACGGCCACGAGGGCCACACCCAGGCTTTTGGAACCGGGCTGGTGACTGATCCAAACGGCCACCCACAGCAGGGCGTGGAGCACCTGCGCTATCTCACAGACTTGGTGCGCCTGGGCATGGCAGGCAACCTGGCCAGTTACTCCTTTGAGACCAAGGACGGCGTAAAATCCGGGGCCGAGCTCAGCTACGGTTCCGGGCCTGCCGGGTATGCCAGCCAGCCAGGGGAGAGCGTCAACTACGTGGACGCCCACGACAACCAGACACTGTATGACCTCTCTGTCTTGCAGCTGCCGGTTTCCACCTCGCGTGCCGACCGTGTGCGCATGAACAACCTGCAACTAGCCACCGTTGCCCTTGGGCAGTCACCTGCCTTCTGGCACGGCGGCACGGACCTGTTGCGTTCCAAGTCCCTGGACCGTGACTCCTACAACTCCGGCGACCACTTCAACGCGATCGATTGGAGCGGGCAGCAGCACAACTTCGGAGTGGGGCTTCCCCCGGCGGAGAAGAATCAACAGCTGTGGGAGCAGCAGGCTCCACTACTGCGTAACCCGGAGTTACGCGCTCAGCCGGCGGACTTGGAGTTCTCCCGTCAGCTCTCCCTAGAGCTAGTGCGGTTGCGCTACGCCACACCCCTGATGCGGTTGGGTAGCGCACAGGCCATCCAGGAAAAGGTCTCCTTCCCGGCCGGTGGCCCTAACGCCCAGCCCGGTCTGCTGATGATGCTGATCGACGACACCGCAGGCGCTGACGTCGATGCCAAGCTCGACGGCGTGTTGACGGTATTTAACGCTTCTCCACAGCAGCTCACTCAGCGGGTTGATTCCCTTGCTGGCCGCCGCTTTGCGCTCTCCGCTATCCAGGCTGAGGGAGTGGATCAAGTAGTCAAACAGACCATGTGGGACGCGAATAGCGGCACGGTTATTATTCCGCCCCGCACCGTGGCTGTGCTGCACGAACTTGAGCAGATTCCGACGCCGCCGACGCAGACGCCAACGGTCGCGCCACCCCCGACGCAGACCCCGACGCAGACCCCGACGCAGACCCCGACGCAGACGCCAACGGTCGCGCCACCCCCAACGCAGACGCCGACGCAGACGCCAACGGTCGCGCCACCCCCAACGCAGACGCCGACGCAGACGCCAACGGTCGCGCCACCCCCAACGCAGACGCCAACGCAGACCCCGACGCAGACGCCAACGGTCGCACCACCCCCAACGCAGACGCCGAGCTCCACACCGAGCACGTCGATATCTGCCATCCCCTCTCCCGGCCCGGCAATCGTGCACCGCGTTTGGGGAGCCGACCGAGTCGAAACCGCCTTGGCGGCAGCGCGTGCCGGTCGTTTTAGTGGCACTACTGCGGTAGTAACAAGCGGGCTGGGTTTCGCGGACGCAGTCACGGCAGGGCCGTTGGCCGCCGCGATTGACGGTCCACTGCTACTAACTACGGCGAGCACGGTGGAACCCGGAGTCCTGGCCGAGCTGCACAACATGCAGGTCACGGAGGTTTACCTGGTTGGCGGCACCGGCACGGTGTCCTCGCTGAAGGAAACACAGCTGCGCCGAGCGGGCTTCTCCGTGCGCCGCTTGGCCGGTCCGGATCGGTTCTCCACCGCCACAGCTGTGGCCGCAGAGGTGGCCCGCATCAGTACGGTGGAACGAGTCTTCCTGGCCAACGGGATGGACTACGCGGACTCTCTAGCGGCAGGACCAACTGCCGCCCGTCACGGTGGCATCGTGCTGCTGACACGGGCAGCCCAGCTTCCGCCTGCGACTAGGGCCTACCTGGCGGCTCACGACTCACTGCCTGTTGTGGCCGTAGGTGGGCTGCCTGCGCAGTCCTTGCGCGGTTCTCACTACGTGTCGGGAATCAATCTCATGCCGGTAGTGGGGGCGGATCGATACGCCACCGCTGCGCTACTAGTCCAACGTTTCCACTCCGCTCCCTCTGCTCTGGTGGTAGCAAGCGGGGCCACCTTTGCAGATGGTCTCCCCGGAACCGCGTTGGCCGCAAACCTGCGTGCGCCGCTACTACTCAGCCGCCAGACCGCTCTCAGCCCGGAGGTGGCCAGCTACCTGACTGCCACCTCCACGGTGCGGCGGGTAGAGCTGCTGGGAGGCACAACCACCCTGCACCCGGCGGTCCAAAGCGCATTGGAGAGGCTGCTGAAAGACCGTTGAGCACAGCGTGGGTCGCCCGAGCACCGATAGGTCTGGGCGACCCACGCTGTTTCAACCACACCCGCCGGTAGGCACGCATAACGGAGGCTTCCTCCCCCTATGCTGTGTGAGGGCAGACGCAAGCTTGACTGCTCTGATCGCGCAAGGAGGATTCATGCCCTCAGCTCACCCCGGCTCCACCTCATCCGCCCACACAAGCACACCGGCGGGAGGAGCGTCGTCCCACCCAGACCTCTACTGGGGGGCTCCACTGCGAGGGGGGCGGGAGCACTTTGGCCGCACTGCCCTCCCCCTGGACCTGTCTGCGGTAGAGCGGTACGTGGCGGTGGGTGACTCAATCAGTGAGGGGCTGGAAGATCCACGCCGTGCGGGCCGCATGATCGGGTGGGCAGACCGCCTAGCCGTGGAGCTTTCTGCCGCCCGGCAGGACGGCGGCATGGCGCCACTGCGGTATGCCAATCTCGCCATTCGTGGCCGGCTGCTGGGCAACATCCTGGGTGACCAACTGGAGCAGGCGTTGGCGATGCGCCCAAACTTGATCTCCATTTGGGGCGGCGGAAACGACGTCATGCGCCTGCAAGCCGACGTCCGTGGGCTTCTACAAGCGTTGGACAAGGCCGTTGCGCGCGCCCGCGACACGGGCGCAGAGGTGCTCACCTCCACCTTTGTCGACTGCTCCGATTCCCCTCTCTTGAAGGCGATCAGTCCGCGCATGATGGAGTTCAACGAGGGGGTGCGCGTGATCGCGCAGCGGCGTGGCTCGCGAGTAATCGATCAATTCCGCATTCCCTCTTTGAAGGATTGGAACGCCTGGGCCCCCGACCACATCCACTTGTCATCTTCTGGGCATCAGATCGTCACCCAGGCGGCACTGGAGGCACTCGGCATGCCCACCGACCGCACTCAGTGGGCTCCGCGGCCCGCGTCGGCGGTAAAAAAGCTGACCCTGCGCCAAAACATTGCCTGGTTCCAAAGAGATGTCCTGCCCTGGATTGGGCGCCACATTAACGGACGCTCTAGCGGCGACGGCCTCGCCCCCAAGTTTGCACAATACGTTGAGGTGCCCAGCTCAGGGTTCCTGGACTAGCGGAAAACAAAGCCCCCTAATTCCGGCGGGGAATTAGGGGGCGGAGCCACCTGCGGGACTCGAACCCGCGACCGTCCGCTTACAAGGCGGGCGCTCTACCAACTGAGCTAAGGTGGCGCGGCGCTGAAACGCCAGCGCCGAGTATAGCGGAGGGCCCGCAGCGCACGCGCTGCGGGCCCAGTGCTTTGGCGGACCTGCACCCATCGGGCGGGCCCGGCGGTGGAGGGAGCCTTACCGCCTTACTTGGTGGTCTCCGTGGCCGCCGGGGTCGGGTATGTGTTGGTGCGCACCCACTGGTCCAGCCCGCCGGGCTGCATGATCAGCGCGAAGTCAGAGGGCTTGCCGTCCTTGACCACGGTGGGCGTGGCGGCGCGCTTGTCCTCGCTGAGCTCGCCGCTGTTGGAGCGGGTAACGAAGTCAGTGGTGGAGGCGGACACCAGCGGGGCGTAGGTGTTCTTGGAGAACGCGTCGATGGTGGACTGGGGCACGCCCAGCTCCTTGGCGGTGTTCTGGATCGCCTCGAAGCTCAGCTTGCTGGCGTCCTGGGCCTGGTTGGCCTCCAGGAACACGGTGAACAGCTTCTCGTGGAACTGGTAGGCCAGCTCCGGGTTCTTGTCCACCACCTCGTAGAAGGCGTTGGCGGCGGCGTCGGTGAAGGTGGAGCCCAGGATGGAAACGGGGTGGAGCACCACGTTCACGGCGTCGTCGTCCAGCAGCTTGGCGAGGGTCTCGCGCTGGGCCAGCTCGAAGTGGGCGCAGGCGCCGCAGGAGTAGTCGAAGTAGACGTCCAGGACCGGCTTGCCGTCGCTGCTGGTGCCGGCCTTCTTGGCCGGCCCGGCGAAGGACACGCCGCCGTTGTCGGTGACGATCGCGGGCTGGTCCACCTTGCCCGCGTTGGCGTTCTTCTTGTAGACGGCGAACACGATGGCACCGACCGCGACCACCAGGCTGGTGGCGATGGCGATGATCATGAGCATGCGGTTGCGCGAGTCTCGCTTGAGCTGTTCTGCCCTGCGCTGCGCAGCCTGGTTGCGGGCTGCTTCGCGGCGCTCGTTGCTTGTGGGTCGAGACTCTTTCGCCATGTTTTCTTCCCTTACGATTTCGCGGTCAAACGCGATCACTCTAGCGGCTTTGGCTGGGAATGTACTGGTGGCCGACGCCGCCCCGGCGCCGCCCCGTTGTCGTTGTCGCCTTTCGCGCCGGCTATGCGCTGGTACCGCTCTGCGTTAGGGCGTAGGCGGCCAGGAGGACCAGGAGGAAGCTGAGGGTGACCACCGCCCGGCGGGGAAGCTCTGCCAGCAGGGCGGCGGTGCCCACCCGCGAGTGGCGGGCCAGGGGCGTGTGCCACAGCCCCACCCACACCAGGAAGACGAGGGCTGCTTTCGCGCCGCTTTCTCCCAGTGCCGTCAGCTGCACGTGGGAGAGGTGCGCGGAGGCGCTCAGCCACGCCCCGGCGCGCCAGGCGAGCCATATCGCTGCTCCGACCGGCGCCAGCATTACTGCTTGGCGTACCAGGTAGAGCGGGACGTTCAGCGCGGCGCGCCACCAGGGCTGCTGGCGGGCCGTGCTTTCTCCCACCACTGCGGTGAGTAAGGCCAGGGTGGCCGCGCATATGGCCGCGTAGCCGGCATACGCCCCTAGGCTCATGACTGCCAGAACTGCGCCCACAGCCAGGGCAAAGACCGTGCGCACCCACGCGGGAGCCAGGGCCGGGCCGGTGGAGGCGCCTACCGGGCCCTGCCAGGCCGCCGGTTGCGTTCCCTGCCACTGGCCAGCCTGAGCTAGAGACGCCCAGTGCACGGGGGGCACCGACTGCGCGAGTTGCTCCCCCGGCTGCGGCACGTACTGCCCCGGCGTGGCGTGAGACGGCAGCTGCATGGCCGCCTGGAACAGGGCCGATTTACTGGGCACGCCCAGTGGGAAGCCCGGTGGGGTAGGAATTGGCGGCGGGGCGCCCAGGGCACCGGGAACCGGGGCGATGGGCTGCCCATTCCAGTAGGCAGACGCGTTAGGTAGGTTGGTTGGCTGCTCCACTTGGGCCTGCTGAGGGAAGGGCGCGGCGTTCGCGTACCTGCCGGGGGCAGCGGGCATGGCGGTGGTCTGTCCGTCGCGCGCCGCCTGGTCAAACTGCGGCCGGTTTTCGGATTGGTAGTAGTGGCCGACGTCGTCCCCCCGGCCCACGCCTAAAACTTGGGTGGGTAGATCACAGGCCTCCTGCGGCAAGGTGGCGGGGGCGGCGTCGTGCAATTGCTCACCTGCCCAGCTGCCCAGCACGGCCGTGGGAATCGCTTCCTGCGCCAACTCTCCCCTGGCAGCACTTGAGAGCAAATCCGTCTGGCCGGCGTCCGCTGAAAACTCGGGGACCGGCGCTGTTGGCAGGGCGCCCTGGGCAGGCAGCCACTCCCCCAGAATCTCGGTGTTGGCCGCCGCCTGGCCGTGCACCAACCAGTCGGTCTCCACAGGGCTGCCAGCGGGAACAACCTCGGTGGGTGCAAACGCGGCATCTGCCAGGTCAGAAAGACCCTGCAGCGTCTGCGTCGGCTGCCCCCTGCGAGCCGGGTCAGGATGGAGGGCAGCGCGCAGCAGCTCGGCTAGGTCGTGGCCCAGCCCGGCCACGTCAACCTGCCCACGCTCAGCCCGCTCTAAAATCGCCACCGGGTTACCGGATCCAAACGGCGGCCTCCCCGTAGCGGCAAACGTCAGCACGCCCGCCCAACCCCACCAGTCGAAAGCTGGCGTCATCTCTTGCGCGCTACCACGCCAATACTCGGGCGGGAAATAGCCGGCTGTTCCTATTACCAGGCCGGCTCCGGTGACGCGCTCTGAACCCACCCACTGCGCAATACCAAAGTCGATCAGTACGGGACCTGACGCTGACATGATCACGTTGCGCGGCGAGACATCGCGGTGAACTGCCCCGGCGGCGTGCACCAGGTGCAGCCCGGCAGCAAGATCCTCCGCCAGGTTGGCCAACTCCACTGGCCCCAACGGGCCATGTGTGTCAACGAAAGCGGCCAGAGTGGGCCCCTCCACCAGCCGGGAAACAATGAACGGCTCGTCCCCGTCAATCTCAAAATCCAAGACTCCCGCGATGGAACGGGCATCCAACTGGGTTATATGGGCTTCCCGCTTGAGCCGCTCCCGGGCCACGGGGTCACTGGCGACGTGGGGATGCAACAGTTTCAACGCGACCTCTTGGCCGCTGGGAGCGAGCGCCCGGTATACAGTGCCACTTCCTCCGGACCCCAAGCAGGCGCCCAGTTGGTAGCCGCCAACCACACGCACCCTTTGCCCCGACATGGAGCCAGGCTAAGTGGGTCCACACCCCGTGGCAAACACTGCCGGAAAAGATTCCAGCAATTTTTCACACAATCTCTACCTTCCAGGCAGGCTGATGTGGCAGACTGCTTCAAGTGGCAACCGCCACGAGTGTCAACGTGGACACGTTTGACACCTTCACTCGGATCGTCGGGCACGTACCTGCCCGTGAAGGGAAACCGAAAAATGGCAACCGTAACTTATGACAAGGCCACGCGCGTCTACCCCGGCGCCGAGCGCCCCGCCGTTGACGCCCTGGACCTGGAGATCGCCGACGGCGAGTTCCTAGTGCTGGTCGGCCCGTCCGGCTGTGGTAAGTCCACCTCTCTGCGCATGCTCGCGGGCCTGGAGGACGTCAACGCCGGTCGCATCTTCATTGGCGACCGCGACGTCACTGACGTCCAGCCCAAGGACCGTGACATCGCCATGGTGTTCCAGAACTACGCGCTCTACCCGCACATGTCTGTGCACGACAACATGGGCTTCGCCCTGAAGATCGCCGGCACCCCGAAGGAAGAGATCACCCGCCGCGTGAAGGAGGCTGCGGAGATCCTCGACCTGACCCAGTACCTGGACCGCAAGCCGAAGGCCCTCTCCGGTGGCCAGCGTCAGCGCGTCGCCATGGGCCGCGCGATCGTGCGCAAGCCCCAGGTGTTCCTCATGGACGAGCCGCTGTCCAACCTGGACGCCAAGCTGCGCGTGCAGACCCGCACCCAGATCGCCTCCCTGCAGCGCCGCCTGGAGGTCACCACCGTCTACGTGACCCACGACCAGACCGAGGCTCTCACCATGGGTGACCGCATCGCCGTGCTGAAGGACGGCCTGCTGCAGCAGGTCGGCACCCCGCGCGAGATGTACGACACCCCCGCCAACGAGTTCGTGGCAGGCTTCATCGGTTCCCCCGCTATGAACCTGGGCACCTTCACCGTCAACGGCGGCTGGGCCGTGCTGGGCTCCGCCCGCGTGCCGGTCTCCCGCGAGACCGTTGCCGCCATGAACGCTGAGGACAACGGCAAGATCACCATCGGTTTCCGTCCCGAGTCCCTGGAGCTGGTCTCCGCCACCGACGAGGGCTCCATCCCGATCAAGGTCGAGCTGGTCGAGGAGCTGGGCTCCGACGCCTACATCTACGGCTCCCTGGTGGGCGAGCACGACGGCAACTTCGGTTCCGGCCACGAGTCCAACCAGCTGATCGTGCGCGTTCCTCCGCGCACCGCTCCGGCCCCGGGTGGCGTTGTGCACGTCCGCATCCGCCCGGACCACCAGCACAACTTCTCCGCTTCCACGGGCCTGCGCCTGCCCTGATGCTTCGGGAAATTGGGGGTGGGGCCCCGGCCAACTGGCCGGGGCCCCACCCCGTTTTGTGCCCGCGCGCCTCGCTTCTCGTTGCGTCGCGCAGCGCCCCGGCGCGGCGCGCCCGGGTTTTGACGCAGACATCCACCAGGAGCCGCGCCCTGCGCCCCGGCGCCGCGCGCCCGGGTTCGCCGGTTGCGTCTCGACTGCATTTGCGGCCCGGCCCGGGGTCTGGTAGGCGGTGGTTGCGCAAACGGTTGAGGGGTTAGTCGACCTATTGATCCCTTGGTGCACCGATTGAGGTTTTGGTGCACCTATTGAGGGGTTACCCGACCGGGTAGGCCTACGACTGGTTCACTAAGCCCACGAGAGGTGCACGAACCCTACGAGAGGTGCACCAAGCCGGCTCTTCACAGCTGAAGGTGGGGCTGTGGTGGGTGGTGGGTGGTGGCGCGGTGCCCCCGAGCGCACAAGCGTGCGGTCGGGGTACATGCGACCGAGCGGTGCCATGGCACCAAGCGGTCGTATGTACCCCGGTGCAGCATTTGCGAGGCAGGGGTGTGCCGGTCGCGTTCGCGCATGCCGTCCACCACCTGGCCGGTGTTCTGGCGCTGTTCCCGCTCCCACTTAACGCTGCCACCGCTCCACCAGGACGGCGCCCCCAAGACAGCCCCAGTGCCGAGCCACCAGCGATCCCAACGGCACAGGCACCACGGAGGCAACGGAGTCGCTACCACGCGCGACGACCACCCTCACCCCAGTAACACCCTCATCTGTGAAGAGCCACTAAGTCCTCAACCGCTTGCGCACGCGCCCACGCGCCTAGCTGCGCACACGCGCGCCTGGGCGATCCCGCCCACGGCAGAAAGAGAAGTCCCGCCGCAGCTTTCGCTGCGGCGGGACTCAGCTCACCGAGAGGGTGTGTCAGCGCTTCTTACCGGTCAGCGCGCCCCAGACGGCCAGGACCACCAGGGAGCCACCGATCGCGAGGACCCAGGACTTCAGGTCCCAGAAGTTGCCCAGCTTTGCATCGAGCAGGATGCCGCCCAGCCAGCCGCCGACCATGGCGCCGATGACGCCCAGCACCAGCGTGGCAATCCAACCCCCCTCCTGCTTTCCGGGCATCAGGGCCTTGGCAATCGCGCCGGCGATGAGCCCCAGGAGGAGAAATGCAATGAAGCCCATATTGGCTCCCTTTCTGTTGATTCAAACGGCTGCAGGTGCAACCACTGGCATCAACTTTACTAGAGCTTTACTCGCGGTGCAGCGCGAACCGAAGATTCGGAGGTAACATGTAAGGTTCGCCCTCACTCCGGGTGACCTAAGTCCCAGGCGGGTCGGGCGCTTGTCCCGGCCCGTCCCCGCAGCTCGGCCGCCACCGCCAACTCCACCGCGCCGGGCCCATTCCTACTTGTCCTGGCGCCAACCTGGGCCCGCCCCTCTGGAGGCGGAAAGTGACCAACCCCCGCACAGTTTGAGAGACTTAATCCATGCCCGCTTCTATGCAGATCACCGCCGCGCGCGTTGACCCGGCTTTGTTGGACCTCCCCTGGGAACTCCCGCTGCAGGACTGGCCAGAGTCCGTCCTGGCTGCCCTCCCCCGAGGCCTGTCTCGCCACGTGGTCCGCTTCGTCAACCTGGACGGTCGCGTGTTGGCGGTCAAGGAGATCGGCGAAACGGTGGCGCACCGCGAATACGGGCTTCTGCGTGACCTCTCCCGCCTAGAGGTTCCCTCAGTCCAGCCCACCGCGGTGATTACCGGGCGGCGCGACGAAAACGGAGAAGAACTCAACTCCGCCCTCATCACGGAGCACCTTCAGTTCTCCCTGCCTTACCGGGCCCTGTTCAGTCAGTACATGCGGCCCGAAACGGCCACCCGCCTCATCGACGCTCTAGCCGTCCTACTGGTGCGCCTGCACCTACAGGGTTTCTACTGGGGTGACGTCTCGCTCTCCAACACCCTGTTCCGTCGCGATGCAGGTGCATTTGCCGCCTACCTGGTGGACGCGGAGACAGGCGAACTTCACCCAGAGCTCTCTCGCGGCCAACGCGCTTACGACGTGGACCTGGCCCGCACCAACATCATCGGTGAACTGATGGACCTGCAGGCCGGAGCGCTGCTGGAGCCCAACATCGACACCATCGAGGTGGGAAACCGCATCGTGGAACGCTACGAGTCGCTGTGGCGAGAACTGACCGCTGAGGAGACGTTCGACGCCAGGGAGCGTTGGCGCGTCTCTGCCCGGATCAAACGCCTGAACGAGCTCGGCTTCGACGTCGGAGAGATCTCCATGTCCACCGACCTCGGCGGCACCTCCCTCTCCTTCCAACCCAAGGTGGTGGACGCAGGGCACTACCACAGGCAGGTCATGCGACTCACCGGCCTCGACGTACAGGAACGCCAAGGTCAGCGCATGCTCAACGATCTAGAGGAGTTCCGCGCCATCAACGGGCTGGGAGGCACCCCCATCGAGATTGTGGCCCACAAGTGGCTTGCTGAGGTCTTCGAGCCCACCGTGACCAGCGTGCCGTTGGAGCTGCAGCGCAAACTGGAGCCCGCAGAGATCTTCCACGAGGTGCTTGAACACCGCTGGTACTTGAGCGAAGCCGCCGGCTACGACGTGGCGCTTGCCCAGGCCGTTGCCAGTTACGTAAGCGAAGTGCTGCCCAGCAGGCCCGACGAGCAGTCCTACCTTTCGCTGGGAGACACTGAAGAGATGGACGCGATCTTTGACGACGAGGAAATCCATGACGCTGGCGCCTGGATAGCCGATTCCCCCCGCAGTCGCGTAGCCACAGCTAACAGCGAGCTCTGGGACAACTTGCAACCCTAATGCGCATTTTTGCCCACCGTGGGGTCAGTGCCCTTGCCCCGGAGAACACTCTTAGCGCCGCCCGCCTCTGTAAGCGCCTTGGTGTTAGCGCTATCGAGTTCGACGTGGACGTGCTTGCCTGTGGCACTCCGGTGGTGATCCACGACTCGACGCTGGACCGAACCACCAACCTCAGCGGCCCCTATTCGCATCTACGGGCGACCGATCTCTCCCGCGCAGATGCCGGGGCGTGGAAAGCAGCCCGCTACGCCGGGGAACCCCTGCCGTTGCTAGACGTCTGGTGGGAGCTACTGGGCCGGGACCGGCTCTATGCGAACCTGGAGTTAAAGAACCCGGCCTCCGGTGTGCGGGCACACCGCGCCCTGGTTGAGGCGGTGGCCGCCAGCTGGATGCGAGCAGGGCAGCCAGGCACGCTCATCTCCAGCTTCTCCCCCGCCCTATTGCGCTTAGCAGCACACCTCATGCCGCAGGCACCCCGGGCACTCTTGGTTGACCGCGTCCGGTGGCCCACCGCCGCCACTGTGACCAGCTGGCTCCGGCAAGCCAGGCAGCTGGGAGCCACTGCCCTGCACCCGGCGAATGGCAACGTCACCAGGGAGCTGATTCAGCGGGCTCACGACGCGGGACTTGCTGTGAACGTCTGGACCGTGAACTCGGTGCGGCGCGCCGAGCAGCTAGCTGCTTGGCGCGCCGACGGGGTCTTCAGCGACTACCCCCACCGTTTGGTACACCTCGAGGCTCAGTAGCCCCGGGGAGGAAACCGGGTGACTGCCACTCGCGCGATGTTGCTAAGGCCAGCCCCAGTAGGCCCCGGGAATTAGCCTCGGCTCCCAACGGACTCTGGGCGGAGGGAACCTACTCCTGGTCTGACTTGCCGCGCCTGCGCAGCCAGGCCGCCAGCGCCAGCTCCGAGGCGGCGTCCAGCAGGAAGCCCGCACCGACCAGGCCCGCCAGCACCCGCTTGGGGGCACTGAAGCGCTTGCGGCTGGCCACGTACAGTAGCGCACAACCGATCGCGCTCTCCGCCGCCGCCAGCGCACCGATGAGCTTGGGGCGCTCCTGCACCACCTGCTCGTAGCCGCGCCACCAGGGGGACTCGGTGGCCGCGCTGTCCTCCCACATCTGGATGGAGCGGCCGATCGCGTTGGCCACGCCGCGCGGCTCGTGCAGCACCACGTCGTCCAGACGGGTCAGCTCCCCATTGCCCATCACGTAGTCGGCCAGGTCTGCCGGCGCGCCCACGGCGGCCAGGGCGTAGCGCACGGCCTCGTCACCGCCGCTCAGTGTGGACAGCTCCAGGGCCTCGGCGTCCACGCCGGAGACGTGCTGGGCCAGGGCCGGGAAGGAGCCCTGCGGCGCGGCCAGCACGGACTCGGCCATCCCGGTGGCTGCGGGCCCGGTCAGGGCGCCCGCCACCACGCGGCGCTGCACCGACCAGTCGTGGATGATCCAGTCACTGTGGTCCTGCCCGAACACGGCCAGCAGGTGGGCGTCCGCGTTCTCGCCCGGGGCGGCGTCGACCGGCAGCACCTCGCGGCGGATCATCACCGCCTCGGGCCACTGCAGCAGGTCCGGGCCGTCCCAGTCGGGGGTCTCGCACACCAGGAAGGTGCCCGACTCGTTCTCGCGAGCCGCCATGGTCACGCCCTCGCCCTGCGCCACCAGGGGTGCCACGAAGCCCCGCACCGGCACGTAGATGAGGCAGCGCACCGAGCGCGGCCGCTCGTCGTCGCCCACGGGCAGCACCGCCACGTCCACGGGCAGGGTGTCGGCCACCTCCAGCCCGATGCGGGCGTCCACCTCGAAGCGCTCGGTCAGGCGCGCCAGCACCTCGGCGGGGGCCGGGCCCGGCACCAGCACGGGCTCGCGCTCGTCCCCGCCCACGGCCACCAGGTGACCGTCGGCGATCGCCAGGCACACCAGGTAGACGTAGCCGCGCTTGCTGTCGTCCTCTGCCTCCGGCGCGCGGCTGGCCTCCCACTCGACGGCGGCAAGCAGTCCCTCCTGCGCCAGGAACTCGCAGAGTTCCTCCACGCGAGGGGCGGCGAAGATGAGGTTTCCGTATGTCAGTTCGGTCAGCATGGGCGCTCCTTCCGGTGCCTCTATCGAATCACATGGACTCGCGTGCGTGTCTAGTGCCCTTGCGCAACCTTGGGAACAACCACCGCCGCGGACCGGCCCGGGATGAGCACGTGCCCGCCCACCTGCTCGCCGGTGAGCAGCTCCACGCCGTTGAGCCCGCCGATCTGCGCGGTGGTGTCGGCGTGGTTGAGCAGGAACAGCGCCTCGCCGCGCCGCACTGCCTCCACGCCGGCGGGCAGCCCGGCCAGCGGGTTGGGGATCCGCGCGTAGGCGGCCGCCACGGCCACCACCACGGCCCGCGCCGCCCCGTCCAGCTCGGTGCCCACGTACCAGATGGCCCCCTTGCCCACCTCGCGGCGGGTGATGGCCGGCAGTCCGTTCAGCTCGCCGCCCCGGAAGGTGGCCAGCACCTGCGTGTCCTCGTCCACGGCCAGCAGCTCCGCCCAGTTGCGCGCCTGCAGCACGCTGCCGTCCCCGCCCAGCAGCCGGGAGGCGGCGCGCCGCAGCGGCCCCTCGGCCACGTCCAGCGCCATAGCCCGGTTGGCCGCCGGGGCGCTCACCCGCGCCGTGATCGTCTCCGTGGGCAGCACCGGCTCGTCCAGCCAGGCGCACACCTCGCCGGTGGCCGGGTAGTAGTCCAGCACGCGCACGCCGGCCTCCGGCAGCTGCGAGAGGTAGCCGCCCTGCTGCGCCACGCCCGCGCCGTCCAGCATGCCGGTGGTGGCACCCACGATCACCTGCGCGCCGCCTCGCGCCCAGTCCGCGATCCGCTGCGCCGTGGCCGTCGAGAGCATGAACTGGGCCGGCACCACGATCAGAGGCGGCGCCGCCACCTCTGCGGCGCTGTTAGGGGACGACGTTCCGCCCGCCTCCCCCTCACTGCGGCCGGTCTCAGCGGCGGCCGGTGCGCACACCGGGTGCGCGCTGGGGGCGGCGGGGAAGACGTCGTCCACCCCGGCAGGCTTGTCTGCGGGCGGCAGGAAGTCCACCACCATGCCGGCGTTGAAGAGCGTGGAGTACCAGCCGCGCACCGCCTGGAACGTAGCGGGCTCCACCGGGCCGATCGCGCTCTGCCGCGCCCAGTAGGAGTCCCAGTCGAACAGCATGCCGGCGTGCGACCGAACCCGGCTGCCCACCACCGACTCCAGACGCTTGAGGCTCTGGCCCAGGTCCACCACCTCGCGCCAGGTGGGGCTCTGCGTGCCGGAGTGCGGCAGCATCGCCGAGTGGAAGGTCTCCGCGCCCTGGACCGACTGGCGCCACTGGAAGAACAGGATCGCGTCCGCGCCGCGCGCCACCTGCTGCAGGCTCCACAGCTTCAACTGGCCCGGCTGCTTGCGGGAGTTACGCGCCCGCCACTGCACCAGCCCGGCCGTCTGCTCCATCAGCCAGAACGGCCTGCCGCCGCCCAGGGAGCGCATCAAGTCCGCGTTCAGTGCGAAGTCGGCCGCCGCGCGCGGGTCTGCCGGGTCCGGATAGCAGTCGTTAGAGATCACGTCCATGCCGCGCGCCCACTGCCAGTAGTCGCACGTGTCGAACATGCCCAGGAAGTTCGTGGTCACCGGGATGTGCGGGGTGACCTCCCGCAGCACGGCAGCCTCCGCCGCGAAGCAGGAGTAGAGCGCGTGGTCGCTAAAGCGCCGCCAGTCCAGGTTCTGGGCCGGGTTGGCGTACGTGGGCAGCGGCGCCGGCGGCTCCACCTCGGCGAAGTCGTAGTAGGTCTGCGACCAAAACGCCGTCCCCCACGCCTGGTTCAGCGCCTCGATGCTGCCGTAACGCCCCCACAGCCAGGCCCGAAACGCCTCGCGGGACTCCTCGCTGAAGCACTCCTTGATGTGGCAGCCGTACTCGTTGGACACGTGCCACATCACCACCGCCGGGTGGGAGCCGAAGCGGGTGGCCATCTGCCGGGTCAGGGCCGTGGCCTTGGCCCGAAAGAGCGAGCTGGAGGGGCTGTACTGCTGGCGCGAGCCCGCCTTCAGGCGCACCCCGGCCGCCGTCACCGGCAGCGTCTCCGGGTAGAGGCGGGCCATCCACGGCGGCGGGGAGGCCGTGCCCGTGGCCAGGTCCACCTTGATGCCCGCCGCGTGGAGCTGGTCCAGCAGCTCCCCCAGCCAGTCCAGCTGGTAGTCGCCCTCCCGTGGCTCCAGCTTCGCCCAGCTGAAGATGCCCAGGCTGACCAGGTTCACCCCGGCCTGGACCATCAGCTCGATGTCCTGGCGAACTGTGGCTTCGTCCCACTGCTCGGGGTTGTAGTCACCGCCGTAGTAGATGGGCTGGGTCATGGCGCGGTTCCTCTCTGCGGCCTGGAACAAAACTG
Organism: Buchananella sp. 14KM1171; assembly: GCF_041380365.1. NCBI lineage: Bacteria > Bacillati > Actinomycetota > Actinomycetes > Actinomycetales > Actinomycetaceae > Buchananella > Buchananella felis. The sequence continues at coordinate 1,540,401 of NZ_CP159981.1, read as the reverse complement.
GGGAGAACGGGCGGGGTGAGGTCCCACAAAGCAGGGCGGGACCCCTCTGCCGAGGGGTCCCGCCCAGCCTAGCGGTGGGTTCAGCCGAGCTTCTTGCCGACGGAGCCCAGGCGCTCGCAGGCCTCAACCACGCGGGCGGCCATGCCGGTCTCGGCGGCCTTGCCCCAAGCGCGCGGGTCGTAGGTCTTCTTGTTGCCGACCTCGCCGTCGATCTTGAGAACGCCGTCGTAGTTCTTCAGCATCCAGTCAACGACCGGACGGGTGAAGGCGTACTGGGTGTCCGTGTCAACGTTCATCTTGATGACACCGTTGGCCACGGCGGTGGCGATCTCCTCCTCGGTGGAGCCGGAGCCGCCGTGCATGACCAGGTCGAACGGACGGTCCTTGCCGACCTTGGCACCGACCTCGGCCTGGATCTCGCCCAGGAGCTCCGGGCGCAGCTTGACGGCACCCGGCTTGTAAACGCCGTGCACGTTGCCGAAGGTCAGGGCGGTCAGGTAGCGACCGTTCTCGCCCAGGCCCAGGGCCTCGACGGTGGCCAGGGCGTCCTCAGCGGTGGTGTACAGCTTCTCGTTGATGGCGGCCTCGTGGCCGTCCTCCTCGCCGCCCACGACGCCGATCTCGACCTCGAGGATGGTGTTGGCCTTGCGGGCCAGCTCCAGCATCTCCTTGGCGATCTCGAGGTTCTCCTCCAGCGGCACGGAGGAGCCGTCCCACATGTGGGACTGGAACGGGGCCAGCTTGCCCTCGGCGACCATCTGGGCCTCGATCGCCAGCAGCGGCTTGATCCAGGAGTCCAGGTTCTGCTTGGCGCAGTGGTCGGTGTGCAGGGCAACGGTGATGCCGTAAGAGTCGGCAATCTCGCGAGCGTAGGCGGCCATGGCCAGGGAGCCACGGACGCGGTCCTTGATGGTGGAGCCGGACCAGTACTCGGCGCCACCAACGGAGACCTGCAGGATGCCGTCGGACTCCGCCTCAGCGAAACCACGGATAGCGGCGGTCAGCGTCTGGGAAGAGGTGACGTTGATAGCCGGGAAGGCGAAGCGCTCGTTCTTCGCCTTGTCGAGCATTGCGTTGTAGACCTCAGGGGTTGCGATGGGCACGTGGGCCTCCTGTGTAAGTGGCTGAGCTAACGGGTTAATTCTGCCACTTCCCCACCACCGTCGGCATGGGACTTAGATACGCCATTCGCAAACAGTGCGCTTCGGGCCGGAAAACCGGGGCTCGTCTTGCCGAAAAACGGGGCGAAACCGCCCCGATTCACTTGCCTGCCTCCGGGGGGCTAGCCTATCCGGGCGTGCTGCCTGATCCAGGCGTGCATCGCCACCGCCGCGGCCGCCCCCACGTTGATGGAACGGGTGGAGCCGAACTGGCTGATGTGCAAAACGCGCTCGCACTGGGCCAGCAGCTGTGCGGAGATCCCGCGCGACTCCTGCCCGAACACCAACACGCAGCGCTCCGGCAGCTGCGCCAACTCCAGCGGCTCGCTGCCCTCGCAAATGTCCATCGCGATCAGCGGCAACCCCTGCGAAGCCGCCCACCGCGCGAACTCCAGCGCGTCCGGGTGGTGGTCCACGTGCTGGTAGCGGTCGGTGACCATCGCGCCGCGCCTGTTCCAGCGACGCCTGCCCACCACGTGCACCCGCCCGGCCAGGAAAGCGTTGGCGGTGCGCACGATCGAGCCGATGTTCGCGTCGTGCTCCAGGTTCTCGATTGCCACGTGGAAGCCGTGGCGGCGCGTGTCCAGGTCCGCCACGATCGCCTCGCGACTCCAGTAGCGGTAGTGGTCCAGCACGTTGCGCCGATCCCCGTTCGCCAACAGCTCCGGGTCGTAGTGCTCGCCCTGCGGCCAACACTCCGGCCCGCCGGGCCACGGCCCCACCCCCACCTCGGGGGCCAGCAGCGGCTCGGCGTAGACCTCATCCGACCGGGCGGACCAGTCGGCGCTCACACCGGCGCTGTCCACCGAAGGCGGCGCGGCAACGTCGGCCACCCCGGCGCCAGCGGAATCCGGCTGCGGGGCGGCAGGCAGGTCAGGCATCTAGGCCAGGTCCAGGTCCGCCAGCGAGAGCGCGGCGTAGTAGGGCACACCGGCCTGCGCGGTGATGCGCTCGGCGGCACCAGTAGCGCGGTCCACCACCACGGCCACCGCCACGACCTCGGCGCCCGCCTCACGCAGCGCCGCCACCGCCTCCAGCGGGGAGCCACCCGTGGTGGAGGTGTCCTCCAGCACCACCACGCGCTTACCGGCCACCTCCGGGCCCTCGATGCGGCGCTTCATGCCGTGGTCCTTGGCCGCCTTGCGCACCACGAACGCGTCCAACGCCAAGCCGCGCGAGGCCGCTGCGTGCAGCATCGCGGCCGCCACCGGGTCCGCCCCCATGGTCAGGCCGCCCACGGCGTCGTAGTCATCCGTGGTCAGGCCGGCCTCCTCCAGCAGGTCGATCATGACGTGACCGATCAGGACAGCCGCCTCGTGGTGGAGGGTGGCGCGGCGCATGTCCACGTAGTAGTCGGACTCGCGGCCGGAAGCCAGGATCACCTTGCCGTGAACCACGGCCAGTTCCTTGACTAGTTCTGCAAGACGGGTGCGCTGGGTGTCATTCGGGGTGCTCACGGGCAAAAGCCTAGCGGCCTAACGCCTGGGGCGGGAACATCCCACCCGAGCCGCCGGCGTGAAACACCGCTTGTTTCACGCCTCCGGGCGGGGGCGGCGTGCCCGGCGCACCACCGCGCGCGGCAGCAGCCGCATCGCCACCTCCACCGCCTGGTAGCGGATGGACGGCGTCACCAGCACCCGGCCACGCCCTACCGCCTGCAGCGACTCGCGCACCACCCGGGCGGCCGGCAGCCAGGCGAACTCGGGCACGCCACCCAACCCCATGTCAGCCACCTCGTGGAACTCCGTGTGCACCAGTCCCGGCATCACCGCTGTGGCCGTCACCCCGGTGCCGGCCAACTCCTGCGCCAGCGCCTCGGTGAACGTGCGCACCCACGCCTTGTGCGCCGCGTAGGTGCCCATCGCGGAGGAGGCCGTCATGGAAGAGACGTTCAGGATCGCCCCGCGCCCACGCTCCACCATCCCGGCCGCCGCCGCGTGCGACAGCTCCAACACCGCCCGCACCATCACGTCCAGGCCAGCCTGCTCCCGGCGCAGGTTGCCGCCCACAAACGCCTGCCCCAGCCCGAAGCCCGCGTTGTTCACCAGCAGCCCCACCGGGTGCTCGGCGGCGCGCAGCCTGGCCGCCACCGCCGCGCGACCCTTGACCATCGCCAGGTCCGCCGCCAGCACCTCCACCCCCACGCCGTGCCGGGAGCGCAGCTCCCGCGCCAGTTCTTCCAGGCGGTCCTGGCGCCGCGCCACCAGCACCAGCGCGTGCCCGCGCGCCGCCAGTTGGCGCGCGTACTCCGCGCCCAGTCCCGCGGAGGCCCCCGTGATCAGTGCAGTACCCATGCCCCCAGGGTAGCCAGCCCGGCCGGCGCCCGTGCCCGCGCCCGCGCTTGTGCCCGTACGCATACCACGCCGGCGCTTGTGCCCGCCGGCGCGGGCAAAGCAAAAGCGGGCCGGGGCGCAAGGAAACCCCTTGCGCCCCGGCCCACCCCGGTTTGCGGACCCGATCAGCCCTTCACGGCACCGGCGGAGAGGCCGGACTGCCAGAAGCGCTGCAGACCCAGGAACATGATGATCAGCGGGACCACGCCCATGAGGGAGCCGAGCAGGGTCGCGCCACTGTCAGCGTTGTGCTTGGCGGCGGAGTACATGCCGTACAGACCCACCGTGACTGGCTTGAGCTCGGCCTGGTCCAGCATCATCAGCGGCAGCAGGAAGTTGTTCCAGGAGGTCACGAAGATGAACAGGAAGATCGTCACCATGGCCGGGGCCAGCAGACGCATGACGATGGTGAAGAAGATGCGGATCTCACCGGCGCCGTCGATGCGAGCGGCCTCGAGCAGCTCGTCCGGCACCGTGTCCGCGTAGATGCGACCCAGGAACACACCGAAGGGGCTCACCGCGCCGGGCAGGATCACGGCCAGTGGCGTGTTCAGCATGCCCAGCTTGAAGAAGACCACGTAGAGCGGAACGGTCAGCAGCGCCACCGGCATCAGCAGGCCGGCCAGGATGGCCACCTGCGCGCCGCCACGGCCCGGGAAGGCGAACTTGGAGATCGCGTAACCGGCGGAGACGGAGATGAGCACGCCGATCAGGCCGGCCGCACCGGAGTAGAACACGGAGTTCAGGATCCAGCGCCAAAACATGCCGCGTTCCTCGCCGTAGGCCATGAGGAAGTCGAAGTTCTTCACCAGCTCGGTGGTGTCACCGGTGAACCAGAAAGGGTTGGTGATGGTGATCTCGAAGTCGCTCTTCGTGGCGGCCACGATGAGCCACCAGATGGGGAAGAGGAAGTAGAAGGCCACGATCGCCAGGGTCAGGCGGGTGGCGAACTTCGCCACGACGCTGGGCTCCAGGGAGCGCGGGGTGTTGGACTTCGAGGTGCGGAACTGGCGCCCGTCGGGCAGCACGCCGTTCTTCTTGTAGTTTGCCTTGGTCATTGCAACAGCAGTCATTAGTCCTTGTCCCCAATCCTGGACTGAACGAAGGCGTAAACCGCAGCCAGCAGGCCGGCGATGATCGCCATGACGATGGAGATCGCGGAACCTGGGCCAAGGCCGTTAGGCGTGTAGGCGGTGTTGGTCGCGGCGTTGTAGGCCATCATCATCGGCGTGTAGTCCAGGTTGCCTAGGCCCTGGTTGGTGGCGGTAATGACCTGCGGCTCGTTGAAGAGCTGGATCGTACCGATGATGGAGAGCAACACGGCCAGCAGGGCGGCGGACTTCACCATCGGGATCTTGATCTTGCGCACGATCATCCAGCCGGTGGCGCCGTCGATGCGGGCGGCCTCGTACAGGTCGTGCGGGATGGACTGCAGCGCAGCCAGGAAGATCAGCATGTTGTAGCCCATGAAGGTCCAGGTGGTCATGTTGGCCATGGAGGCTAGAACGATGCTCTTGTCGAAGAAGTTGACCTCAAGCCCAAACTTGGCCAGCAGCTTGACGATCGGGGAGACTTCCGGGTGGTACAGGAAGGTCCACACCATCGCGGCGATAACGCCCGGGATGGCGAAGGGCAGGAAGTAGACCAGTCGGTAGAAGGACACGTACTTCGCGGCCAGGGAGTCCAGCAGTAGTGCCAGCGCCAGCGCGCCCAGGATCATCATGGGGATTTGGAAAGCGCCGAACAGCATCACGCGCTTGATACCGGCCCAGAAGCGCTCGTCGGTGACCACGTGCTTGTAGTTGTCGAGGCCAACGAAGACGGAGACCTTCTCACCGCCACCGAACAGGCCGCCGCCGGCCGCCTTCTCCTGGAAGAAGGAGGCGTGCACGGAAATGACGATCGGCACAAGGAACGAAAGGGTGAACAGCAGCGCGAACGGGGAGAGGAAGCCCCAGCCGTAGCGGGCGGCTCGCCTGCGGCGTGCCCTGACGCTCGCCTCGTTTGATACCGGAGCTTCGCCGCGCTCCCTCAACTCGTCTATTCGTGTCGTGGCCACGAGATCTAATCCTTCTGGTCGATAAGCCCGAATATGGGTTTTAACCCGAAGTAGGGGGCTGACTGACCGAGGCCAGCCAGCCCCCTACCGAGTTTGGGTTGCTGGGTTAGATCACTCAGCGACCTTGAGGCCGGCGTCCTTCAGAGCCTGGACACCAACGGCCTGGGACTCGGTGATCATGTCAGCGAACTTCGCCTCACCGGTCTTGATCTTGCCGGCAACCTCGCCCAGCTTCGCGCCCACGGCCGGGAAGGACGGGGAGAACGGGAAGTCAGCGTTCTGGGTGGCAGCAATCTCAGAAAGGGTCTTGTAGACGTCCTGGTCACCGAAGATCGGCTTGAGGTCGGCCGGGGTGGTCAGCTCACCCTTGGCGGCCGGCAGCAAGCCCTGGACCTGCATGGCCGGGATGTTGGTGTTCAGGAAGTCGGCGAAGGCAACGGCCTTCTCCACGTTGGAGCAGCCCTTGATGACGGCGACGGCGGAACCACCGTCCATACCGGTGGCGGGCTTGGCGGCGTCGAACACCGGGATCGGGGCAACGGCCCAGTCGGTCTGGCCCTCGAATGCCCAGGTGGCGGCCTCCCAGGAGGCGCCGACGTAACCAGCGATGGTGCCGTCGGTCAGCTTGCCGGCCCACTCCTCGCCCCAACGGTCGAAGGTGGCGACCAGCTTCTGGTCCACCAGCTCCTGCCACAGGGCGGCGGTCTTCTGGGTGGCCTCGTCGTTGATGGTGACCTTCCAGGCGTCGCCCTCGGTGGAGAACCACTTGGCGCCGGCGGAGGCGGCAACACCGGAGAAGAGCATCATCTGCTCGTCAGGCTGGAACACGCCGATGTACTTGCCCTTGTCGGCAGCGGTCTTGGCGGCAACCTTGAACTCGTCCCAGGTCTTGGGCACCTCGATGCCCAGCTCCTTGAAGGCGGCCTTGTTGTAGAAGTAGACCAGCACACCGATGTCCTGCGGGATACCGACGGTCATGTCGCCGACCTTGGCGGAGCTCCAGCCAGCGGCGCCGTAGTTGCCCTCGAACTGGGCGGCGGCGGCGGAGACGTCCTCCAGGGAGCCCTGCACGTACAGGTCGCCGAGGCGCTCGTAACCGGCCTGGGCCAGGCAGGGGGCGTTGCCGGCCTTAACGGCCTGGCCGATCTTGGTGTAGGAGTCAGCGGCGGAACCCTCGAACTTGGTGGCCTTGACCTGGGCGTCGGGGTTGGCAGCGTTCCACTCGGCAACGACGGCGTCAACGCCAGCGGCGTCGGGCAGACGGTGCCAGTACTCGATTGCGTCGCCAGCGGGCGCCTCAGCCGCAGACTCGGTGGCCTCGGCAGCCGGGGCCTCAGAAGCCTTAGCTTCCTTGTCCTTGGTGTCGCCGGAGCAGCCAGCGAGAACCAGGGAAGAAGCGGCCAGCAGGCACGCAGCGACGGCGGCCTTGCGGGCGCCAGCCTTACGGATGCTCATATTTTGCCTCTCCGTTGAGATGAAGCGAAGCAATCACCAACTGATCACTTCTGCAAGTTTGTGCGGCTTTTTGCCGTACCGAGCGCAAGTTTATGCATCGGGAGGGTGGCCCGCAACACCTTTCGATCACATTTGCGTTTCATCCGGGTCAACGCCACCCGCCGACCACACCCCCGCCCGGCAACCCGGGACCATAGCCCCGGCCGGATCGTTCTAGGCTGTCGCCATGCGCATTGCGACCTGGAACGTGAACTCTGTCCGTACCCGCGTGGAGCGGGTGATTGCCGCACTGCAGCGCCACGATTTGGACGTTTTGGCGATGCAGGAGATCAAGTGCAAGGACGCCCAGTTCCCGCGCGCCGCGTTCGAGGAGGCGGGCTACGAGGTGGCCACGTGGGGCGAGAACCAGTGGAACGGCGTGGCGATCGCCTCCCGGGTGGGCCTGACGAACGTGATGCGCGGCTTTGCTGGGCAGCCCGGCTTCGCCAAGGAAGGGGAGCCCGTGGTGGAGGCTCGCGCGCTGCGAGCCACCTGCGGCGACCTGGACGTGTGGAGCCTATATGTGCCCAACGGGCGCGAGCTGGACGACCCCCACTACGCCTACAAGCTGCAATGGCTGGAGCGCTTCGCCGACGTCGCCGCGCAGGCCGCCCGCAGCGGCGATGCGATGGTGGCGATGGGCGATTTCAACGTGGCGCCGCGTGATTGCGACGTGTGGAGCCCGGCCTTCTTCGAGGGCAAGACCCACACCTCTGCCCCGGAGCGCGCCGCCTTTGCCGCCCTAGAGGAGGCCGGGTTGACCGAGGTGACGCGCCCCCACGCCTCCGGCTACACCTACTGGGACTACCAGCAGCTGCGCTTTGCGAAGAACGAGGGCATGCGCATCGACTTCGCGCTGGCCACCGCACCGGTCGCGCAGCGCGTCACCGGCGTGCTGCTGGACCGGGAGGAGCGCAAGGGCAAGGGCGCCAGCGACCACATTCCCGTCGTGATCGACCTGGCCGACTGATTCCGCCCGCCCTTGGCTCGAAACCGCCCTCCTTTGTGCGGCGGGTGGCCGACGTCGTCCATCCGCGCCATGCGGATTGACGGCCGCAGCGTTAAGAGGTGTCGGTGGCCGACGTCGTCCACTTACCGCCCGGTAGGAGCGGCGCGGCGTGGGCAGAGGCCAGGTCAGGTCGCCGCGATGCGAAGGAGCTCGGCGTTCAGGCGGGGCCACAGCTCGCGGTGGGTCTGTCCGAAGGGTTGCGCGCCCAGGAAGACGGCGCAGGCAGAGAGCTCCGGCTCGCACCACAGGAATGAGCCGGCCTGCCCGAAGTGGCCGTAGGCGCGCGCGGTGTGGGCGTCGGACAGCCAGTGCGGGGACTTGACGGCGCGAATCTCAGGGCCCATCCCCCACAGGTTATCGGCCTGGCGCCCGTAGCCGGGCAGCACGCCGGGCAGGCCGGGCCAGGCCGGGGAGGTCATGGCGGCGTGGGCGGGCGCGGTGAGCAGGGTGGGGGTGAGCAGCTCGCGGGCCAGCAGGATCAGATCCGTGGCCGGGCCGGTGGCGCCGTGGGCGGTGTTGCCGACCTCGGTGGCGGGCATCCCGAGCGGGATAAGGACCTCCTGCTCCAGCCAGTCGGCGGCCTCCATGCCGGTGGCCTGCGCCAGGACCCGGCCCAGCTCCTCGTGGCCGAAGTTGGAGTAGATGCGACGGGTGCCCGGCGCCGCCAACTGCTGGCTCGAATCCAGGTCCACCCCGCCGGTGTGGGCCAGCAGGTGGGCAACCGTGGCGCCCTCCACGCCCGTGGAATCCTCCAGGCTGAGCAGGTGACGGTCTACCGCTAGGTGCACGCCCAGGGCGGTGAGCAGCTTGGATACCGAGGCCCAGCGGAAGGTGGTTTCCACCTCCCCGGCCCGGTAGACCTCCCGGCCGTCGACGCTGAGGATCACCGCCGTCGGGAAGGGGAAGTCTGCCAGGGTCTGCACGTTTGCCATGCCCCTACCTTGCCACGTTCGCGGCGACGGGCCGCTCTTCGCTGCCCCGGCGCGCGGGGCGAAAGCGGGGGCCGGGCGGCCGGCGGCGGGGCGGAAGCGGAGGCCGGGGTCGGGCGGAAGCGGGGGCCGGGCGGCCGGCGCAAACGCACCGACCGCCCGGGGCAGGCGCTCCACGCCCGTGGTTAGGCCGCGCGCACCTCCAGGCCCTCACCCCCCTCGGCCACGTCCACCGAGACCACCTGGCCGTCCTCCACGGCCCCGCCCAGCAGCAGGCGCGCCAGCTGGTCGCCGATCTCGCGCTGCACCAGGCGGCGCAGCGGGCGGGCACCGTAGGCCGGGTCGTAGCCCTGACGGGCCAGGAACTGCTTGGCCTCCTCGCTCACTCGCAGGGTGATGCGACGCTCCGCCAGGCGGGCCTCCACCCGCGCCAGCTGGATGTCCACGATGCGGGCCAGCTCCGTCTCGGTGAGCGGGTCGAACACCAGAACCTCATCCAGACGGTTGAGGAACTCCGGCTTGAAGGCGCGGCGCACCGTCCCGAGCACCGCCTCGCGCTTGTCCTCCTGACTCAGCTCCGGGTCCACCAGGAACTGGGAGCCCAGGTTGGAGGTGAGCACCAGGATCACGTTGCGGAAGTCCACGGTGCGGCCCTGGCCGTCGGTGAGGCGACCGTCGTCCAAGACCTGCAGCAGCACGTCGAACACCTCCGGGTGGGCCTTTTCCACCTCGTCCAGCAGCACCACGCTGTAGGGGCGGCGGCGCACAGCCTCCGTCAACTGGCCTCCCTCGTCGTAACCGACGTAGCCGGGGGGCGCGCCCACCAGGCGGGAGACCGAGTGCTTCTCGCCGTACTCGGACATGTCGATGCGCACCATGGCGCGCTCGTCGTCGAACAGGAAGTCAGCCAGCGCCTTGGCCAGCTCGGTCTTGCCGACGCCGGTCGGGCCAAGGAACAGGAACGAACCGGTGGGTCGGTCGGGGTCCGCCACCCCGGCGCGGGCGCGGCGCACAGCGTCGGCCACTGCGGCCACCGCCGCGCTCTGGCCAATCAGGCGCTTGCCGATCTCCTCCTCCATCGCCAGCAGCTTGGCCGTCTCGCCCTGCAGCAGGCGGCCGGTGGGGATGCCGGTCCAGGCGGCCACCACCTCGGCGATCTCGGCCGGACCCACCTTCTCCGCCACCAGGGGCTCCACCTGCTCGGTGTTGTCCGCCTCGCGCTGCTCGGCCTGGGCCAGCTCGGCCTCCAGGGCCGGGATCTCGCCGTAGAGCAGACGGGAGGCCGCCTCGTAGTTGGACTCGCGCTGGGCGTTCTCCGCCGCAGTGCGCAGCTCGTCGAGCTTCTGGCGCAACGCGCCCACCCGGTTGTGGGCACCCTTCTCCGCCTCCCAGCGGGCGGTCAGGCCCGCCAGCTCCTCGGAACGATTGGCCAGGTCCTCGCGCAGGCGCGCCAGGCGCTCGCGGGAGGCGTCGTCGTCACTGTCGGCGAGGTAGGACTCCTCCATGCGCAGGCGGTCCACCTGGCGGCGCAACGCGTCGATCTCCACCGGGGAGGAGTCCAGCTCCATGCGCAGGCGGGAGGAGGCCTCGTCGATCAGGTCGATGGCCTTGTCCGGCAGCTGGCGGCCCGTGATGTAGCGGTCACTCAGGGTAGCGGCGGCCACCAGGGCACCGTCACTGATGGTGACCTGGTGGTGCGCCTCGTACTTCGGGGCGATTCCGCGCAGGATCGCCACCGTGTCCTCCACGCTCGGTTCGCCCACGAAAACCTGCTGGAAGCGGCGCTCCAGGGCCGGGTCCTTCTCGATGTACTCGCGGTACTCGTCCAGGGTGGTGGCGCCCACCATGCGCAACTCGCCGCGCGCCAGCATGGGCTTGAGCATGTTGGAGGCGTCCATGGCGCCCTCTCCCTTGCCCGCGCCCACCACGGTGTGCAGCTCGTCGATGAAGGTGACCACCTCGCCGTCGCTGGACTTGATCTCCTCCAGCACGGCCTTCAGGCGCTCCTCGAACTCGCCGCGGTACTTGGCGCCGGCCACCAGCGCGCCCATGTCCAGGGCGATCAGGCGCTTGCCGCGCAGGGACTCGGGCACGTCACCGTCCACGATGCGCTGCGCCAAGCCCTCCACCACGGCGGTCTTGCCGACGCCGGGCTCACCGATCAGCACCGGGTTGTTCTTGGTGCGGCGGGAGAGCACCTGCACCACGCGGCGAATCTCGGTGTCTCGGCCGATCACCGGGTCCAGCTTGCCCTCGGCCGCCGCAGCGGTGAGGTCACGCCCGTACTTGGTCAGCGCCTGGTAGGTGCCCTCCGGGTTGCGGGAGGTGACGCGGGAGTTGCCGCGCACCTTCGGCAGCGCCTGCGCCAGGTTCTCACGGGTGGCGCCGGCGTTAGCCAGGGCGCGCGCGGCGGCGTCGGTGCTCTTCTCCCCCTGCGCCGGGGCCAGGGCCAGCAGCAGGTGCTCGGTGGAGACGTACTCGTCCCCCAGCTCCTTGGCCTGGGTGCGGGCGCGCTCCAGCACGCCGGCCAGCGCCGGGGAGGCCGAGGCCTCGCTGACGGCGGAGCCGGAGGCTGAGGGCAGGGCGGAGAGGGCGGCACGCACGGCCCGACCCACGGCGGCACGGTCCGCACCGGCGGCCTCCAGCAGGCCAACGGCCACGCCCCCTTCCTGCTCTAGCAGCGCGGAAAGGAGGTGGACGGGCTCGATGCGGGGGTTGCCCGCAGCCTGGCTGTGCTGGATGGCACCGGAAAGCGCCTCCGCAGCCTTGGTAGTGAAGTTATCCATTGGGTTCCTCCTGATTGGTCAGTGTCTACCCGGTACAACTCCGGCAAAGTTGAGTCTATTCCACTCAACTTTGCCGCGCGACGATTTCGGTCCCGGAGAACACTGCGGCCCGGCGGGCAAACCCGCCGTTCGCGCCCTCAACTCGACGTTTGGAGCTTCAACTCGACATTCGCTCCCTCAACTCGACGTTCGCACCCCACCTAACGTCGAGATTCAATGTCAAACGTCGAGACGGGAACACAAACGTCGAAATTCAACACAGAGCCACAGCCCGCCAAGCCACCAGGCACCCAGAACATCGGGACACCCGGACACCGGACACCCGGACACCGGACACCCGGACACCTAACCACCCGGGCCGCCGGGGCGCCGAGCCACCCCGGCCCCAACACCACCGCCGGCAAGACCCACCAAACTCGACGTTCGCACCCCCAACTCGACGTTCGCACCCTCAACTCGACGTTCGCACCCTCAACTCGACGTTCGCACCCGCAACTCGACGTTCGCCCCCTCAACTCGACGTTCGCACCCCACTTAACGTCGAGATTCAATGTCAAACGTCGAGACGGGAACACAAACGTCTAGTTTCAACACTGGGGAGCATCAGCACGGCCAGGCACAACAAAGCCCGGCCCAGCCCGGCACCGCGAGGCTGCGGCGCGGCAAACCGCCTTGGGTGCCTAGCGCGCCCGCCGGCCGTGTCCGCGCCTGCCGCTGAACTCCGCGATCTCGCGGCGCGCCTCGGTGAGGCTGGGGCCCCGGTGGCTGCCGATGCGCCAGCAGTCCCAGGGGTCCTGCTCCTCCCCCACCTGGGGGGCGGCCAGCACCGGGGTGGGCCAGACGGTCCCGGCCACGTCGATCCCGCCTGCGGCGAAGAAGCCCATGGGCTCGACCGGCAGGTCGTGGTCCGGCACCACCCAGTAGAGCGGGGTGCCCTGGCCGGCCTCCTTGGCGATTGACTCCAGCAGGGCGGCCTCCGCCAGCTCTTGCGGGGTCAGCTCATCCACGGGGTCCGCCTGTGCCCGCACCTCGCGGCGGCTGCGCACGGGCCGGGCCACGGCAGCGATCTCCTTGGTATCGAGCTCTGGCGCCGCCGGGGTCTCCTGTGTCGGGGTCTCCTGTGTAGCGTCCACCGCCACCTCCGTCGCTCGCTGCGGGGCCTCTTGTTTGGCCGCCTGCTGCGGCGCGGGCTCCTCGGCCGCCTCGGCCTTCGCCCGCGCCTCCTCTACCGCGCCCTTTTGTACGTTCTCAGTGGCGGTGTGCTCCTGCGGGATGCGCGCAGCGTGGTTGAGCAGCGGGGCCTCGTCGGGCAGTGCGGCCAGGGCCGGCTCGGGCCCGCCGGTCTGCTGGTATTCGACGCCGGGAGTGCGCTCCTGCGGCTGGTCTGCCTCCGCCGGGGTGGCGGCGTGGTGGGAGACGCTGGCCCACCCCAGCAGGCCCTGCGCGCGCCGGCCGCCCACCAGGCGGTTGTGCCCCAGCGGGAAGACGGCCTCTAGGGGGCGCACGTCCACGAACCGGCGCCCGTCGGCCAGTTCGCGCACGTTGAGCTGCAGTACCTCCACGCCCACTCGGGAGAGGAAGTCCAGGGAGGGGCGCACGGCCCCGTCCACGGCGGCGGCCACGATGGTGAGCTGGGGGCCGGACTCCGGCTGCGGGGGCAGACCGCCACGGAACTCGGCCCACCGGGTGCGGAAGGTGCCAGGCCCGTCGGCGTAGAGGGCGGCCAGGTCGTTCCAGCCCAGGGACTGGACCTCGGCGGAGCGGGCAAGCGCGTCCACTAGCCCGTCGGCGGTGAGGCGGGCGCACACCTCGACGTTGACGGCGAAGCCGGCGGCGTCCAGGGCGAGCATCCACTGCACCACGCGCTCGGAGTCTGATTTCAGGCTGTCCCAGGCGATCGGGAAGAGGGGGCGTTCCAGCACGTCGCTGATGTTGTCGCGGATGGAGCGGAGCAGTTCGTCAGAGACGTCGTCGCGTACCGATCGCCCGTATTGGGCTGGCAGCAAACGCCCGTCTTCGAACTCGAACAGCGCCATTGTCCGTCCTTCCCCCGCACCGACCCGCCCATTGTTGCACGCTATCTCGAGTTCGCTAAGAGGGGGGGAGGTTTTTGCTACTCGGCAGTCAGCTGCCCGAGGAGGAGCTGTGCCAGGTGGACGCCGCGCCTGCCGGCCAGTTGTTCGGCCTGGGTGCGACAGGAGAAGCCGTCGGCCAGGTAGACGGCGTCGGGCGCCGCCGCCAGCGCGGGCAGTAGGGCGTTGCCGGCCACGGCCACGGAGACCTCGTAGTGGCCTTGCTCCATGCCGAAGTTGCCGGCCAGGCCGCAGCAGCCCGAGAGCTGCTTGATCTTGGCGCCGGTGCGCTGCAGCAGGGCGGCGTCGGTGCGCCAGCCCATCACGGAGTAGTGGTGGCAGTGCGGCTGGGCCACCACCTCCACCCCGTCCAGGCGGGGCGGCTGCCAGTCGTGCGGCCCCAGGGGCGCGGGGGCGGTGAGCAGTTCGGCCAGGGTGAGGGTGGCGCGGGAGACGGCGCGGGCGTCGGCGTCTCCGGGCAGCAGGTCGAGCATGTCGTCGCGCAGCACGGCGGTGCACGAGGGCTCCACTCCGATGATGGGGATGCCGTGGTGGGCGAATGGGGAGAGTACCTTGACCAGTTCGCGCAGGCGGCGCCGGGCGGCGGGGAGTTGGCCGGTGGAGATCCAGGTCAGGCCGCAGCAGGCGTCCTGGTCGGGGATGAGCACCTCGTAGCCGGCCTCAGTGAGCAGGCGGTACATGGCCCGCGCGCCGGCGGTTTGTAGGTATTGGCTGAAGGAGTCGGCCCACAGCACCACGAACCGCCGCCCGCTCTTGGCCTCCATCTCGGCAAAGAGCTTGGTGAATGAGGCCGCGCCGTGGGGAACGGGCATGGTGGCCGACGTTGCCGCCGTGCCGCCCCCATCCGCCGGCCGCTTCGAGGTTGCGGGGGCAAGGCCCAGCTCCTTGCGGGCGGCGGAGGTGGTGGCGGCATGATTCTTACGGGCCCAGCGGGGGAACGTCGTCGTCGCCAGGGGCGCCATGAGGCGGCGCGGGTCGATCCCGGCCAGGCGGAAGAAGGTGCGGCGCAGCGGCCCGACCGCGAGCGCGGCGTTGCCGAGGTGGGCCATGCCGGGCACGGAGCCGGCCAGTTTGAGCCACTGCGGCAGGCGGCCTAGCAGGTAGTGGGGGCGTGGGCGCAGCTTGCCCAGGTAGGCGCGGTGCAGGGATTCGCTCTTGAGGCGGGCCAGGTCCATGCCGGTGGGGCAGTCTGCGGAGCAGGCTTTGCAGGACAGGCACAGGTCCAGGGCGTCCATCAGTTCCGGGGAGCCGAAGCCGGCCACCAGCTGGCCGTTTGAGAGTTCCTGCAGTACGCGGGCGCGGCCGCGGGTGACGTCCTTTTCGTCGCCGGTGGCCTGGTAGGAGGGGCACATGAAGCCGCCGGCGCCGGAGTTGTCGGCCCGGCATTTGCCCACGCCGGTGCAGCGGTGCATGGCGGCGGTGACGTCGCCGTGGTCGTGAGCGAAGGCGAAGCCTGCGTCCTTGCCGGTGAGGGCGGCGATCGGCCGGGCCTCGGGTAGGCGCAGGTTCGCATCCACCGGGTCTGGGTCCACCAGCACGCCCGGGTTGAGGGCGCCGTGCGGGTCGAAGAGGTGCTTGACGCCCCGGAACAGGGCCAATTCGGCCTCGTTGTACATGAGCGGCAGCAGCTCGGAGCGGGCGCGCCCGTCTCCGTGCTCGCCGGAGAGGGAGCCGCCGTAGGAGGCCACCAGCCCGGCTGCCTCGGTGAGGAAGTCGCGCATGGCGCGCTTGCCGCCCTCTTCGCGTAGCGGGAAGTCCAGGCGCACGTGCAGGCAGCCGTCCCCGAAGTGGCCGTAGAGCAGGCCGTCGATCCGGCAGCGCTTCATCAGGGCGGTGAAGTCGCGCAGGTAGTCGCCCAGGCGTTGGGGCGGCACGGCGGCGTCCTCCCAGCCCGGCCAGGCGGGGTCCCCGGCGGGGGTGCGCCCGCCCAGGCCGGCGCCGTCGGCACGGATGCGCCACAGGGCGGCCGCCTCGCTGCCCGGCGGGTATATGCGGGCGGCCAGGGCGCCAGCGTCGGCCACTATCGCCTCTGCGCGCTTGAGGGCGGCCGCAAGCAGGTCCGCACCGTCGGCGCCGGAAGCGCCGGTGAGCGCGCTGGTGGGGGCGGCGGCGTCCACCTCCACCATGAGCCAGCCCTCGCCCTCGGGCAGGGCGGGCACGGCGCCGGGGCCCTTGTGGCGACGCACCACGTCCACCAGGCGGGAGTCCATGCCCTCCACCGCCAGGGGCTTGTGGGCCAGGATGGCGGGCACGGCGTAGCCGGCCTCGATCATGTCCCGGTAGCCCAGCACCACCAGCACGGGCGCCGCCGCCAGCGGCACCAGGCGCAGCCGCGCGGAGAGGGTGGTGGCCAGTGTGCCCTCGCTGCCGGTGAGGAAGCGGGCCAGGTGGCGGCCGTTTTCCGGCAGCAGGTGCTCCAGCGAGTAGCCCGATACCTGGCGGCCGAACTTGCCAAAGCCGGTGCGGATGGTGGCCAGGTTGGCGGCCACCAGCTGCTCCAGGCCGGGGATTTGGGCCACGGACTCGCGGCCGGCGGCGGCCAGGATGCGCCGCCCGTCGCCGGTGAGGGCGTCTAGCTCGATCACGTTGTCTGCGGTGCGGCCGAACGCCACCGCGTGCGGGCCGCAGGCGTTGTTGCCGATCATGCCGCCCAGGGCGGCGCGGGTCCACGTGGAGGGGTCGGGGCCAAAGCGCAGCCCGTGCGGGGCGGCCGCACTCTGCAGGGTGGCCATCACCGTGCCGGGCTCGACCAGGGCCCAACCCTCGCTCGGGTCCAGCTCCAGCACCCGGTTCATGTGGCGGGAGAAGTCGAGCACCAGGCCGGGGCCTATCGAGTTGCCGGCGCAGGAGGTGCCGGCCCCCCGGGAGGTGAGCGGCACCCCGTACTCGCGGGCCACCTGGGCGGCGGCGAGCACGTCCTCCACGCTGCGCGGGAAGGCCACCACCTGCGGGGGGATGCGGTAGTTGGAGGAGTCGGTGGCGTACTCGGCGCGGCGCCGGGCGCTGGCGTCCACCTCCCCGCTCATGGCCCGCTGCAGGGCCCGGACGAAATCGGCCAGGGCGGTGGGGCTGGGAGCGGTGGTCATGGCTAGATGCTAGCGCCGGGCGGGGCGGGGGCGGCCCGCGCGTCAGCGGGCGGACGCCGCCCGCGCCGCCCGGGCCCAACTTTGGCGCGCTTCCACCGTTTTCGCCCCGCAGGGTCGTGGGGGTGCCCGCGCGCAGCGCACCCGGGCCGCTCGCGGGGCCGGGCGGGATTAACGAAACAAGGTGCGCCAAAATGCGCCCCGGGGGCGGTGGCTCCACGCCGCCGCCCCCGGGCTCACCTCGGGCCCCGGCCTCGACCGCCCGGGCCCACGGCTTGGCGGGAACGCCCCGACCTGCGCGGTGGGCAACCCATCCCGCGCGGTCGCGGCCCTCCCATCTACGCCGTGGCGTCACCCCCGGCCATGACTGCGGCGCGCCCGGCCTCCAGGCGGGCCACCGGCACCCGGAACGGGGAGCAGGAGACGTAGGTCAGGCCCGCGCGGTGGAAGAACTCCACCGACTCCGGGTCACCGCCGTGCTCGCCACACACGCCCATCTTCATGCCCGGCTTGGCGGACCGACCGGCCTCCACGCCCATGGTGACCAGCTTGCCCACGCCCAGCGAGTCGATCGTCTCGAACGGGCTCACGCCCAGCACGCCGTTCTCCACGTACTGCGGGAAGAACGTGGACTCCACGTCGTCGCGGCTAAAGCCCCACGTGGTCTGGGTGAGGTCGTTGGTGCCGAAGGAGAAGAAGTCGGCCTCCTCCGCGATGCGCTCGGCGGTGAGGGCGGCGCGCGGCAACTCGATCATGCAACCAATCGGAATGTTCAACTCCACGCGGGCGGCGGCGGCAACGTCGGCCACGATCTTCTCCGCCTCCGCGCGCACCAGCTGCAACTCACGCACCGAACCGATCAGCGGCACCATGATCTCCGGGCGCGGATCCCCGCCGGCCTGCAGGCGCGCCACCGCGGCCTGCGCCACCGCGCGGATCTGCAGGGCGAACAGGCCATCCAGGGTCAGGCCCAGGCGCACGCCGCGCAGGCCCAGCATCGGGTTGGCCTCGTGCATGCGCTGCACCGCCAGCAGCAGCTTCTCGTTGCGGGCCAGCTCCGCCTCGTCAACGCCCTCGCCGCGCGCCGCCTTGTCGCGCTGGAGGGCCACCTTCACGCTCAGCTCCGTCAGGTCCGGCAGGAACTCGTGCAGCGGCGGGTCGATCAGGCGCACCGTCACCGGCAGCCCGTCCATGACCTCGAACATCTCCTCGAAGTCGCCCTGCTGCAGCGGCAGCAGCGCCGCCAGGCTGCGCTCGCGCTCCTCCTGCCCCTCGGCCAGGATGACCGCCTCCACCAGCGGGCGGCGCTCACCCAGGAACATGTGCTCGGTGCGGCACAGGCCGATTCCCGCCGCGCCCCGGTTGCGGGCCCGCCGCGAATCCGTGGGCGTGTCAGCGTTGGCGCGCACCTCCAGGCGACGCACCTTGTCCGCGTGGCTGAGCAGGCGGTGCACGGCCGTGACCAGCTCGCGCGTGTCCTCGTCGGCGGCGGCCTCCAGGCCCGCCTCCAGGCCCTTGGAGATGTAGGTCATCACCGGGGAGTCCACCACCGGTACCTCGCCCAGGAACACCTCGCCGGTGGTGCCGTCGATGGCGATCACGTCGCCCTCCTTGAGCACCACGTCCCCGAAGCGGACCGTGCGGCTCTCCATGTCCACGTGCATGGCCTCCGCGCCCACCACGCAGCACTTGCCCATGCCGCGCGCCACCACGGCCGCGTGACTGGTCTTGCCGCCCCGCGCCGTCAGCACACCCACAGCGGCCACCATGCCGGGCAGGTCGTCCGGGTTCGTCTCGCGGCGCACCAACACGCCCGTCACGCCGGCGGCGGCGCGAGCCTCGGCGCGCTCGTTGTCCAGCACGATCTCGCCGACGGCAGCGCCAGGCGAGGCCGGCATCGCCCGCGTCAACAGCTGCGGGGAGGCCGCCGAATCGAACTGCGGGAAGAGCAGGTTGGTCAGCTGCTCGCCGCTGACGCGCCCCAGCGCCTCGTCCATCGTGATCAGGTGCTCGTCCACCAGCTGGCAGGCCACGCGGAACGCCGCCGCGGCAGTGCGCTTGCCCACGCGGGTCTGCAACAGCCACAGCTTGCCGCGCTCGATCGTGAACTCGATGTCGCACAGGTCCCGGTAGTGGGTCTCCAGGCGGCGCATCACGGCGCGCAGCTCCTTGTAGGAGTCCGCGTCCAGGCGCTCCAGGTCAGCCAGCGACAGCGTGTTGCGAATGCCCGCCACCACGTCCTCGCCCTGCGCGTTGACCAGGTAGTCGCCGTACACGCCGGAGGTGCCCGTGGAGGGGTCGCGGGTGAAGCACACGCCCGTGCCGGAGGTGTCGCCCATGTTGCCGAACACCATGGTGCACACGTTCACGGCCGTGCCCAGGTCGTGCGGGATGCGCTCGCGGCGGCGGTAGATGCGGGCGCGCTCGGTGTTCCAGGAGCGGAACACGGCCTCGATGGCGGCGTCCAGCTGGGCGCGCGGGTCCTGCGGGAAGTCCTTGCCGGTGGCCCCGCGCACGATCCCCTTGTAGATGTCCACCAGGGCCCGCAGGTCCTCTGCGGTCAGGTCCACGTCAGCGGTGATGCCGCGCTGTGCCTTCTTCGCCTCCAGGGCGTCGCTGAACGCCTCGCCGTCGATGTCCAGCACGGTCTTGCCGAACATCTGGATCAGGCGGCGGTAGGAGTCCCACGCGAAGCGCTCGTTGCCGCTGACGGCGGCCAGGCCCTCCACGGAGACGTCGTTCAGACCGATGTTCAGCACCGTCTCCATCATGCCGGGCATCGAGAACTTGGCGCCCGAGCGCACGCTCACCAGCAGCGGGTCAGTGGCCGCGCCCAGCTCGCGCCCCAGCTGCTCCTCCACCTCTCGCAGCGCGGTGGTCACCTGCACCCGCAGGACCGGCGGCACCTCCCCCGTGGCCAGGTACTCCCGGCACGCGTCCGTGGTGATGGTAAATCCGGGCGGGACCGGGATCCCGAGCCGGGCCATCTCCGCCAGGTTGGCGCCCTTTCCTCCCAGCAGGTCCTTCTGGTCCTTGTTTCCTTCGCTGAAGCGGTATACGAACTTGTCCGCCACAAGATCCTCCAAACGTGATGACACACACCCTCGTGCGACCTACGTCACGTTTATACACCGTCAGGGCCGCTTTTCCAGAATCGAAGCGACCCTCCCGCCGAGACTTAAGTCCCGCCGCCAAGAGGCCCTATTCCGTGGGCAATGAGCACCCCGCCGCCGCACCAATTTTCGGTCAAGCGGTCGGCCCTTTGGCAAAGTGGCCGACGCTGCCGCCCCGCCGCCCCGAGCCCGCCACCGCCCGGCCCCGAACCAGGCTCCCCGGGGCCCACCCGACAGCACGGCAGTGGGGGCGCCGCGCACAGCGCGGCACCCCCACCTACTTCACCTTGCCGGACCTCAGCCCCACTCGGCCCACCCTGCAGGCTGCGACCCCTAGGCCTGCCCGGGCTCCCCGGCCTGCGGCCAGGCCGGCGCGTCACCCAGCTCCACCGGCGTGGCGGCAGGCGCGGCAGCGTCGTCCACCGGTGCGGCGGCGCCATCGGCGTGGCCACCAACGGACTCGGCCCCCTCAGCGGGCGCGGCCTCCCCCGGGGCGGCGTCCTCCACCACCAGCTCCTGCGGGCGCGGCGTGAAGCTGAACGTGCCCAGCTCGCCCTCACCCACGGCGTCCACCAGCACCACCTGGCCGGGCAGCACCTCGCCGAACAGGATCTTCTCGCTCAGCACGTCCTCGATCTCGCGCTGGATGGCGCGGCGCAGCGGGCGGGCGCCCAGCACCGGGTCGTAGCCCTTGTCCGCCAACAGCGCGCGGGCCGCGTCCGTCAGCTCGATGGTCATGTCCTGTTCGCGCATGCGCTTGTCCAGGCGAGCCACCATCAGGTCCACGATCTGCGCGATCTCGGACTTCTCCAGCTGCGGGAAGATCAGCACCTCGTCCACGCGGTTGAGGAACTCGGGGCGGAAGTGCTGACGCAGCTCCTCACGCACCTTGCCCTGCATGCGCTCGTAGTCGGTGGCCAGCGCGCCGGTGGCCTGGAAGCCGGTGATCACGCCCTTGCCGATCTCGCGGGTACCCAGGTTGGTGGTCATGATGATGACGGTGTTCTTGAAGTCCACCACGCGGCCCTGGGAGTCCGTCAGGCGGCCCTCTTCCAGGATCTGCAGCAGGGAGTTGAACACGTCCGCGTGTGCCTTCTCCACCTCGTCGAACAGCACCACGGAGAACGGCTTGCGGCGCACCTTCTCGGTGAGCTGGCCGCCCTCCTCGTGTCCCACGTAGCCGGGGGGAGCACCGAACAGGCGCGAGGCGGTGTGCTTCTCGCCGTACTCGCTCATGTCCAGGGTGATCAGGGCGTCCTCGTCGCCGAACAGGAACTCCGCCAGCGCCTTGGCCAGCTCCGTCTTACCGACACCCGTGGGGCCGGCGAAGATGAAGGAGCCACCGGGGCGGCGCGGGTCCTTCAGGCCCGCGCGGGTGCGGCGGATCGCCTGGGAAAGCGCCTTGATGGCGGCGTCCTGGCCGATCACGCGCTTGTGCAGCTCGTCCTCCATCTTCAGCAGCTTGGCGGACTCGGCCTCGGTCAGCTTCACCACCGGAATACCGGTGGACATGGCCAGGACCTCAGCGATCAGGTCCTCGTCCACCTCGGCGATGTCAGCCTGCTCGGTGCCGCGCCACTTCTCCTCGCGCTCGGCGCGCTCCTCGATCAGGCGCTTTTCCTTGTCGCGCAGGCTGGCGGCGCGCTCGAAGTCCTGCTCGTCGATGGCCGACTCCTTCAGGCGCTGCAGCTCCGCGATGCGCTCGTCCATCTCGCGCAGCTCCGGCGGCGCGGTCATGCGGCGGATGCGCAGGCGCGCGCCGGCCTCGTCCACCAGGTCGATGGCCTTGTCCGGCAGGAAGCGGTCGTTGACGTAGCGCTCGGAGAGCGTGGCGGCCGCGTGGATCGCCTCGTCGGTGATCATGACGCGGTGGTGGGCCTCGTAGCGGTCACGCAGGCCCTTGAGGATCGCGATGGTCTCGGGAACGTCAGGCTGCTCCACGCGCACGGGCTGGAAGCGGCGCTCCAGGGCCGGGTCCTTCTCGATGTGCTTGCGGTACTCGTCCAGGGTGGTGGCACCGATGGTCTGCAGCTCGCCGCGCGCCAGGAGGGGCTTGAGGATGTTGGCGGCGTCCATGGCGCCCTCGGCACCGCCGGCGCCGACCAGGATGTGCACCTCGTCGATGAACAGGATGATGTCTCCGCGCTGGCGGATCTCCTTGAGCACCTTCTTCAGGCGCTCCTCGAAATCACCGCGGTAGCGCGAGCCGGCCACCAGGGCGCCCATGTCCAGGGAGTAGATCTGCTTGTCCTTCAGCGTCTCCGGCACGTCGCCGCGCACGATGGCCTGAGCCAGGCCCTCCACCACGGCGGTCTTGCCGACGCCGGGCTCGCCCACCAGCACCGGGTTGTTCTTGGTGCGGCGGGAGAGGATCTGCATGACCCGCTCCATCTCATCCTTGCGCCCGATCACCGGGTCCAGCTTGCCCTCGCGGGCGGCCTGGGAGAGGTTGCGCCCGTACTGGTCCAGCACCGCAGAGCCCGACGGCGTGGCCTCCTTGGGCCCGCCGGCGGTGACGGGGGCGCGGCCCTGGTGGTCTGAGACCATCTTCAGCACGGTCTCGCGGATCGCCGCGACGTCCGCGCCCAGGTTGGAGAGCACCTTGATGGCGGTGCCTTCGCCCTCCTTGAGCAGGCCGAGCAGCAGGTGCTCGGTGCCGATGTAGTTGTGGCCCAGCTGCAGCGCCTCGCGCAGCGCCAGCTGGAAGACGGACTTCACTCGCTGCGTGAAGGGGAGGTTGTTGGTGGGGGCCTCGCCGGACTTGCCGATGAGTTCGACCACCTGTTCCCGCACGGCCTCCTGGGTGACGTCGTGGGATTCGAGGGCCTTGGCGGCCACTCCCTCGCCCTCGCTGATGAGGCCGAGCAGCAGGTGCTCGGTGCCGATGTAGTTGTGCTCGAGCTTGCGGGCGGCGTCCTGCGACAGCACGACGACGCGGCGAGCCCGGTCTGTAAACCGCTCGAACATGTTTTACCTCCTGCGGGCATGGATCGCCCTTTACCTTCCCCCACAGTAACGAGGCCGCCTGGCGGGCTATTGCGGGTTTCGCCTGCGGCGTGAGCCTGGCGCGCTATTTCACCCTGGGCAGACCTGCCGGCTTTCCGCCCTGCCTTCACTAGCCGACGCCCCACCCACCGTACCAAGCCCCCGCCGCCCGGCCCACCGCCGACGCGTGGCGGCCCCCTCCCTCTGCCGGCTCATGGCGACCCCCTCCCCCAGCCGCCGCTTGGTGGCCGACGCCCCACCCACCGCACCCAGTACCCCGCTGCCCGGCCCACCGCCGACTGCCGAAACTCCACAGCCCACCGCCGGCCTCCCCCGGCTTCGCGGGCTTCACGCGTGGTGCCGCCGCTGTGGCGCGGCCCCACGCCACCCTTGCCGCTAATGAGAACCATTCCTACAATGGTGGGTGTGGCGGGGACGCCACACCCACCTTCCGGGCCTTCGAGGATCGGCCCACACCACGCGCAGCGATTGGACCCGGTGCGCCGCAGGGGCGGGCAGGTTTTCCACCTGCCCGCCCCCGCCCCTTTTTGGGCTCTGCGCGGTTGCGGGCGCGTCGACTGCTGCGGCTTAGCGTCAGAGATGTGTGTGTACAGGTTCGGCGTGTTCGGGCTCGGTTTAGCGGCTTCTGCCTGCCGGCTCCCACCGGGTCTGGCGGCTCCTCGATTCGCCGAAACTTGTCCAAACCCCACGAGACTTGTCCTTAGCGGGGTGTCTATGGACAAGGCCCAGCGTGGTTTGACAAGTTTCGGCGAGGGGACCGGGTGACACGGCGAACTCCCCGCACACGCATTCCCGCCGCTAACCCGCTGCGCGGGGCCTTACCGAGCACCTGCCGACCCCGTCCCGCCCCGGCGCAGACTCGGGCAGCCGGTATTGCGCAACCGGTTGGGCCTTTGTTGTTCCCGTTGAGCCCTTGTTGTAGCCGTCGCGGCTTTGTTGCACCTCTTGTAGCGCTATGGGGCCGATTAACGCCTCAATAGGTCACACAAAGGCCCAAGGGCAGCAACAATGGCTGGAACACTGCAACAAAGGCTCAACCGTTTGCGCACGAACCCACCGGCGGTGACCTCCCGCACCCTGTCGGTACGCATGACGAAGCCCGGCTGGACGCGGGCCAGGCGGCGAGCGCTAAGGGGATGCGTGCTCGATCGCACTGGCCCACTCGCCCGACCCAGACGAGGGCGCAGTCCGACGCGATAGAGGCGCTGATCGACGCTACCTACTCGCCCGACCCAGGCAGGGGCACGGTGCGCTGGACCGATAGCGAGGGGACCGCTCGCGCGGTCCCGCTCCGCCGAAGGCCGGGCGGGACTTCCGTGCGGTCAGCAGCGTCACACCCGCCCGGGGCCCGGCCCCGGGATCCCGGGGGACCGGGCCGAGGTGCGCAAACAGTCGAGGGGTTAGTGCACCTGTCGCGGGGTTTTGCGACCTGTCGTGGGGTTACCTGGCCGGGTAACCCCTCAACCGGTGCACCAAGCCCTCAATTGGTGCACCAAAGGCTCAATAGGTTGGGTAACCCCTCAACCGTTTGCGCACACCCGCACCCCGCCTCCCCCGGTTGCTCTAGGCACCCCTTCTTCTCCCAGCACCTGCCCATAGCCCCAGCAGCCGCGTGCACTACGAGGCCGGGGCGGGCAGGTGAAAACCTGCCCGCCCCAGCGCGCGCTTTCGAAAACGGTGCGAATCCCGCGCCCAGCTAGGCGGCGCCCGCCCCCGTGGCTAGGCGCGCGGCACCCCGGCCAGCACCTGCTTGGACAGCGGGGTGGAGTTGCCGAAGCGGTGGTTCGTGATGCTAACGGCCTGCTCCCGCACGAACGGCAGCACCTCGATGCGCGCGTGCCCGGTGACCGGGCCGTCCCACACTGCCAGGTCGATGCTGCCGCGCAGCTCGCTTTGCAGCTGGGCGGCGCTGCCACCCACCAGCCGGACGCGCACGTCCAGCCCCTCGGCGCTCCCGCCACCCGCGGGCGCACCGGCGGCCGCCAGGCGCGAGCGCAGCCTGGCCACGTACTCGGCGTGCTCCTCCTGGCGCACCTCCACCTTGTAGCGGGCCAGCAGGGCGCGCAGCTCGCCGGGCAGCACCCCGGAGAGGCTGAGCTCGATCGGCTGCTCGGCGCTGGCATTCCCTGCGGCGCTGCGCCCACGCGAGGCAGCCACGGAGGAGCCGGCGGGCACGTCGAACTCGCCCACGGCAAGCGCGGCGGCCAGCACGCGCAGCACGTCGAGCGTGCTCGCCCCCGCCTCCACTCGCACCGAGGCCGGGGCCGGCTGGTAGCGCAGGTAGTTGCGTTCCACGCCCAGGGCGGTCGGGTCGTGCAGCACGTCGAACTCCGCCTCGCACTGCCTGGTCAGGCGCAGGCAGTGCTCGCGCAGGGCGGCAACATCGCCTGCCGCGTAGCCGCAGCGCTCGGCGGCCCGCACCAGACCCGCCAGTTGGGGCTTGAGGCGCTCGTCCCTAACGGCGGCCACCCCGCCGGCGGCCACCCCGGCGACGATCCCGCCGTCCTCACCGGCCCCGCCCTGCGCACCCGCGCCGTCCCCGGGCAGCACGCGACCGAAACCGTAGAGGTAGTTGGGTCCGCCGGCCTTGAAGGTGGTGCCCACCGTAGAGCGCTTCCAGCCGCCGAAGGGCTGGCGCTGCACGATCGCGCCGGTGATGCCCCGGTTGACGTAGAGGTTGCCGGCCTGGACGTGGTCCAGCCAGTAGCCGATCTCCTGCGCGTCCAGCGAGTGCAGTCCGGCGGTGAGGCCGAACTCGGTGCCGTTTTGCACGGCCACGGCCTCCTCCAGGCTGTCCACGGCCATGACGCCCAGGATGGGGCCGAAGTACTCCACCAGGTGGTACTCGGTGCCGGGCCGCACCCCGGAGCGCAGTCCCGGGCTCCACAGGCGCCCGGTCTCATCCAGGCTACGGGGCTGGAGTACCCACTTCTGCCCGCCGTCCAGGCGGGTTAGGCCCCAGCGCAGCTTGTCCGTGAGGGGCACGGACAGCGGCCCCATCTGGGCCAGCGGGTTGGTGGGCCAGTCAACGGTCAGGGAGGAGACGGCGTCGATCAGCTGGTCCCTGAAACGCCGCGAGCGCGCCACGCTGCCCACCAGGATGACCAGGGAGGCCGCCGAGCACTTCTGGCCGGCGTGCCCGAATGCGCTGGCCACCACGTCCTTGACGGCCAGGTCCAGGTCTGCGGCGGGGGTGACGACGATGGCGTTCTTGCCGCTGGTCTCCGCCAGCAGGTCCAGGTCCGGCCGCCAGCTCTTGAACAGGCGGGCGGTGTGGGCCGCGCCGGTGAGGACCACGCGCGCAACGCGCGCGTCGCGCACCAGGGCCTCGCCGCGCTCGGCGTCGGGGACCACCAGCTGTACCACGCCGGCCGGCACGCCGGCCGCCTCCATGGCCTCCACCAGCAGGGCGCCGCAGCGCACGGCGGCGGGGGCGGGCTTGAGGATCGCGGGCGAGCCGGCCGCGAGCGCGGCCGCGACACCGCCGAAGGGGATGGCCAGGGGGAAGTTCCACGGCGGGGTGACCACGGTGAGGGCGGCGGGCTCGAAGCGGGCGCCGTCGGCCTCCACCGCGCCACTCATCCGCACCGCCTGGGTGGCGTAGTAGTGGGCGAAGTCCACGGCCTCGCTGACCTCGACGTCGGTCTGGTCAAGGGCCTTGCCGAGCTCGCTGGCGGCCACCTCGATCAGCTCGGCCCGGCGGGCCGCGAGCTCCACACCCACGCGGTGGAGCACCTCGGCGCGCTCTGCGGCGGGCAGGGCGGCCCACTCGCGCCCGGCAGCGAGCCCGCGCACGATCACGGCTTCCAGTTCGCCCGCGCTCTCCACGCGCGCGGCGGCCACGCCGGCCACGCCCAGCTGGGAGGTGGGCACGCGCCCCATGATGGCCTTGGCCCACTCGCGGTTGGCGGGCAGGGCCGGGTCGGTGTCTGCCGTGTTGGCAAAGGGCCATCCCTCAGCCTGCCCCGCCGCTGCGGCCAGGGATTCCCGCGTCTCGGCGCCCCGGTCCTGGGTCCGGTTGGGGCGGCACAGCTCGTGGCCGCGCCCGCTCTCTCCGGCCGGTGCGGCAGCGTCGTCCATCTCCTCGGGGAGGAACATCGCGGCGGCCTGCCTGAACCGGGCGGCCTGGTCGGCAAAGGCGCCCTCCTGGGCGATGTCGAAGGAGGCGCTCATGAAGTTCTCCGGGGCGGAGTTTTCTTCCAGGCGGCGCACTAGGTAGGCGATGGCGACGTCGTACTCCTGGGGGCGCACGACGGGGACGTAGAGCAGCAGGTTGCCCACCTCGGCGCGCACGGCCTCGGCCTGCTGGGTGGCCATGCCTGAGAGCATTTCCACCTCCATGCCGTCGCGCGCGCCGCGCAGCCCGGCCAGCTCCCACGCGTAGGCGAGGGTGAAGAGGTTGTGGCCGGCCACGCCCAGGCGCACGTTGGCGGTGCGCTCGGGGGTCAGGGCCCAGTCCAGGACGCGCAGGTAGTTGGCGTCGGTGTGGGCCTTGGAGGGCCAGGTGGCCAGTTCCCAGCCGTGGGTGGCGGCCTCGACGCGCTCCATGGCCAGGTTGGCGCCCTTGACGACGCGCACCTTGATGCCGGCCCCGCCGCGTGCCCGGCGGGCCGCAGCCCACTCCTGCAGGCGCTGCATGGCGGGCAGGGCGTCGGGCAGGTAGGTCTGCAGCACGATCCCGGCCTCCAGGTGCAGGTGCTCGGGGCGGTCCAGCAGGCGGGTGAAGACCTCGATGGTCAGGTCCAGGTCGCGGTATTCCTCCATATCCAGGTTGATGAACTTGGGGCGGCCGGCGGCGCTCTCCTGGGCGGCGTAGGTGTAGAGGTGGGCCACGCGCTCCACGGACTGGGCCACCACCTCGTCGAAGCCCCACGGGTTGTGCGGGCCGGAGATGGCGGAGACCTTGAGGGAGACGTAGTCCACGTCGGGGCGGCGCAGCAGCTCCTCCACGGCGCGCAGGCGGCGGGCGGCCTCCTTCTCCCCCAGCACGGCCTCGCCGAGCAGGTTGATGTTGAGTCGTGCCCCGCCGGCGCTCAGGCGCGCGATAGCCGCGCCGAGCTTGGCGTCGGAGACGTCCACCACCAGGTCCCCCACTAGGGACTGGAAGATGCGCCGCGCCATGGGGACCACGACCGAGGGGGCCAGCTTGGCGAGCTTGCCGCCGGCGGAGGCGGGCATGCCCAGCCAGGCGGGCAGGAAGTCGGGGCGCTGCTTGGTGAGGCGGGCCAGGTTGCGGGCGGCCACGCCGATGTCCTCGGTGCGGACCACGCCGTCCACGAAGCCGACGGTGAAGTCCAGTCCGCCCTCGGTGGCCAGCACGTCGGCCAGCAGGCGGGCGGCGCGGTCCTCCGGGTAGGTGGCGGAGGCCTTTGCCCACCGACGCGCCGTCTGGACGGCCAGGTCGATGGCGGCGAGGTGGCTGGGCTGGGCGGGGACGCTCGGGGTGCTCATGGTCTCCTCCGTTGGCTGACCGTCACGATGGGCCGCCGTTTTTCGCCACGACGGCCCACTATTTGTTATGCAGCTCACACTAGCGAGAGCGCGTGGTATTTGCAGCCATTTAAGCACCCTGCCCCACCACTTTAGCACCCCTTAAGTGGCGCTGTAGAGGGACGACGCTCCGCCCGCCGCCCCCAGCGCGCCCCGCGCCGGCCTGCCCGCGTCCCGGCGGGCGCGCGAACCCAAATCCGGCCCGGCGGATACGCACCGACCGGCATAGGAGCTGACGGCCCGGCGGCCGCGCCCCGCCCCGAAGGCGGGGCGCTCGGTTCAGCGGCGGGGGTCGGTGGAGTCCAGGATCAGGGTGAAGGGACCGTCGTTGACGGACTCCACCTGCATCATGGCCCCGAAGCGACCGCTCTCCACGTGCAGCCCGTGCCCGCGCAGCAGCTCCTTGACGCGCTCGACCATCGGCTGGGCCACCTCCCCGCGCGCGGCCGCGCTCCAGGACGGACGGCGCCCCTTGCGCGTGGCAGCGTGGAGCGTGAACTGGGAGACCACGAGCACCGGCGCGCCCACCTCGGTGGCCGAGGCGTCCTCCTGCTGCGCGCCGACATCACCTTCAGGGCAGCCCTCGGGGCCGGCCTCGCCCCGGTCGCTCTCCGCCGGGTCCGCGCCGCAGCCGGGCTGCGCGTACGAGGGAGGCAGGATGCGCAGTTCAGCGATCTTGCGGGCGATGTAGGCGGCGTCCTTCTCTGCGTCCTCGGTGGAGACGCCCACCAGGGCCAGCAGGCCGGGGCGGGGCAGCTGACCCACCACCTCGCCGTCCACCAGCACGCGGGCGCTGAGCACCCGGGTCACCACGGCGCGCATCAGCGCCCGCGCAGTTCCGCGCCGGGGCGCTGGGCCGGGGAGGCGGAGGATTTGCCCTCCGGGTTCACGATCTCCTCCTGCGTGGCGGGCACGTCCACGACTACCTCCTCACCACCCTCGGTGGGCACCTGGGCGCGCACCAGCAGTTCGGAGTCAATCGCCACCGAGCGCTTCAGCATGGCCAGGGCCACTGGACCGAGCTCGGGGTGCAGCACGGCGGAGGTGACGGCACCGACGGGCCTAGCACTCGCCGCGTCCCCACTGCCCGGCAGGACCGGGCTGCCGGGGGCGGGCAGCACTTCCTCACCCCCGTCCAGATGCAAGAACGCCAGGCGCCGCGGAGGACGCCCCAGGTTCACGATGCGGGCGACTGCCTCTTGGCCTCGGTAGCAGCCCTTGTCCAGGTGGACGGCGCTGCGCAGCCAGTCCAGCTCGTGGGGCACGCAGCGCTCGTCGACTTCGCGGCCCAGGCGGGGGCGCCAGCGCTCGACGCGCAGGTCCTCCCAGGCCAGGAAACCTGCGGGCGCCAAGCCCGCCGCCAGCAGGTCTGCGGCCGGGGTGGCGGCGCCCACCAGGGCCAGGCCTACGGCGCTCTGCTCGCCCGGGTGGGCCCCGGCGTAGTAGGTCGCGGAGCGCGGGTCGGGCCCCGGCCAGGGGTCCACCCACACCAGGGAGCTGCCGGTGGCCCGCTCCAGCAGGGAGCGCAGGGCCAGACGCAGCCGCTCGCCGGTGCCTGCACCGGCCTCGCCACCTCCCGCCACGCCGACAGGGGCGCCGGCGGCAACGTCGGCCACACCGGCGGCAACGTCGGCCA
Source organism: Buchananella sp. 14KM1171 (assembly GCF_041380365.1). Taxonomy (NCBI): domain Bacteria; kingdom Bacillati; phylum Actinomycetota; class Actinomycetes; order Actinomycetales; family Actinomycetaceae; genus Buchananella; species Buchananella felis. The sequence goes on along the minus strand of NZ_CP159981.1, from coordinate 1,510,210 downwards.
CGAAATCCAGGTGGAGGGCGGCCCCCACGGCGCGCAGGTCGGGGCGCGCTTCCACCTCGACGCGCAGCATGAAACGCATGGAGGCAAGGAAGTCGGCGCAGGCGGCGGCGCGGCCGGCGTCCAGCACGAGGTAGGTGGTGGTGGCGTCGTCCAGTACGAAGGCGGCGTGCTCCACGCGCCCGTTCGGGTCCAGGATCAGCAGCTCGCGGCTCTGCCCGGGGGCAAGGGCGCGCACGTCCTGGGTGGACAGGGTGGTCAGCCAGCTCAGGCGGTCGGGGCCGCTGACGGTCAGCACCTCCATGTGCCCCAGGTCCACCAGGGCACGCCCCGCGCACAGGGCACGGTACTCTCCGGCGACGTTGCCGTAGTGCGCTATCGCGCCATCCAGCCGGACCGCGCCCTGCCCCAGGGCACGCGCCCCCGCCGCGCCGATCGACTCGGCGGCAACCGCAACGCTCACGACGGCGCGCCTACTCGGCCACGCGGGCCATGCGCCCGGAGAAGTAGGCCTGCTCCTCCTGGCCGAAGGCCGCCATGTAACCGACCACCATCAGCTCGGAGTTCACCAGCCCGTAGTGGCGGCGCACCGACTCGACCACGGCGGCCTGCGGGGTGCCGGCCACCTCGATCGTGGCCACCTCGATGCGCGGGCCCTGCGCGGCGCCGCGCCATGTGGCGGCGTGGCCGGCCGGGTCGGCGCTGACCAGCTCCAGGGCGGCGATGGGGGCCTCCACGCCCGCGCCGCCTCCCTCGGGGGCTTCCACCTCCTGGCCCGGCAGGCAGCGCCAGTAGGTGGTTTCGGTGAACCAGATCTGGTCCTTCTCCAGGTGCGCGTACCCCTGCGCGCCGGTGACGTCCACCCGCACCGCGCCGGTGGATCCGCGCAGGCGCTCGGCGCCCTCGGGGCGCGTGGTCCAGGTGGTCCACGTCTGGCGCAGGTAGGGGCCGCCGTCGTGGTCGAAGGTCATCTCGTGAATCACCAGGCCGGCGTCGATGCCGGGGTAGGCGAGTTCACCGAATCCCTGCCAGGAACCCACCAGCCAAGCCAGCGGGTAGACCTCGGGAGCCAGGCCGTCAGGAAGAGAAAGAGTCATGGCACCAAGCCTACTCGCGCCGTCGCGGCCGTGCCGGGGCGGGCAGGCGCCGGCGCAGTGTTTGCCGGCCTCACCGACCCCGGGCCACATCGCCCCCGGGCCAACCCCCGGCCTCACCGACCCCGGCCTCACCGCCCTCGGGCCGCCCCGGCCGCTACCCGACCAGCACCCGCGCCACCGCGTAGACCACCACGCCGGTGAGCATGACGGGCAGGGCGTAGGCGGCCAGCTCGGCGCGGTGCAGGCGCAGCCCGCCCTCGCGGTTAAGCAGGGCGGGCCAGGCCGCCAGGCGAACGAACGCGACGGTCAATCCCACCAGCAGGCCCAGCAGCCCGCCCACGAACAGGTGCTCCCCCGCGCTCAGCGGCAGCAGCCATCGGCTCGCCCCGTAAGCCCCGCCCACGGCGGCCAGGGTGCAGGCGGCCAGGCGAGTGGTCCAGTTGCCGGGGATCGCGGTGACCAGGCCGGCCGCCGCCAGGCTGATCCCGCCCACCCCAACGAAGGGCAGCATGGCCGCCGACGTCGTCAACGCCAGCCAGCCGGTGCCCGCCAGCGCGATGAGCGCACCGGTGACGATCCCCGCCACCGACTCCACCAGGCCCGGCCGGCCACCCTCGCGCGCCATCTGGTGGATGAACGCCGCGATGAGCGCGAAGCCCATCACCACCACGCTCCACGCGTAGTTGCCGGTGAGCTGCAGCAGGATGATGGCCGAAAGCCCGGAGAACGCGATGACCAGTGGGCCGCCGCGCCGGCTGGGGATGCCGATGAGCGAGGGCCAGCCGTAGGCCAGCGATGCCAGCAGCGCGAAGGTCGGGTAGGCCTCCATTCGCTGCGGCAGGCGCGTGGAGATATAGGCGAAGGCCAGCGCGATCGCGGCCGAAACCAGCGCGATGGTCACCCCCGGGCGCGTGCCGAAGTTCGCTTCGAGGCTGGTGGCGTCGCTGGCTAGACGGCTGACGTTTGCCGCCCGTAGTCGCGGCCGCTCCACCGTCACGTGCACGCCCCCCTGACTTTCCTTGGTGTCCGACGACGCCTCCGCCGCCCCTCCGCCTGCCAGCGCCGCCCCGCCGCCTGCCGCAGCGAGGGGGAGGGCGGGGGCAACGTCGTCCACCTGGGGCCCACCAAGGGGGGCGGTGGGCGTACCGGCGGTGCCGCTCTGGCCGCGGGCGGTGGTGCGATCTGCCGGGTCTAGGGAGGCTGATTGGGAGGTCACGCCTGCAATCGTCCCATAGGGGGCAACCCAGCCCAACCATCGGTGCGAGCTGAATCACACAATCCGCGAGCGCGGCTTGGGTGATGGGTTACACTTGGGGTGACGTCGGGCCGCGAAAGCCCCGGGCTCCAACTAGAGCCGCTTCGAGCGGCATACGCGCCGACAGGCGCCTTCCGGCCCGGCGTCCCCATAGCTCCCTCCGCTGGAAATGCGCCCCGAACCGGCGCGGTTCCGGCGGTTTTCTCATTCCGGCCACCCGGAGGGGTCCCGGCGCGGGTGGGCACCCAACGTGGCGAATCTCAATCCCCTCCCCCTCCGGCCAGCAACGTGCCAAAAGTCCCTGGCTTAGAGCCAAATGCGCCGCTCGCCGCTCGCGCTTGCGCCTCCATCGCGGCCGCACGGGACAACCGGGCTCCCTTAGCACGCTCGCCAGGGTGCATACTGAGAGCGCGGACCGACCGTTCCCGGTTTGGCTATCGCTCGTTAACCCGATGCCGCGATAAGGAGACTCCGGTGCGATTGCGCCCAACGCCCACCAACGGCCACCTTTTTGACCTCTACGCCCAGGTGGGAACTCACCTGACTGCTGCGGCAGCTGCGCTGTCGAAACTGATCTCGGCGGACATGCACGAGCGCGAGGCGCTCATGGACGCTCTGCACGAGGCCGAGCACGGCGCGGACGACGCGATTCACGCCGTGTTCGAGCGCATGAATTCCACGTTCGTCACCCCGCTGGACCGCGACGACCTGGCCGACCTGGCCACCACGCTGGACGACTGCGTGGACCTGATCGACGAAGCCGGTGAGTTCTTCTACCTCTACAAGGTTTCCCGCGTCCCCGCCGAGCTGGTGGAGCAGGTCTCCCTGGTGGAGAAGTGCGCGGAGATCACGACGGAGGTGCTGCCCAACCTGCGCACCCCCTCCAACCTGCGCGAGTACTGGATGGAGATCAACCGCCTGGAGAACGCGGGCGACCGCGTCTACCGCAAGTGCGTCGGCAACCTGTTCGAGAACGAGAAGGACCCCATCGAGCTGATCAAGCTCAAGGAGGTCACCTGCGCGCTCGAGGCCGCCATCGACTCCTTCGAGAAGTTCGCGCACGTGGTGGAGACGATCGCACTTAAGGAAGCGTGATGCTGAACCTAGCCCTGGTGCTGGTCGTTACCGTCATCGTTTTGGCGCTTGTCTTCGACTACACCAACGGATTCCACGACGCCGCGAACGCTATCGCCACCTCGGTTTCCACGCGGGCTTTGACGCCCCGCGCGGCACTGTTGATGGCTGCGGTCATGAACGTGATCGGTGCGCTGCTGGGCACGGAGGTCGCCAAGACCATCGGTGACGGCATCATCGACGTCAAACACTTCACAGCCGACGCCGATCCGATGATGCAAGTGCACGGTTTGGCGATCATCCTGGCCGCCCTGGTGGGCGCGATCGTGTGGAACATGATCACCTGGTGGTACGGCCTGCCGTCCTCCTCCTCCCACGCCCTGATCGGTGGCCTGGTCGGTGCTGGTCTGGCTAGCGCCACGCAGGTGCACTGGAATGGCATCTTCTGGAAGGTCGTTGTGCCGATGGTGGCCTCGCCGCTGATCGGTTTCCTGCTGGCCTACTTCGTGATGGTGCTGGTGCTGTGGCTGGTGCGCAACCTGCCCTACCACAAGACCAACAAGCGCTTCCGGGTGCTGCAGACCATCTCTGCGGCCGCCATGGCGCTGGGCCACGGCCTGCAGGACGCGCAGAAGACCATGGGTGTCATCGTGATGGCCCTGATCGCGGGCGGCTACGGCCACCACCACCAGGTGTTCGACGCCTCCGGTGAGATCGTGGTGCCGCTGTGGGTGAAGATCGCTGCTGCGCTGGCGATCTCCGCCGGTACCTACGCGGGTGGCTGGCGCATCATGCGCACGCTGGGCCGCAAGGTGATCGAGCTGGACCCGGCCCGCGGCTTCGTGGCCGAGGGCGTGGCCTCCGGTGTTCTCTACACCGCCGCCTACGTGTTCCACGCCCCGGTCTCCACCACCCACACGATCACCGCCGGCATCATGGGCGTGGGCGCCACGCGCCGCCTGTCCGCCGTGCGTTGGGGTGTGGCCGGAAACATCGCGATGGCCTGGGTGCTGACTATCCCGGCCTCCGCTGCGGTGGCCGCCGGTCTCTACTGGATCCTGGCCAACACGCTCGCGGTCTGACTGGGCCGCTCTCAAATGCCTGGGGTATGCCGGTAGCTGATGTGGTTGGTCCCCGCAGGTTTCACCTGCGGGGACCAACTGCTCTCTGCGGCAAAACCCGGGCTCTTCCGCGCCACCCTTGGGCTCTCGCACCCGCGCTCCGCACCGCCGCGGGCGGCGTGGGACCTGCGCAACCGGTTGTGGGCTTCTGCGACCCTTCGAGGGCTTAGCGCTCCGGTTGTAGGGTTACGCGACCAGTTGAGGGGCTACCCGCCCGGGTAACCCCTCAAGAGGTCCACCAACCCCTCAACTGGTGCACCAACCGCGCAATAGGAGCACTAAGCCCTCAACGGGTTGCGCACGCAGCCCCCGCCGCGCGGATCAGCCGAAGCGACCCGAGATGTAGTCCTCGGTGGCCTTGTTGGAGGGGTTGGAGAACATGACGTCGGTGGGCCCCACCTCCACCAGCTGCCCGGGCTTGCCCGTGGCCTCCAGGTTGAAGAACCCGGTGGTGCCGGAGACGCGCGCGGCCTGCTGCATGTTGTGGGTGACGATCACGATCGTGTAGTTCTCCTTCAGCTCGTGGATCAGGTCCTCGATCGCGAGAGTGGAGATCGGGTCGAGCGCGGAGCAGGGCTCATCCATCAGCAACACCTCGGGCTTGACCGCGATGGCGCGCGCGATACACAGGCGCTGCTGCTGCCCGCCGGACAGCGAGGAGCCGGGCCGGTCCAGGCGGTCCTTGACCTCGTTCCACAGGTTGGCCCCACGCAGGGAGGTTTCCACCAGCTCCTCTGCCTCGGACTTGCGCATGCGGCGATTGTTGAGCTTGGCGCCGGCCAGCACGTTGTCCGCGATGGACATGGTGGGGAAGGGGTTGGGCCGCTGGAAGACCATCCCGATGGTGCGGCGCACCTGCACGGCATCCACTGACGGGTCGTAGAGGTTGATTCCGTCCACGATCACCTCGCCCTCGACGCGCGCGCCGGGGATGACCTCGTGCATCCGGTTCAGGGTGCGCAGGAAGGTGGACTTGCCGCAGCCGGACGGGCCAATCAGGGCGGTGACGTGGCGCGGTTCGATGGAGATGTTGACGTCCTTCACGGCCAGGAAGTTGCCGTAGTAGATGTTCTCGCCTCGAACGTCGATTCGCTTGGACATTGTTACTTCGCCTTTCGGGACGATGCGGGGTGGGGGGAACGTGGGGGTTGGGGCACTGGCCTGCACGCGCGCGCGGCCGCACACCGACCTGACGCTGGGGCCGACGCCCCGCCGGCCGCCCCGAGAAACAGCGCTCCGTGCAGCAGCGCGGCGTGCGAATTGGCCGACGCCCCGCCGGCCGCCCCGAGCAACAGCGCGGTTCGCGGGGCGGCCGGGGCGGCGACGTCGGCCACCGGAAGCGGCCTCATCACCGGGCGCCCTTGGGTGAGAAGGCGCGGGAAATCAGGCGTGCCACGAGGTTTAGCAGCATGACGATGATGATCAGGGTGAGGGCGCCACCCCAGGCGAGGGCGAGGTCGTCGGCCTGGCCCTTGTTGTAGCGGTCGTAGACGAAGACGGGCAGGGTGGCCATGGCACCGTCAAAGGGGTTGAGGTTGTAGGCGGTGGCGAGTTTGACGGTCAGCAGCAGGGGCGCGGTCTCGCCGATCACGCGGGCCACGGCGATCATGACGCCGGTGGTGATGCCGGCAACTGCGGTGCGCAGCACGACCTTGATGATGGTGAGCCACTTGGGGACGCCGAGGGCGTAGGCGGCCTCGCGCAGGTCGTTTGGCACTAGGCGCAGCATTTCCTCCACGGAGCGGATCACCACCGGGGTCATCAGCAGGGAGAGGGCGATGGCGCCGATGGCGGCGGACTGGTAGCGCGGCCCGAACAGCAGCGAGATCAGGGTGAAGGCGAACAGGCCGGCCACGATGGAGGGGATGCCCGTCATGACGTCGGTGAGGAAGGTGACGGTGCGGGCCACCCAGCCGCGCCCGTACTCGACCAGGTAGACGGCGGTGAGGATGCCGAGCGGCACGGAGATGGCGGAGGCCAGCAGGGTGACCCACAGGGTGCCCAGGATGGCGTGGCCGATGCCGGGGGCTTCGCCGCCGCGCACGCCCTTCATGTCCTCGGTGAAGAAGTCCCAGGACAGGGCCTTGATGCCGTCGGCGGCCACGGTCCATACCAGGGAGACCAGGGGGATCATCACGGCGATGAACGCGAAGACCACGAGGGTGGTGACGAGCGTGTTGGTGCCCCACCGGCGGCCCTCGACGATCCAGGAGGCGCCGGTCATGACCACCAGGTAGAGCAGGCCGGTCAGGGCGAGCGCGGCGAGCGGGTTGAGCCCGCCGGCGGCGAGCGCCCCGAACCCGACTGTGGCGGCGCTGGCACCGGCCACCGCCGCCCAGGTCCACTTGGGCAGGCGCCTAGGCTTCATGGTCGATTCGGTCAGCACGGCGGCGCTCATGCGTTTGCTCCAGAGAACTCGGCGCGGCGCGCGATGATCCAGCGGGCCAGCATGTTGACGGCGAAGGTGAGGACGAACAGGACCAGGCCGGAGGCGAACAGGACGGAGCGGGACAAGCCGAATGCCTCGCGGAACTGGGCGGCGATGTTCGCGGCGATGGTCTGGTGCTGCCCGGCCTGGAGGATGTTGAGGTTAATGAAGGCGCCCGGGGAGAGGATCATCAGCACGGCCATGGTTTCACCCAGTGCGCGCCCGAGCCCGAGCATGGAGGCGGAGATCATGCCGGAACGCCCGAAGGGCAGCACGGTCTGGCGGATCATCTCGAAGCGGGTGGCGCCGAGGGCCAGGGAGGCTTCCTCTTGGAGGCGCGGGGTTTGCAGGAAGACTTCTCGCATGGTGGCGGTGATGATGGGCAGGATCATGACCGCCAGCACCAGCCCGCCGGTGAGGATGTTCTTGCCGGGGGCGGAGTAGCCCGCAAACAGGGGGATGAATCCCAGGTTGTCGGTGAGCCACTGGTAGACGGGTTCCATGAGGGGGCGCAGCCACAGGAAGCCCCACAGGCCGTAGATGACGGAGGGGATGGCGGCCAGCAGGTCCACCAGGTAGCCGAGCGCCTGCGCTAGGCGGCGCGGGGCGTAGTGGGAGATGAACAGGGCCACGCCGGTGGAGAGCGGCACGGCGATGAGCAGGGCGAGGGCGGCGGCCAGGAGGGTGCCGAAGACGAGCGGGGCCACGTAGGCCCAGAAGCTCTTGCCGCGCATGAACCCGACCTCTGCCAGGGCCTGCCGGTCTGCGGTCAGCGCGTCCCAGGAGCTCCACAGCAGGAAGCCGGCCACTGCCGCCAGCACGATCATGATGACGATGCCGGCGGAGTATGAGATTCCCGCGAACAGTTGGTTTCCGACGCGCCCTGGGGCCTTCTTGCCCAGTTGGCTGGCGACGTTTGGCGCCTGTTCGGCTGCCATGCGTTCTCCTTGCTGTTTGCTGCGTTGTGGTCTGGTGGTGTCCGACGCTGCCGGGGGGCTGCCCCGCTCAGCGCGGCCTTTGTGCGCCCTTGCCGGTGCGGTTTCGCCGGTTTCCTCGCGGCGGACCGGGCCGGTGCGGGGCCGGGGCTAGTCGGTGACTATCTGGGCGATGGCTGCATCGACCTTGGCGCGCAGGGCGGGCGAGATGGGGGCGGCGCCGGCCACGTTCGGGTCTGCGGCGATCTGTTGGCCTTCCTCGGAGGCGATGAAGGCGAGGTATGCCTTGACGGTGGCGGCCACGTCCGGGTCTTCGTACCGGGAGCAGGCGATGAGGTATGAGACCAGGACGATCGGGTAGGTGCCCGGCACGTCGGTGCGCAGGTCGTAGACCAGGCGCAGGTCGGTGGCGTCGTCGGCCAGTTCGGAGGCGTCGATGGTCGCTGCGGCGGCCTGCGCGGTGAAGGGGGTGAAGTGGCCGTCGGCCCCGACCGCGACGGTGCCGAGTTCGGGGGTGACGCGGGAGGCGTCGGCGTACCCGATGGCTCCGCTCGCGGCGGCCACGGTGGCGACCATGCCGGAGGTGCCGTCGCCGGACTGGCCGCCCTCGATGGGCCAGGTCTCCTCCGCCTTGTGGGGCCACTGGGTGGGCGCCACCTTGGCCAGGTATGCCTGGAAGTTCTTGGTGGTGCCGGACTCGTCGGAGCGGTGCACGGGCACGATCTTCAGCTTCGGCAGGGCGGCACCGGGGTTGAGGGCGGCGATGCGGGCGTCGTCCCAGCTGGTGATGGTGCCGTTGAAGACGTCGGCGATCACGTCCGGGGACATGTTGATGTGATTGTCTGCCGCGAAGCCGGGCACGTTGTAGAACACCGCGATCGGGGAGATGTAGAGGGGCAGCTCGAGCGCCTCCGTGCCCAGGCAGCGCGCCCTGGCCCGGTCCAGTTCGCTGGGCTTGAGGGGGGCGTCGGAGCCGGTGAAGTCCACGGCGCCGGCCATGAACTGTTGGCGGCCGCCGCCGGAGCCGACCGGGTTGTAGGTGATGATGACGTGGTCGTTTGCCACCATGAACGTGTCGAACCAGGCCTCTTGGGCCTTGCCCTGGGAGGAGGCTCCCGCGCCGGAGATGTCTGCGTGCAGGCTGCCGTCGGCGGGGCGGGTGGAGGCTCCGCAGGCGGCCAGGCCCAGCGTCAACGCGCTGAGGGCTGCCGCTGCGGCCAGGCGACGGTTGAGGGTCACGTTAGCTTCCATCCTGTCGGGTAGCGGCCAGGCTCTGTTGTTGCCTGGCCTGCTCCCCAAGCTAGGGCCGCTATCTGACCGGTGCGCTCCTTGCCGGTTAACGGAGGGTTAACGGCTTTAGGCGCTCCTCACATCTGGGCTAGGGCTTGACCTTGCCGGCGCGCAGGTACTCGGCGGCAACCACCACGGCGCCGCGCTTGCGGCGCACCATGTGCAGCACCAGGCATTCGCCGGGGCGCAGGTAGGGGTCTTCCAGGCGCAGGGAGCGGCGCACCCGCCCGGGCGCCTTGTCCAGCACCTCGTCGAGGACGGTGGGCAGCACCGGGCGATGGGTGCACAGGGCGAAGGGCTCGTCGCGGCGCAGGATCTGGGCCCTGACAAGGCGCGCCACGGGGGCGCTACGTTCCTTATGGGCGGCCTCGGTGAGTTCCGCGCGAAAGTCGATGGGGATGCCGGTGGTATTGGCGTAGGGGGCCAGGGTGGCCGCGCACCGCTCCCACGGGGAGGAGATCAGGTTGCGGATCCCGAAGGCGGAGAGCAGGGGCACCAGCGCCCGGGTCTGCTCCCGGCCCGCCTTGGTCAGCGGGCGGTCGTGCTCGGTGCCGGGCTTCCAGGCGTGCCGTTTGACGGCGCGGGCGTGGCGGGCGATCACCAGGGTCCAGGTGTCCAGGCGGTCGTCGGCGTAGAGGTCGGCCACCTCGTCCAGGCGGTCCCGGTCGTGGGGGTAGGTCAGGCGGGCCTTGGCTTCCTTCACGGTGAGCCACTCGACCTTGTCGATCTCGCTCTTGGGGGCGCGCAGCGGCACGGTGCGGCCGTTGAGGGCGGGGTGGTCCTCCCCCACCTCGCGGGCCACCCAGTAGGTGGACTGCTTCCAGCGCCCGTCGCCCAGCTGGTAGCGCACGGGCTCCAGGCGCTGCCCCAGCTGGACCAGCAGGCCGGTCTCCTCGGCCACCTCCCGCACCGCGCACTCGGCTAGTCCCTCGCCGGGTTCCAGCTTGCCCTTGGGCAGGCCCCAGTCGTTCCACTTGGCCCGGTGGACCACCACCACTTCCAGCTTGCCTCGG